>PKWK01000206.1 GCA_003133205.1 Granulicella sp. | reverse complement strand
GCGCGAGCCCCAAACAGACCAAAGAGGTGTTTGCATCGTCGACGCCGCTGCCGGAAAAGAAGAAGGTCGAAAAGAAAGCGCGGCTCGATCATGGCCGCCCCGCACCAGCCGCTACGACTAAGCCAGCGGTAGCAGCCGTGTCACCGGCAGCTTCGGCCTCCGCCGTCGCTCCGTCCGCAAAGACGGTGAACGTTGCGGGCAAGAAGCCCAGGAAGGTCAGGCGCGAGAAGATCCGCTTCGGCCAGGCGCCGCGAAGCACACTTCCTTCCGCGGCCGAAGAGACGTTAACCGCGGGCGCCGACCAAGGCCCCGGAGCGACCTCCAGCGTGCTCCCAGCGCCGGGTGCAGCGATCGCATCCAACAACGACCAATCGCCTACTATCGCTTCCGACTCCGACCCGCTTGGCCCCAAGGGGCCCGCACGCGGCAAGACCCGCTTCAGCGACCGCGCGCCGATGGAAGCCAAGGTCAAAGCCGCGGCAAAGGTGGCCAAGGTAAAGCAAAAGACTGCGGCAACTCCACCTCCCCTGACTGCGGAAGAGAAGGCAACGCAGAAGACCCAGAGCGACGCGCTCGGTCTTAGCGGAGACACCGCCTCCAAGAAGAAAAAGCAGAAGGTGAAGGGCGCACCCAAGGAGCGTATCCAGGAGAAGGCGCCCGCGCCACCGGCGCCCAAGCCTGACGCAACGCCGATTCCGCCGAAGAATGTGCGCGACAACGGCGAGCCCGCAGTGACACCGCCGCCAGATCCGTCGAAGCTTCCCCCGGTGACGCCGCCCCCAGCCACGCAGCCGTAGTTCGCATGCGAAGCTTAGTGGCGCAACACCTGCTCGATCGCTCACCCCTTCGCGCCGACGCGCCCAACAGGATCGCGTTGGCGCCTCTGGCTGTGAATCGCCCGTACGACGTATGCTTGCCAGTATGAAAGATTTCTTTATAGAGGACGCTGCGAAGTTCGATGGCGTTGCGGTGACGACCTTCTTTGCGGTGTCGTCGATATCGGTACGAGACAAGAAGACTGGCGGCGGACAGTATCTAGCACTGACCCTCAGCGATAAAACCGGCTCGATCGACGCAAAGATGTGGGACGAGATTGCCTCAGCGTTGGAGACCTGCACCGAGGGCTGCTACGTCAAGGTGCACGGAAAGGTCTCGAAGTACCCCCCAACCTCGACAGGAAAGTGGCAGATCACGGTCAGCAAGATGCGGTTGGCCGCGGCCTCCGAGGTCAATACGGCGGACTTTGTGCCCACAACGAAGTTCGATATCGGCGAGATGTGGACTGAGCTGCGTGGCTATGTGGATTCCTTCGCGAATCCCGACCTGCGCCGGCTGGTCTTCGCGTTCCTCGACGATGAGACGATAGGCGCAGCCTACCGCGAGGCGCCCGCAGCGAAGGTACTGCATCACGCGTGGATCGGCGGCCTGCTGGAGCACGTACTGACGCTGGTGCGGGTGTGCCGCGCAACAGCGCCATTCTACCCCGAAGTCGACATCGACCTGCTCGTGACGGGCGCAATCCTGCACGACATCGGCAAGGTGCGCGAACTGAGCTGGGGAACGACCTTCAGCTATACGCTCGAAGGCCAGATGATCGGGCACATCTCCATCGCGCAGGGCATGCTCCGCGAAAAGATCGCAACCCTGCCCGGATTTCCGGAGAAGCTGCGCGTGCTGGTGGAGCACATGATCCTAAGCCATCACGGTAAGTATGAGTTCGGCTCACCGAAGCTGCCGATGACGCCTGAGGCGATCCTGCTGAGCGCGCTCGACGACGTCGAGGCCAAGATGCAGGCGATGCGCAACGAGTTCGGCCGCGACGCAGCCTCGGGCAAGAGCGGCGCGGAGATGACCGACTGGGTGCGCAGCATGGAACGCCCGCTGCTGAACTCGAAGGCGTACCTGGACGAGGAGTAGGAAATGATCCGGACGAAATTAGCAGTGCTTCTCGTTGCCTGTGCGTCGATCGCGGGCTCAGCGTTGACTGGCGCGGGTCAGCAGCCGCCAGCAGCAGGGCGTCCAGTCTTCGACGTCACCGCATATGGCGCGAAGCGTGATGGCAGCGCGCCCGCCACGGAAGCCTTCGCCCGCGCGATCGCGGCTGCGAAGGCCGCTGGCGGCGGGACGGTCTACGTGCCCGCTGGACACTACACATCGGGGCCAATTGAACTAGTGAGCCACCTGCGCCTGGAGTTCGAAGCCGGCGCGATCGTGACATTCCCGGCGCAGATGCTTCCGCTGACCAAGGGGCGGCAGCAGGGTGTCGAGACGCTGACGCCGGTGCCCCTGATCGGCGGGCACGATCTGGAAGACGTGCAGGTGGTGGGCCCAGGCACCCTGATTACGAGCCAGGCCGACTGGATCAAACTGCATGGCCGCAACCAACCCACGGCGACCGATCTTGGCAGCGCAAATGGGGACAACTGGGAGAAGTTGCTGCTCGACCTGGAAGCGCACAAGCCGATCTCCGACGCTGAGTACACGGCTGCGGCGGAGGAGTTGCGGCCGTCGTTCCTGCGCTTCATGAATAGCAAGAATGTGCTGGTGGATGGGCTGCACTTTGAGGGCGCGGCCATGTGGACCATTCATCTGCTCTACACGGAATACGCAGTCGTGCGGAACGTGGTGATCGAGACCTATCCGGGCGTGCAGACGGACGGGATCGTGGTGGACTCGAGCCGCTTCGTGCATCTCACCGACGACTACATCGACACCGGCGACGACGGCATCGTGATCAAGAGCGGCAAGGACGCCGACGGCCTGCGCGTCAACCGGCCAACCGAGGACGTGACCATCACCGGATGCACCGTGCATCACGCGCACGGGGCTGTGACCATCGGCTCGGAGACCTCGGGCGGCGTGCGCAATATCGTCGCCAGCAATATGACCGCGGTCGATACGCAGGCGGGAATTCGCATCAAGAGCCGGCGCGGGCGCGGCGGTGTTGTCAGTAATCTGCGCTTCTCCAACTGGACGATGCGCAATGTCGGGACCGCGATCGATGTGACGAACTTCTACATGATGGAAGGCGAGACGAAGGAGTCGCGCGTCGCCATGCCGAAGGCCGCGAATACGCCCGGCTTCGCAAACATCGCTATCGATGGCGTCACCATCGATGGCGCGAAGCAGCTCATCGATGTGGACGGATTGCCCGAGAGCCCGATCGACGGCCTGCGCATCTCGGACGTGATTGGAACGGGCACGCTCGGTGCGCACCTCGTGCACGCGTCAGGCATGGAGTTACACAACGTACAACTCAACGTAGAAAAAGGCCCGGCGTTTCTGGTGGAGGACTGTCCTGAGGCCGAACTCGATCACGTCGCGTCGCGCCGTCTGCCGAAGGACGAGCCGGTGGTGCGGATGGAGCGGTCGCAAGGATCGATCGTGCGCAACAGCCGTACGTTCTCCGGCGTCGGCAGCGACGTGCTGCTCTCCGTGGATCCACAGATGCGGGGAACGATCTCAACCGAGGGTCTGACTGCGGCTCCCGGTCGGTCCGTAGTCTACGGCGACGAGCACACGAAGTAGCCCGACACCTCGCCCAATGCGCGGCCCGGCCCCACGGCGATCCGCTTAGGCGAAGCTGAACCCGCTGCGTGCCAGCGGAAGCGTCCGGATTCGCTTACCGGTCGCGGCAAATACTGCGTTGGCAATTGCCGGCAAGACCGGCGGCAGCGCAGGTTCGCCCAGGCCGGTTGGCGGAAACTCCGTCTTGCGCCAGAAAAGTTCGATGGCCGGTGCCTGTCGGAAGCGCAGCAGCGGATGATTGTTATAGTTCGTCTGCTGGGCTTTGCCACCGACCAGCGTGATCTCCTGCTGCATCTGGCTCATGCCTTCAATGATCGAGCCGTGCACCTGGGATTCGGCGCCCGAGGGATTCATGATCTGGTTGCCCACATCGCCCGCGGCCCACACCTTGGTGACCTTGATGCGGTTCCGGGCGTCGACGGTGACCTCCGCCACCTCCGCGAAATAGCCCGCGTGGCAGTAGTGGCAGGCAATGCCCATCCCGTGGCCGGGAGTATTCTTGCGATTTGCCCAGCCGGACTTCTCTGCTACCAGTTGGAGCACTCCCTTCAGGCGCTCGGGGTTCATCGTATCGTTGCCGCCGCGGCGGCCTGCTTCGGCAACCATCGGCACAGGGGTCGCGTTCAGCAGTTCGAGGTGGAACTCAAGCGGATCCCGCCCAGCGGCGGTAGCAACCTCATCCAGGAAGCCTTTGATGGCCCAGCAGTAAGCATTGTGGCCCGGCGCACGCAATGCCCCGGTGCGCAGGATCAGCGGCTGGGCCGAGGCGTGGAGCGCGTAGTTCGGCACTCGGCCTGAGGGAAACTCAACAGCGTCCAGCGTCCCGCCGGACACGTAACGCTGGCCCTCGCCGTAGGTAATGAAATGCTGGCGCCAAGCCACCATCTTGCCCTGCGCATCGACCCCCGCCTTGAACGAATGGAACCCGCCGGGCCTGTAGTCGTCGTGCGCGATATCGTCTTCGCGCGCCCACAGCAGCTTCACCGGGACTCCCACCTGCTTGGCGAGCCACGCGGCCTCCACCATGTAGTCGTTCGTCAGGCGCCGTCCAAAACCGCCGCCGATGCGGCACATATGCACCGTGATGTCGCTGGCCTGCATGTTCAGGGCGCGGGCTACCTGCCCACGGCCTCCAGCGGGAGACTGGCTGGTCGTCCACAACTCCATCTTGCCGTCTTTGTAGGAGGCGGTAGTGTCCATCGGCTCCAGGGTTCCGTGGGCCAGAAATGGATAGGCGTAGGTGGCCTCGACGACCTTGGTTGCGCCCGTCAGCGCCGCATTCACGTCGCCGTAACTGCGCAACGTGTTCTGAGGCGCCGCCGTCATCAAATCGGCAGCCTTCTGGGAGAATTGGTCGGTGCTCTGCGTGGCTCCCGCGCCGTAGTCCCAATCGATCTGGAGACTCTTTCGCGCTGTCTGCGCCTGCCACCAGGTATCGGCCACAATCGCCACCCCAAGCTCCATACCGGGGGCCGCAATGACCACACCGGGCTCAATGGTGGAATTGGACGCGCCAGCGGAAGCGGCTTGTGCGCTTCCAATGATCAAAACATGGCGCACGCCGGGCATTTTCTTGATCTGGTCCAGATTGGCGCTCTTCACCTTGCCACCGTACACGGGACACTTCTGAATGACCGCGTGCAGCATGCCCGGCACCTTGCAGTCGATGCCGAACAGCGGCTTGCCGGTGACGATGGCGTGAATATCTACATTGGCCTGTGGTTTGCCGAGGATGCGGAAATCCTTCGGATCCTTCAGCTTCACCGAATCCATGCTCGGCGGAGGCAGGGCTGCGGCATCAACCGCAAGTTCCCCATAACCGAAGGAACGCCCCGATTTGCCATGCAGCACGCGGCTCGGCGCGGTCGTGCACTCCGCCTCGGCGACGCCCCAGCGTTTCGCGGCCACGGTGATCAGCATCTGCCGGCACGCGGCGCCCACGCGGCGCATAGGCAGATAGTTGCCCTGCGTCGAGGTGCTCCCGCCTGCGGATTGTCCCCCAAAATGATCGTCCAGGTCGGCCTGCTCGACGCGCACCTTGCTCCAGTCCGCGTCCAGTTCTTCGGCGATCATCATGGGCAGCATCGTCTTCACGCCCTGACCGATCTCCGGAGCCTTTGCCATCAGGGTGATCGTCCCGTTGGCGGCAATGTTGATAAACGCGCGCGGCGAAAGGTCTGTTCTCGCCGGGCCCTGCGCGGAGACAAACGGAGAGTCGAAGAAGCCGAGCGCAAGCCCTCCGCCGGTCAGGGCGCTCATTTGCAGGAAGGATCGCCGATTGAGACGCATGGGGTGAGTCTCCATTTCTTACTTCTGTGGGGCGGCTGCGCCCGATGTGCCCGCTGAGGCGGCCTGGTGGATCGCCTGCCGAATGCGCAGATAGGTTCCGCAACGGCACAGGTTGCCGCTCATCGCCGTATCGATGTCGGAGTCCGTCGGATGTGGCGTCTGGGACAGCAGCGCCGCGGCCGTCATAATCTGGCCTGCCTGGCAGTAGCCGCACTGTGCCACGTCCACCTGCTCCCAAGCCACCTGCACCGGGTGCGTGCCATTGGGAGAGAGGCCCTCGATCGTGGTAATCGCCTGGTCCCCGATAGACCCTACCTGGGTCGTGCAGGAGCGCGTCGGCACGCCATTCACATGGACCATACATGCGCCGCACTGGCCGATTCCACATCCGTACTTGGAGCCTTGGAGGTCGAGGACGTCGCGCAGGACCCACAGCAATGGCGTGTCCGGCGGCACATCCACAGTCGTCTCAACGTTGTTTACTTTTAGCTTTAGAGCCATCGCACTTCCCTGTCTGTGAACGCCGTAATTCTAATATTGTGAGTCTTTCTTTGGATATAGTCCACCCGCCACAATTGAGCTGTGACGCCGATCACGGGCGGTCACGCGTAAGATCTCGCAATGCCCCCGGCAGCCGCACACCAGGATTGTACCCGGCGGATTTCTGTTCTTCAAAACGGGCCAACGCAAGGTACAATTTCGACCCATTTGAATTGGAACACACATTGCGAAATCGATGCGTCGAATCGTGACTGGCGGGCTCTGCGGACGATTGATAGCTCGGGAGAAAGGACACCGCTTATGTTCCTCCTTCGTTTGTGGAATCGCGTTGCTGTTCTTGCCGCTGCAACCAATCCCGAGGGCACCGCCGGGGCCATCGACCAGGTGCTGACGGAACGCTCGGTCGACGGCGTTTCCTTCGCAACTCTATGAGCCGTTTGGGGAAAAAGAGAGTTGTTACAATCTATCTTTAGGCTGAGTGAGATAGATGCTGCGTTTTTCAACTGCGGGGGAGAGCCACGGCGAGAGCCTCGTGGCGTTGGTGAGCGGGTTACCGGCAGGTGTGCCGGTCGACCAGGCGTTTCTGGACCGCGAGTTGTGGCGGCGCCAGAAGGGCTATGGACGCGGTGGTCGCATGCGCATCGAGCGCGACACGGCCCACATCCTCAGCGGCGTGCGCCACGGCAAGACCATCGGCTCGCCGGTCGCGATGACTATCGCCAATAATGATTGGAAAAACTGGGAAGAGATTCTGCCGGTCGAAACGGGCGACCCGTCGAAGCACAAGGCCGTGGCCAGTCCGCGTCCCGGCCACGCGGACCTCGCCGGAAGCCTGAAGTACGACTTCCCCGACGCGCGCTATGTGCTGGAGCGTGCCAGCGCCCGCGAGAGCGCAGCCCGTGTAGCCTGCGGCGGGATCGCCAAGATGTTGCTCCGCGCCCTCAGCGTTGAGCTGGCGAGCCACGTGATCCGCGTGGGTAAGGCCGAGCTTTCGCGGCCCGCAACGTGGGAAGAGATCGCCGCGCTGCAGTCGAAGGATGAAGTGCTGCTGAACTGCGTCGATCCCGACGATGAGCAGAAGATGAAGGCCGAAGTGGATGTCGCGCTGAGGACAGGCGACACGGTCGGCGGCATCTTCGAAGTTGTCGTCCACGGCCTTCCCCCGGGCGTGGGCACGCACGCCAACTGGGACGAGCGCATGGACGGCCTTCTCGCCCAGTCCGTGATGAGCCTGCAGGCCGTCAAGGCGGTCGAGATTGGCCGCGGAGTGACAGCGGCGGAATCGCTCGGCTCTGCGGTGCATGATGCAATCGGCTACGACGCAGCCGGCGACGGCAAAGATGGCGACTTCACGAAATTTTCCCGCGAACAAAATAACGCCGGAGGCATCGAAGGCGGCATCTCGAACGGCAAGGACATTGTCGTGCGCGGCTATCTGAAGCCGATTTCGACGCTGCGCCGCCCGCTTGCGTCGGTCAGCTTCGCCACCCGCGAGCCCGTGAAGGCTGCGTACGAACGCAGCGACGTGTGCGTGGTCCCGGCGGCGGGAGTAGCCGCGGAGGCGATGGTCGCGCTGACCATAGCACGCCTGGTGATCGACAAGTTTGGCGGAGACTCGCTGCGTGAGATGGAGCGAAATTACACGGGCTATTGCGAACAAATTCGAGCGTACTAGTTGGCGAAGCGCAGAGGAAAAGCGAAGGCGTCGGGGAAGAAAATGGCGACCAAAGAATTAATTAAGATCCACGAAGTCATAAAGTATCCCGACCCCGTTCTTGCGCGGCCAGCGGCCCCGATAACGGTCTTCGACGACGCTCTGAAGACGCTGGTGGCGGAGATGTTCGAGAGCATGTACGTAGCGCAGGGCATCGGCCTCGCCGCGCCGCAGATCAGCATCTCGCAACGGCTTACCGTCATCGACATCAGCTTCAAGAAGAACCCCAAAGACAAGCTGGTGCTGATCAATCCCGAGATCGTCGAGACCAAAGGCAAGCAGACGGAAGAAGAGGGATGCCTCAGCCTGCCCGATATTCGCGAAAAAGTGCATCGTGCTGCATGGGTCAAAGTAAAGGCCCAGAGCGAACACGGCGAATGGTTCGAAGTCGAAGGCGAAGAGTTGCTGGCGCGCGCACTGCTGCACGAGATCGACCACCTCAACGGCGTGCTCTTCATCGATCGCATCAGCCGACTGAAGCGCGAACTGGTGCTGCGCAAGATCCGCAAGATGCAGAAGAACGGCGAGTGGTGATGGGAATAGCCATTAGCCTTTAGCTGTTAGCTTCTAGCCTGTAACGACTAAGAGCTAAAGGCTAATAGCTGCTGTTCAAAGGGTGAATGCTTGAAGCTTGTCTTTTGTGGAACGCCCGAGTTCGCGGTGCCGACGCTCGAAGCCGTAATCTCGTGCCATGACGTCGCGCTCGTCGTGACGCAGCCCGACCGGGCCGCAGGACGCGGCATGGAGATGCAGGCTCCTCCGGTGAAGCGCGCCGCGCTTGCGCATGGAATTCCGATCGTCCAGCCGGAGAAGATCAAGACCAACGTGGAGTTTCGCGAGCAACTCGAAGCCGTGCGCCCCGACGCAATTGTGGTCGTAGCCTATGGCCGCATCATCCCGCGCTGGATGCTTGATCTGCCGCCGCTGGGAAACATCAATCTGCACGGGTCGCTGCTGCCGAAATACCGAGGCGCCGCACCCGTCCAGTGGGCCATTGCAAACGGCGACACGGTGACGGGCGTGACCACGATGCGCATCGACGAAGGCCTCGACACAGGCGACATGCTCCTCGCGCACACCATTCCCATTGCTCCCAATGAGACCGCGCCAGCCGTGTTCAGTGCCTTGTCGGACGTCGGCGCGCAACTGATGGTCCAAACCCTCGCGCGCCTCTCCGCCGGAATCCTCGCGGCGCAGCCGCAGGACGAGTCGCAGGCAACGCTCGCACCGATCCTCACCCGCGAAGATGGTGCGATCGACTTCACCCGCGCCGCGCATCAAATCTACAATCGCTGGCGCGGATTTCAACCCTGGCCGGGAGCGCACACTCTGCTGCGCGGAAAGAAGCTGATCGTGCATCGCATGCATGTTGGGACTTCAGTCGACGTCGACCCTGGAGTCTTGCACGTCCTCGGCGACGAGATGGCAGTGGGCTGCGGCGACGGCACCGCCATCGTGTTCGACGAGGTGCAGATGGAAGGCAAGCGCCGTATGAGCGCGGCCGAATTTCTCCGCGGCTTTCAGGTTCGCAGCGGCGAGAGGCTAGGCCTTTGACGCCGACGTCAGGCACTGGCGCGAAGCCAGCAAAGCGGCCCGCAGTGCGTGCACGCCCCGCCTCCGCAGGTCCCACCGCTTCGGTGGCCGAGGCGATCGCGAAGATCACCCCAGCACGCGCGGCCGCATTCGAGATTCTCA
Organism: Granulicella sp.; assembly: GCA_003133205.1. Next base: position 9,785 of record PKWK01000206.1, on the reverse strand, counting down.
CCGTGGTCGGTGAAAATAAAGGCCACAGCGATGAGTTGCTCCACTCGCCTCGAACCGCAGAACTCACCCCCGAGGACCGCAACCTTGCGACAGCGCTGGTCATGGGCGTGCTGCGCTGGCAGATCGCGCTCGACGCCCGCATCAGCAAACTTCTCGCGCGCCCCGACCAGAGGCTGGCCGAGCCGGTGGCGCTCGCGCTGCGCATGGGAGCGTTCCAACTGCTGCACATGGATCGCATCCCCGCGCACGCCGTTTTGAATGAGAGCGTCGAGATGTGCCGCGCCGCCGGCCAACCTCATGCAGCGGGCATGGTCAACGCTGTGCTGCGTAAGATGGCCGCGGCGCAGAAGCCCGGCACGCGCATCTTCGAATCCCCTGCCGCCTTCGCCGAGCGCCTCGGACATCCGCGCCGGCTGGTCGAGCGCTGGGTCGCTGCGTATGGCCGCGAAGCCGCGCTCGCCATCTGCGAGTACGATCAACGCGAGCCGCAGTCAGGGTCTCTCTTCCCCAACCAGCACACAGATGCGACCGAACCGCCTCCGACCGCGGCCCATCCCAGCCAGTCCGCACCGCAGATGGACGACGGCTCGCGCCTGGTCGCGGAACTTGCAGCCGCCTCACTTCCCTTCACCGGCGAGCGCCCGCCGCGCGTGTGGGACTGCTGCGCCGCGCCCGGCGGCAAGACGCTCATGCTCGCACTGCGCCTCCCAAACGCAGACATTCTCGCCACCGACATCAGCGCCAAACGCCTCAGCCACACCACGGCTCGGCTTCGGCGATATGCCTACGCGCAACGTGTGCGCACCAGTGTCCTCGATGCTTCGGCTGCGACAGCATCTGAACCAGAAGCAAAATTCGACCTCATCCTATGCGACGTGCCATGCAGCGGCACAGGCACCCTTGCGCGCAATCCCGAGATACGCCATCGCCTCCGCGTGGAAGACCTCGCGCGACAGGCGACTCGGCAGCGCGACCTTCTCCTCGGAGCCGCACGACGCCTCGCTCCCGGCGGCCGTCTCGTCTACTCCACCTGCTCGCTCGAGCCCGAAGAGAACGAGCGCATCGTCGATGCCGCAGCGTCCGAAGCAGGTCTTCGCCAGATCTCCGTCGAGCCGCTGATCGCAAATCTGGCCACCGCCGGCATCCTTCCGCGCGACGCCGCTTCTGCGCTAATAGCCTCAGCAATCAACGGCGGAGCACTCCGCACACTGCCCGGCGTCCACGCTTGCGACGGATTCTTTGCCGCAGTGCTCGAGCGCAACTGAGGCAACGCAACGGGGTTAACCTCTGCACCTGGAGATAGCGGATGCGCTGCAATTGGGGGACTGTCGAACTAAGCAACATCTAGGGGGTATTCGGGTTCATATGAATAGGGCAAATGCGCAAGCATCTGGGCCCGCAGGAACTACGGTTCCTGCCTGGAGGTAACAGAATGCGGTTTCTCAAGTATTTTGCTTTGCTCGCAGTTCTCAGTGTCCCGGCAGCATACTCCCATGCGCAGGTCTCGGTCGGAGTCGGCGTTGGCCCGGTAGGCGGGTATTACGGCGATCCTGGCTACGCTTACGGTTACGGCCCTCCGGCATGCTCCTATGGCTACTATGACTACGCGCCCTATGCCTGCGCGCCTTATGGATTCTATGGGCCAGACTGGTTCAACGGCGGTATCTTCATCGGTGCCGGACCTTGGCTGCGCGGCGGGTACGGCTATCGTGGCGGGTACGGCTATCGTGGCGGCTACGCCCGCGGCGACTACGGACGCGGTGGATATGCAGCGCGCGGCGGATACGCTGGACGTGGCGGTTATGCAGCGCGTGGCGGATACGCGGGTGGTCAACGCAGCGGTTACGCAGGAGTCGCACGTGGCGGCTACAGCGGCGGTCGCGGCCAGGTCAGCGGTGGCGGCGGTTTCCGAGGCGGCGGCGGTGGTGGTGGTAGCTTCCGCGGAGGCGGCGGTGGCGGTGGTGGACGCGGAGGCGGCGGAAGGCGCTAACCAGCCCTCGTCGCATTACCGGAACACAACCTAACCAGAAGTAGCCCGAATATCAACGCCCACCTCGAACCTGAGGTGGGCGTTTTCTGTTATTGATCGCCAGCCAACACCCGTCTCACGATAGCCACGGTTTCATTGCCTCTCCGCATCCGTGATACATTCATCCCGAAATTCGGATTCGTAAAATGGAGAAGCCTCATGAAGAGAAGATTCGCTATAGCGTTGGTGTTTGCAACCTTAGCCGCAGTCGGCATCGCGCAGACCGCCGGTCAGGCCAAGCCGAACTTTGCCGGAACATGGAAGTTGAACCTGCAGAAGAGCGACCTCGGCCAGATGGCGCCAGACAGTGAAACTTACACGGTCGCGCAGACGGACACCGAGGTGAAGGTCACGATTGCGTCCGAGAGTCAGTTTGGCAAGATGAACTACACCTTCGCCGCCAAGCTTGACGGCACCGACACGCCACTCGCAGCGGACGCCTTCCCCGCGGAGTCGCCCTTCAGAATCCTCACCTCCAAAGCGGAGTGGCAGGGCAGCTCTCTGGTCATCACACAAACCACAAGCTTCCAGGATGCCAAGGGAACTTTGAAGTCGACCTACACGCTCTCGGACGACGGCAAAGTCCTCACCAAGGCAACCCACGTCACCTTCGATCAAGGCGACTTCGACTCCAAGTCCGTCTACGATAAGGCCTGAGAAGATCGTTTCTCTCGAGGCTCAAAAGTGATACGCAGTCGCGAGCGGGTCGCTTTGGCAAAGCGCTCCAGCGTCCGAGTGGATGGCAACACCTTTCCGCTCTCAAGTCGTGCAACCACCGCCTGGGTAGTTCCCATTGCTTTAGCGACCTGTTCCTGGGTCATGTCCGCCTCGCTGCGAGCCTTGATCAGGGAGGATGCCAACGCGAACTCCTCTTCGAGCGAGGCGTAGGCAGCGGCGTATTTAGGGTCTTTCTTCCACTGCGCGAAGGACTCGTCTACCGGAATGAACTTGCGCTTCATTGAACCTCCTTCGCCCGCTTTAGGGCCATTTCAATCTCCCGCCGTGGTGTCTTCTGCGTCTTCTTTACGAAGACATGGACAACGACAATCCGTTTCCCAACTGCTGTCACATAAACCGCACGAGCGATTCCGCTTCTGCCCTTCATGCGCATCTCCCAAAGCGCGCCCTCAAGGTGCTTGACGTAAGGCTCGCGCACGCGTTCCAGGCCATGGGACTGGATCAATTCCACGATGCGCTGGAAGCTGGCACGAACGTCGAGAGGAAGCGCATCGAGCGATGACTGCACGTCCTGGTCGAAAAACTCTACGGACCATGACATAACTCATTATACCTTTTTTGCAATATTGCGAAAATCAAATCTGCCGCCGTCGAATTGGCTTGGTGAACCGCCATTTTTTCGAGATTACAAGCCGGATGAACTAGTTGGAAAGGGTATCCACCGCTCTTCTGAACAACGGTGACCCGTAAGTCCGAAACCTCGCACTATCGTCCAAACTTCTGCCGCCCTTGCATCTGGCTCATCATCCTCTGCTGCGCCTTCATGCCCCCGCCGCCGCCCATGCTCTTGAACATCTTCCGCATCTGCGCGTACTGACGCAGCAGGTTGTTGACGTCCTGCACCGTCGTCCCCGAGCCGCGCGCGATCCGCTTCCTCCGGCTGCCGTTGATGATCTCGTGGTCGCGCCGCTCCTTCGCCGTCATCGAGTTGATGATGCTCTCCACGCGGTTGAACTGCCCCTCGTCGACATTCTCCGCAGCCTGCGCCATACCCGCAAATGGCCCCACCGACGGCAGCATCTTCAGGATCGACTTCATCGAGCCCATCTTCTTGATCTGCCGCAACTGATCGCGAAAATCCTCCAGCGAAAATCCGTCGCCAGACAGCGCCTTCCTCGCGAACTGCTCCGCCTTGCCACGATCGAGCTTCTCTTCGGCATGTTCCAGCAGCGTAGCGATATCGCCGAAGCCCATGATGCGGCCGACGATGCGGTCGGGATGGAACGGCTCAAACGCGTCGGGCTTCTCGCCGGTGCCGAGGAACTTGATCGGCGCACCCGTCACGTGCCGAATCGAGAGCGCAGCACCGCCCCGAGCATCGCCGTCCATCTTGGTCAGGATGACGCCCGTCAGCGCCAGCAGATCGTGGAACGCCTTCGCCGACTTGACCGCATCCTGCCCGGTCATCGCGTCCGCGACGAAAAGAATCTCGCTGGGATTCATCAGCTTCTTCAGCGCGGCCATCTCATCCATCAAGTCGGCGGCGATCTGGTTGCGCCCCGCCGTGTCGACGATCAGGATGTCGCAGCCAAAGTTTGCCGCGTCGCGCTTCGCCTCCTTCGCCAGCCGCAGCACATCGTCCGTGCCGTGCTTCGTGTCGGGGTCGAGCTTGCCTTCATAAACATTCGCGCCAATCGCCTGAGCCACCAGCCGCAACTGCTCGCGCGCAGCCGGCCGGTACACGTCGACCGACACCAGCATCGGCCGGTGCCCCGCCTTCTTCAGCCAGCCCGCAAGCTTGGCCGAGGTGGTCGTCTTACCGCCGCCCTGCAGGCCCGCCATCAGGATCACGCTCGGCGGCTGCGATGAGGTCCTGAAGCGCGCCGTGTCCTTGCCCAATATATTGATGAGCTCATCGTGAACGATCTTCACGATCTGCTCGGAGGGCGAGAGCGCGGTCGTCACCTGCGTGCCCAGGGCGCGCTCGCGGATGTGCTCGACCACCTCGGTCACAACGGAGAGGCTGACGTCGGCCTCGATCAATGCAAGTCGGATCTCGCGCAGAGCCTCGCCGACATTTTCGTCGGTGATCGTGCCCTGGCCGCGCAGAGTCTTAAAGGAACGCTGGAGTTTGTCGCTTAGATTCTCAAACATGCTGCTTTGAGTTTAGTGCATTTCGCCCGCCTCTGAGCGCACGTGCGCTCCCGCAGGCGCCGCATCTCCCGCGGAATAGCGCCGCACGTTTCGCCGATCTTCTACTTCTTCTTCGCGTTGGGTGGCTTGTACCCCAGCGTCCCGGCCTTCTTCATCGCCGCCATTCCCTCCTCGATGCCGAGCATGGGAGTGGTCTTGAAGGCCTTGAACGCACCGGTCGAAGAGACGGCAATCGAGCAAGCTGCAGCGCTGACGTTGTCCGATCCATCGAGGATGATGACCGCGTCGTAATCCCCAAAGGAGAACCAACTCCCCACCAACTTGCCACCGATCTTCTGGACCAGTTTGCTGATCACCTCGGTGCGGTCGGTAGGATGTTTAATGAAACCCGCCAATACTTCGGGGCTATAGGACAGTTGAATCATGTAACTGGGCATTGCATTCCACCTTTCCGTTCAATGCAGAATTCGATCCATGGCCCGGGGAGTGAGAAAAAGCATACACCAGCAGGCCGCTAAGTGGCCCGCCAACCTCTTCTCCTCCAACACTTCACCGCCCAATGTTCACCTCCCAAGGCAGCCTATCCCGGACACCAGTGGCCCTGTGGAACGCCGCTATGCCGACCGCATTCAGCCAGCAAGTCCATCCTTCGCATTTTTACGCGGCGCAAGATGAGCCTGGTGGCGTCGGTATCCAGCCAGATACCGCGCATCTTCCGCATACGTCGTCGGATAGATCGCCGGAACCGGCATCGGACGCAACTCCGGGTCCACATTCACAAACGTGAACGTGCACACATTACTCAACGCAGTGCTCTTGCGATCCCGGCTGATGCGGGTGATTGAAGTTTCCACGGTGATCGAAGTCTTGCCCGTGAAGGCCACCCGGCTGACGAAATGGAGCTTATCGCCCATGCGCACGGGCTGGTGAAAGTTGATGCGATCGACGCTGACCAGCAGCGCACGATGACTCGTCACCATCTCGGAGCAGATGTGCGCAATCATGTACGCACGATGCGCCACATAGCCGCCAAAGATCTTGTGTGGCACATTCTCATGCTCAAGATACGTGCGCTCCCAACTGCTCGCAGTGAGAGTAGAGGCAAGCAAAATATTCGCGCCGGGTTGCTCCTGCGCCTCATGGAGTCGACGCAGCAGCGCGTACTCCTCAGCAGTGGGAGGAGCCTCCGCAGCGTTCAAATACTCGCGGTAACTCTCCCGCCGTCGCCGCGCTCGGTCCGCACGAAGAACGTCGAGTTTGCTGCGACACTCCAACCCCGGCAGAGGAACGCTGCGCTCAATCCCCTGTTCATCGCGGAGCCGAGCGACCATCGTAAAGTAGCAGGACGCAACATGCAGCGCGGGATTTCCTGGCTGCTCGATCCGCACGCCAACCTCAAGCGAGGTCGTGCCCACCAGGTTCACTCGCGCCCGCAGAACCATATCGCAGTTCTCATCGGGCACATTCCTCACTCGCAGCGAATCCATCGCAGCAGTCACAACACGCGCAGTGGGATAACTCCGCCGCACATAGCGCAGAGCCGTATCTTCGGCAAGTTTGTCGAGAACCTCAAGCAACAATCCAACCCGCAGATTGGAGATGACCTTCTCATCGGTCAAAAGATAGTGGCGGCGAAGACTCGAATCGGTGCTGAATCTGAGCCGCTTGACGACCGATGTTTGCGAGGGAGTTAGAACGCGCTGTTCTTCAGGCATTGCTCTGCCAGAATAGCAGGGGGCGCTCAGGCCGCCTCCATCCGAATCCGATTCTTCCAGTGCGACACCACGAACCACAGGAATCCCACCAGCAGCACCAACTCCACCCCAAGGTGAAAGCGATCAAATGCAGCCTTGAAACGCGGATCAGTCCTGAACTTGTCGCCCAGCGTCATGCCAATATACGCCAGCGCATAACACCATGGCCACGAGCCGACAAACGTGTAGATATGGAAGCGCACCTGGTTCATCTTCGCGACGCCCGCAGGAAACGCGATGAACGTACGAATGATCGGAAGCATACGACCGACCAGCACCGTGATGGACCCATACTTCGCGAAGAAGTGGTCGACCCGATCAAGATCGTGCCGGCTCAGAAGTAGCCACCGCCCATAGCGCTCCACCATCGGCCGCCCGCCCCGCGCTCCCACCCAGTACGCCGGAATGGACCCGAGATTCGACGCGAACGACGCCGCAGTCGCCAGCAGGATGAGTTGCATCTGTGTGTGCGCAAGCGCAGCGCCGGCAAACGGCATAATCACTTCAGAAGGGATTGGGATGCAAGCCGACTGGATCGCCATCAGAACGACGACGGCCACATATCCGCCACTCGCGATAAGGCTCACTAGCAATGCAATGATTTTTTCTGACATGCAAATGCAGTATAACCGCCCGTTCGCCCATCACCCCGCGAACGCGCTTCCCCGGCCGCCTTACTGTCCGATGCCGTCCATGCCGATCGTTTCATCCGGCGCGTCCGGCAAGTTGCGTGCGCGATCCGCCGGCATCTCCAGCGAAACATTCGGCGCCCTTCCAAACGAGCCGGCCAGCTCCGTCTGGTATCGCTCCACCCGCGCAACGCGACTCTCCACCGCGTCGATCTCGTACGGAGTCTTTGCCAGTCGCCTGGCTGCTCCCAGCACATCGAGCGCATCCGCAAACTGCCGCTCCTCCGTCAGCACCTCTGCGCAGTTGATCCGATAGCTCAGGCTGCCCGGCTCCAACTCGATCGCCCGCACATTCAGCGCGTAGGCCTCGTCGAGCCGGCGATGGCGCGACACGTAGAACATGGCCAGCGAATCATACGCCGGCGCAAAATCCGGATTCAGCCGGATCGTCGCCCGCAAGCTGGACTCAATCGCCTCATCCTCTTCGCTGTTCCCACCATGCAGCGCCGTGGTCGCGTAGTAGTAATGCGCCAGGTAGCTGCGCGAGTCGAGCTTCACCGCCTCGCCATACCACTTCTTCGCACCCGCGATATCACCCTCGCGATACCGCAGATAGCCCATCGTCTCGTGGGCCAGCGCATTGCCCGGATCGTCGCGCAGCACCGTATCCAGCAGCGCTCGCGCCTCTTTCTTCCGCTCCGTATAGACCAGAACATCGGCGCGCACAGCGTCCGCTTCCGCCGTCGAAACGGGCCGCACCTCGAACAACGAGTCCTGCGACGAGAGGGTTGTCGGCATCATGAAGTACATGAATCTCCGCTGCATCAAGTAGGTATTCAGAGCCTCCTGCAGCTTGTCGAGATCGCCGAACGCGTGCTGCGCGGCCATCACAGCGTCCTCCCCCTGCGCCAGCAACTGCGCGTAGTCATGGATCCGATGCGTCCCCTCGATGCGATCGCTCACGATAAGGTAGTGCGTCAGCGCCCACGATTCCGCGTAAAAGGCCGAGCCCTTCTGCTCGTCGTGATAGTAAGGCGACGTGCTGTCGACTGCGAGCAGCGTAGCGATGGGAAGCAACTCATTCCGATTCAGATACCGCAGCCGCTCCGCGTTGGCCTGACCGAGCCATGCATTTTTATCGTCGATGTCGGTGTTCTCATAGAACTGCGCGAGCCCCTCATTCAGCCACAGCGGCAGCCACTCCGCCTTGCGCAGCATGTAGTGTGTGCACTCGTGGTAGACCGTCGAGAACGCGTGCTCCCGATGCGCGTCCAGCCGTACCAGGATGTAGTTCTTGTCCGGAGCGCGCACAAAGAACCCGGACAGATCAACGTTGCCCTTCCCCAGGTAGGCCTCAGGCTCCAGTGCCTCCATGCCCTTCCTGTCCTTTACCGCGAGCACAACGATCGGCGGATCGGAGTCGTCGCCCTTCGTCGGGAACAGTGTGTGAAAGACCAGGTGCATGCGCTCAAACTGGCTCGCAAGACGGCGCGCATCGCGCTCGCTCGAGTCCGTCAGCACAACAAAGTGCGTACTCCGAGCCTCCACCCATCGACCGGCAGATGAGCTTGCGGACGAACTGATCGCCATCATCATCAGAAATGGAGCACAAACAAACCCCGCGAACTTTCTGCGCATAAGTGTCACAGCCTAAACGAAAACGCGCGGGCCAGTAAACAGGATTTTGCAGAATGTGACCAAAGTTTTTTTCGTTCCGCAGTGCCTTGCGTCTATTCCGCAATCGGCTGCAGCATAACTGTGCCAATAGTTACCAAAGAGTTAGGGCCATCGCAACCACGGCACAGCTATTCTTACAACCCGAGGCACTTCTCGCAGCATCCGAAACTCTGCATCCCAAAATACGATTCCCTCTGAAAGAGGAGAACGATCATGGAAAAGCTAGTCCTGAACCTCTGCGGCCTTTGGTTATGGCTCACCCGTAAGAGCCGAACGAATCGCTATAGCGATGTTGCCAACAGCCTCACCTCTGCCCGCATCTATCTCTTCAGCGATTACACCAGTCGCGCCTCCACCCGAGACCGCGGCATCCTGCTCCCCCACCACGTCGAAGCACTCTCCATCCTGGAGCGCCACATCGCGTTCACCTACAACACGGCGCAACGCTTCGACTCGCTCAACGAGTGCTGCAAATTCGTCACCGAAGAACTAGCCCAACCCCCCAAGGCCGCCTGACCAACGCCGAGCAGGGTACCCCATGATCAACGCGGAGGTCGTCATTCCCTCTGAGGTCGTCATTCTGAGCTTAGCGAAGAACCCCTGTATTGGCACTTGCCGTTGCTTGTCCTCACTCCGCACCACAAACTCCGCTCGGGTGCCCCATCCATCGCCGCACTTGGCGATGGGTGGGATGTAAACCGCCCACACCCCCATTGCTTGTCATTCCGCAGCGTCCCTTGTTTGTCATTCCGCAGCGCCTCTCGTTTGTCATTCTGCAGCGCAGCGTAGGAATCTGCTTCCGTATTCGCCCTCGCCTGAATCCGTTCAATGAAGCAGAAACGCCGCCAGGGCAATCGCATTTGA
>PKWK01000400.1 GCA_003133205.1 Granulicella sp. | reverse complement strand
CATCGCCCACGTCGATGATGCCCGCATTCTCGCCCGGCCCCTGCACCACACTGCCCGGCCCGCTCGTCCGCGTCCCCTTGGTCGGCAGCCGCTTCAGATGCACCCTTGAACTCTTGTACGAACAATGCTCCGACCACATCACCGAGAAAATCCCCAGCTCCGTCAGCGAAGGCGTGCGCCCCATCGCCTTTTCGATGCGCGCATACTCCTCCGCCGTGATGCTATGCAGCTTCAGCAGCGCCGGAGTAATCTGCGCAGGCGTCGGAACAGCGGATTCGGTGGCGGCGGGCGCCAGAGTTGCAGGGGAGGACTCAGCTCGAATGGGCATGGCTCGCTACTTCGATTGTCGCATGTCAGACAGACGCACGCCTCCGCAGCGCCGCCCGAACGCGCCGGGTGCCGGGTGCCCTAGGTCTCGCTTCTGAGACCTGGGTTTACGCCACGCGTCTTTCTGCCGGGGGCCTTCGTCTGTATGCCAGTCTGCAGGCGTTCGGGTTATCCTATTCCGCATCCTGCACGCATCACCCGGGCCTGCTATCCTGTCGCGACTGGCAATCGCATCGAGGTGAATATCATGAACGCACGTCTGCAGCACTGGGCCCCTTCCTTCCTTCGCCTTGTTCTTCTTGCCTTTACCGGCGCATCGCTCTGCTCCGCCGGCCTGTACGCCCAAACCGCAGCCGCCGCCAAGCCGGCCGGTGGAGCCCCTGCCTCGGCCAGCGGCTTCTCCATCGAAACCGAGATGCTCACCTACCGCGCGCTCGAATCCAACGGCGAGGCCATCGCCTGCGATGTCGCCGCCTACCTCTACGGCACTAAGACAGACTTCAAGAACCTGCCCGGCGGCGCGATCTGCAACGTCGGCACCTCCGGCCAATCCAACCTGGGCGTCATCGTCCTTCCCTTCGACAGATCCGTCTTTGCCGACTTCCAGATCTGGCGCTCCGACATGCAGACCATGGCCGAATTCGAAGCGCGTGGCGCCTCCGCCTGTGCCGCACACGCCGCCGCAGCGGAAACCGGCCAGCCCGCAAGGCCGCAGGGCCGCGGCCTGACCGGCTCCACTTCCACAGCTACCACCGCCGCAGCCTCCGTCGGAGGGGTGATGGGAGCCCTCACTCCCGCCGGCGCCATGCTCTCCACCGGCTCGGGCCTGCTCAGCCTCTTCGCCTCCAACCAGGAATCTTCGCCCGTCGGCGGCACCATCGAAGACCAGGCCTTCATGGACAACGTCAGCCGCGAGTTGCGCTCGGTCAACATCGCCGTGCTCATGCCCTCCGTCTACGCTCCCTACGGCTTCAGCTCGATCGACCCCGCCCGCTCACCCTTCGTCATCGCGCTCGACAAGCTCCTGCGCACCCGCGACTGCCTCGTCGCCTCCAAGGGGCCCAACGATCCCGATATCAAAAACATCGAAGGGTTCCTTGCCGTGCTCTCCGGCACCACCACCCCAGCCAAGCCCGCGGCCCCAACCTCCGCCACATCCTCCGCTGCTAGCGCTTCGACCGCGGCCGCCCCTGCAGCGCAACCCGCCCCGCCCTCGGCCGCCCATCTAACCGCCGTGCTTACCGCCGACAGCCTCGCCCAACGCCTTGGCGCCGACCCCGCCACCGGCAAGATCCCCGACACCTCCCCGCACCACCTCCTGCTGGTCAAGGCGCTCGAGTCCGGCGGCTCGGTCTCCAAATCCAGCAACATCTTCGGCACCAAGATGAGCTATAGCGGCGGCTCGGTCGGCACCTACGCCCTCTTCGGCCTGAACGGCGATCTGGAATGCTCCGGCAACGTCTACGACTACGCCGGCTACGTCCCCGCCAAGGACTTCCAGAAGAAGCTCCGCGACTATAAGCCCGACCCGTCCACCCAGGTCATCTTCCAGCGCGGCGAGTGCCGCGCCCACTAATAATCCAGGGCCGGATTATTCCAGCACAGCAAGGGTGCCCCATGATCACCGAAGACCCGCGCAGCGAGGTCCTTTGGTTATCGTGGGGTTACTCTCCTCCGGCCCACTTCCAGATTCGTCGATTGAAAAGCCCACGGTTTCCGACTAGGCTCCGTTCATGCGGGCTCTCGCAATCGCAATGTTGTTCCTCGTCTCTGCTGGATTTGCCGACGGCCAGAAGGCCATCAGACAGGTCGACTTCAAGAACTTCACCTACCCCCTGAGTGGGCCGAAACTTGGCCACGATCATCTGCGGTGGCTGAACATATCCCAAAAAGGCCAGGTCCGGCTGCGACGCGGAAAGGATCCCTCCGGAAGCTTCACGCTGAGCGCCGTAAAGTTCGCCGACGTGACCGGAGACGCAACAGAGGAAGCCATCGTTGTCCTGCACTACGACACCGGCGGAACTCAGCAAACCGATTACATCTATATCTACTCGTTCGACTCTGGCGAGCCGAAGCTGCTTGCATATTGCTACACAGGCGACCGCGCACAGTCCGGTCTCTACAAGGTCTATGGCCGATCCGGGAAACTGGTCGTTGAACTGCATGACCCTGAGAAGGCAATAGCCGACTGTTGCTCCATGAGATTCATTCGAACCCGGTACGAGTGGCGCAACGGCAGATTTGTCGCATCCGGCCCGCGCCAATTCGGAGCAATCAAAATACAAGGCTATTCACCCTCCGACGAGCCCTTCACCCGCACGGCGCACTCGCCACCGGCCTCTCCAGCGCCTTGCGATCCCACCCCGCAGCATCCGCCCCCGCCACATACGTACTCTCCAGAAACTCCATCACCGCATCCTCCGGCGACGCCGCCCTCCTCGCCTCGTCATACCGCAAAATAAACTCGCCCAAACCAGCATCCCAGGCCCCCGGCCGCACCGCCTTCCCCGCCAAACCCTCCGGCACCGGAGCCACATAGCAGTAAAACGCCGCCTCCCCATACCCGCCATTCCCCGGCCAGAATCCCGCCGAGATCACCTCATGCGAGTACGCTTCCTGCTGCATCGGGTCCGGCTTCGGCGGCCCGGCGCACGGCCGCCCGCTGAACCGTGTCACCGCCAGATCGAAGCTCCCCCAGAAGAAATGAACCGGGCTGATCTTCCCCTGGAACCCCGTCGCGAACCGCTTCAGCAGCGCATCCACCCACATCAACACCTGGTGAAACCGCTCCACTGCACCACGGTCGTACGCCGCATGTTGCGTATCCAGATCGAACCGCACGGGCGCTGCAACTTCCACCGGCATCGGCCAGATCTTCGCCTCCACGCCCAATCCGCGCAGCGCCGCCTTATACTCCGCGAAGAACGATGCCACGGGCCGCGGCCTCAGTTCCACCTCTACCCGCTCTACTCCGGCGCGCTTGCCCAGCCGCAATTCCAGTACATGCTTGCAGAAGTCGAACTCCACCTCCAGCACAGCTCCGCGCCACGGCATCGCCGAAGTCGTCAACCCGCGCGCGCTCACGTACAGCGGAACATTCCACCAGTGATTCTGCAGCGGCGTCAGCGCCAGCCGAGTCTTCCCCACGATCTGCGTCCACATATGCAGCGTAGTCGCCGTATCCTTCCACGCGTCCCACGCCAACTCCGGCCATCCACGCGCAACTCCCGCCCCTGCGTCCCCCATAGCCGAATCCTCCCACAGTGAAAAAGAGCATATACCAACGCCATCAGCGAAATGTCCTCGCATACCAAACTCCGCGTTTCAAACACATACGGGAGATCCGCCCGGAGTCTGTGCGGCATGCAACATAAGGTGCCCGGTTGGGCATCCTACAGAGCACTGGTCCGTAGAGGATTCCTCTAGAACCGCATTGCCCAAAGGGCATTCTCTCCAGAAATTCAAACAGATAGCCCTATGCAGGCTATGTGCGTGGTCTGCGCGAAACCCGCCTCCCAATCAGGGTTCGGCGATTCTTTGTCGCAAGCCCTTAAGAAGGAGACACTGTGTTGCGTCCCAAGATTCTGATAGTCGATGATGACGATCTCATTCGTTTGTCGCTGAATGACATATTGCAGCGAGAAGGCTTCAACATAACCTCGGCAGCCAACGTGCCCGAGGCGCTTAAGCTGATTAGTTCCAACGCCTACGATGTCCTGCTCAGCGATCTCCACATGCCGGGAGCAGGCGATGGCCTCACAGTGGTCAGCGCAATGCGCCACGCCAATCCGAAGGCCGTCACGATGCTCTTGAGCGGCTTCCCCGAAATGGATGCCGCTTCGCATGCCATCCTGCTGCAAGCCGATCAGATTCTGGTGAAGCCGATCAAGGTTGCGACCCTGATCGAAGCGATCAAAGAGAGATTGGCGATCGGACCTCCGACTGCCCACGTCGTAGAGTCCGTCGCGACCATCCTCGAACGCACCACCGAGAGCACCATCAAAGACTGGTTCGGCCACATTCAGAGAGATGAGAAGGTAATGGCAGTTTCGCTCACCTACGAAGAGCGTACCGGCCATCTGCCCCAGGTCTTCCGCGACCTGGTGCATCGTCTCCGATCGTTCAAGTCCATCGGCAGCAAAGAGCTGGTATCAACCGCCGCAGCCGAGCACGGAATCGATCGATATAAGCAGGGCTACTCCGCCGCGATGCTGGTGGAGGAGTCGCGCATGTTGCAGGTCAGCGTCTTCCATACGTTGCAGAAGAATCTTGCACGCATCGACTTCAGCATCTTGCTGACGGACGTAATGACCATCGCAGGCGAGATCGATTCACAACTCAGCCAGGCGATGGCAAGTTACGTCGCGGAGCCCGCCGACGAAGCGCTGCCCGCCTAGCACTACCCACATCCATCGTCCGGCGACCCCGCACCGCGGCACGCCACGGCTCAACTGGTCCGGCGGCCCATGGGTAATCAGTGGTCAATATTGAACAGACCGCCCGGCACAGAAACCTTTAAACTGTCTTCGTTTCATCTGTTGCCCGCATCAAAGCTGTAGTGTTCGCTGGCGGTACAAGGGCAGGATCGGCGATCGCGTCCTGCCCTACCCGTCGCACCAAGTCCACCGTATCGATGCCAAGGCGATCTGCCACCGGCCTCACTCGGAGATTCTGGACGTAAGGCTCGCTTCTCAGCAGCGGGACAAGCGCCGCGAGCAAGCGCAAATCGGGTTCTGGCCGCTTCATGGGCGACTGCAAATCCTTCGGACGAAGGTGCCCCAGTACAAGCCGGATCGACCCTGAAGCAAAGGAGACGACGATGTTCGCGTCCACTTTTTCCTGCCCACGCTGTCAATGCCATGAGTTCGCTCGTTCGCACCGCAGAGGCTTCGACTGGCTGATGTCCCTCATCGGCCTCAGGCCTGCGCGATGCGTCTCGTGCTTCAAACGGTTTTACCTGCGCCACTCGCTGGTCAAAGGCCAACACTAGGATCCGTCCAATCACGCCCCAAAACAAAAGGCGCCTCCATCGCAGAGGCGCCTTCATGCTTCATGGTCCATCGGACGTTGGTGTCCGCAGGAGTCTTATGCCCCAGGTGTGGAACCCGGTGGCGTGGTCGGCACCGTGCAATTCAGACTGAACACTCCGTCCGTATAGGTCTGCCCATAGGTGCAAACCAGGGTCACGCCATCGATGGTCAAGTTCATCTGCGTGCCTTCCCATGTCCGGCTCGCCTGCGACGCCGGCTGATTCACAAACGCCAGCATCAACGCGTTCTCCGTGGTTCCCGGAGCGATGGTGAAATTGGAAAACGTCAGCGTGTAGGCCGTCCCCGGAGTCACTGGAACCGTCGCGGGAGGCACCAGCGGAGGGACAACCTGCGCCACCGTCGTCGACGTCGCCAGGTTCGTCACCGAGATCGACTGCTGAGCCGTCGTCTCCAACACATCCAGTTCCTTCGCCACACCATAATCTGGGTCGCCGAATGGGAACGGATTCGGCCCAGCCATCGAGATAGGACTAATGGTTGTGTCCGCCTGGGCCGTAACTGGCGCGCTCCATTTGTTGTTTGTGTNNTACGTCGTGCCCGCGGGCAGCGTAACCGAGGTGGTCGCGCTCTCAGGCGCGACCGTGGCCCACAGCGGCGTCGGTGCCGTCTGCCCATACAGAGCTGGAGCGGCCAACAGAAGCGGTGCGATGAAGCGAAGTGCGAGGGAGAAGGTTTTGCGTGACATTAGGGTCCCCTGAAATGCGGTGAATTGCTGCTGTCCAATACTTTCATCGGCAAATGCGAAAGAATATTCCCTAAAAGTGGCACCCTCCCTATAACCTCCGTTACGCCCCCTAACACTCAAAGTTGGTCGCTGCCATGATTGCGGGTGCCCCATAGCCTGCCCNNGCTTCACCGCGCCTATCGTGGGAATAGTCTCTCCGCCGGGTGAAAACTCGACATAATCCGGCTGTATGATGAGAGCGTTTCCGCCCACCGAACGCTCTTCTTGATCCGCGACGCTGCGGTCATGCTGTACGAGTGGAATCGCCCAAATGTGGCAGTGCCATTGGCGTGCGTCGAATCGCTGCAGCTTGGAATCCGGGAACTGCAAAGGCTGGACTTAAGAATGTAGGTGCCCAAGGATTGCCGACTTATCCAGCCAGTCCTCCCTCACACCCCAGTTGAGCCGAACCCACCTGCACCGCGCGCCGCCTCACCCAGCTCCTCCACCTCCTCAAACGTCGCCTCAATGCGCTGCACGATCCGCAATTGCGCAATGCGGTCGCCCGCCTGGATCTCCACCGGCGCC
>PKWK01000134.1 GCA_003133205.1 Granulicella sp. | reverse complement strand
GAATTTCAACGAGTTCCTAGAGGATCCGTAATGCCCGTCACCGTCCCGACGATCGCAGGGGGGGCCGATCCGTAGGTAAACGAAACCGAAGCTGCCGTCACCGTCACCGGAACTCCAGGCACCTGGAGCACAAGCGCAGCCGCTTGCGTCGAACTGTTGAGAGGATCGCCGGTATAGTCAGCGTTGATGGTGTACTTCCGGCCCTGAAGAAGCGTAGGCAGGGCAAACGACGCATTCCCGCCACTAAGAGGTGCCACCTGAGTTCCGGTCGTTCCATCGCCCAATATCTTGTAGGTGAAGGTGACAGAACCGGTGGGAGTATTGCCTACGATATGCGGCTGAGTAAGCGTCGCAGTGATCGTTGCCGTCGCTCCAGCGGTTGGCGTTGTAGTACTGGTACCTCCCGTGTATGCGGCGGACAGAACGATGTTGACCAGCGGCTGGGCACCGTTAGCCGTCAGGGAAAGCGACTGGGGGCCACCATTCACATTGACGCTCTCACTTTGCCCGTTATCGGCCGTTGGCGCGAACGTCGGCGAGATCGTGCAGGTGCGACCCGCAGGAAGAGGGCTGGTGCATGTATTCGTCATGCTGTACGCAGCGTTCCCGGCGCCAACAACGGACGTGATCGGGTTGGTCAGAGTGACGGGCTGGCTGCCGATGTTGGTAACCGTCAACACGCACCCTGCTCCGCTGGTTCCGATGTTAAACCCGTCGCTGATGATGGTATTCGAGCATAAAGGCTGTGCCGGCGCCGCGAGGTTCTGCGGAACATTGCCGAAATTAACCGTTGGATTCTGCCGGTAGTCAAACAGAACCTGCTTGTTCCCGGAATCCGCAACATACAGGTTTCCGTTGGCGTCCAGAGCAAGGCCAACGGGGGCACTCAGGCCCGGGAAGTTAAGAGCGAATGCCGGATTCTGTCCACTCGCCGAAGGGATTTCATACACGGTATTACTCGAACTGTCGGAGACATACACGTTCCCGGCTGCATCCACTGCAACCCCATTCGGCGTCGACAGGAACCCCCCCTTTGTATTGAGGAATTGGGATCCCGGCACATTCACCAGGTCCCCGCCTCCGGGCGGCAGTTCCACAACCACACCGCCGGCAACCTTGTTGTCCGCGACGTAGATGTTGCCCTGGGCATCGACCGCGACCGCGACCGGAGCCGAAAACTTCGGTGCGCCCGAGTAATTCAGCAGCGGGACTGCCCCGCCTAACGCAATGTTGGACGGAATCTCCACAACCGCTGAATTGCCGGTGTCTGCAACGTAGACGTTATTCGAAGCATCGACCGCCAAGCCCTGCGGTTTGTTGAAGGCGTATTGCGGAGGCGCAGTGCTCGGGTTGCCGGGGACCCAAACGTAGTTGCCCAGCACAGTCGCGACGCCGGTCAAGGGGTTAACCTTGAGAACCCGATTGTTGCCAGTATCGGAAATATAGACATTGGCCGCGGAATCAACGGCAACGCCCATCGGGCCACTCAATGTTGCCGGGGTCACCCCGGTAAAGGTCAGATTGCTCTGTGTCCCGCCACCGGCAGGCTCAACCACGATCCGGTTGTTCGTCGGGTCCGCGATGTAGATAGTGCCCGACTGGGTAACAGCAATGCCGGCGGTCGTGCCCAGGCCGGTCGCCGGAACGACTGCCGGCGCACCACCATCGATGGCTAGCTGTCCACCAAGACCAACACCGGAGAGCGAGAAGTAGTAGACGTTTCCGTTCGGGTTCGCGAGGGTGACCCCGGCTGTAACTTTCAACTGCGATTGCCGGATTCCTGGCGCAGTCGGGTTGAAGGTCACGTAGACCAGGCAATCGTAGTCCGCAACCGGTGTCCCCGCGGGATAGACCCCGAACTGCGTGCAGCTGGGAAGGCCAGCAAACATGGCGAAATTGGTTGTCTTTGAGTTATTTCCGTAGGCGCCGCCACCAATCAGCGAGCCCAGCGGGAACTCAGGGTCGGTAACGTCGATCGTGAAGTCAGGAATACTGCCGGACAGAATTGAAAACGAAGTAGTCGTATTTCCCGTTACGGGACCGTCCGCGATCGTGGGGCCTAATACGGGAGGATTGTTTGAATTGAAATGAACCTGAATCCCCTGCGTTACTGGCGTAGCCGTTCCCACCGCCGTCGGCGGGAATGCATTGTTGACCGTCATCTCGCGCTCAAGCTGTTCGTTAGAATCGCCGACGAAAATGTTGCCGAGGCCATCCGAGACAGTTTGATAGTTGCCACCGCTAAATATCGCCACGACCGCCGGGCAGCCATCTCCCTGGGGGTCATACGTCTGCGGACCCTGAGTCCAGGGGAGCGGGCTCGATCCGCTGGCGCCATAGACGCAGTACCACGGGTTCGAGAACGACGCCGGTGACGTATAGATGCCGGTCACGCTTGCAGTGGCCCTGCCGGTCTTCAGGAACAGGGTCGCCAGCGAGGTGTATTGGTCGATCCGGCTCAGTTCCGGAAAGTGGTTGTCCAGAAACCAGAAGGTTCCAAAGTTGTCCGGAAGCAGCGCACTCGGCCGGATGTCAAATTGCTGATTCTGCACGGCCATAACATCAGGAAATCCGGTACTGTTGGGAGGCAGAGTGCTGGTGATCGCCGGGTTACCGATGACGATGTATGAGTTGCCGTAATTAAGGGGCAACTCTGCCAGCGCATTCCCAACACTCGGGCTGTAGTATCCCGTCAGCGACGGCGCTTCCGCTGTGAGAAGATTCGTCAGAGGCGCGCCGCCCGCATAGGCCGCCGCAGCATAGATTCCCGGAGGCCCAGTGCTGCTGCCCGTTCCGTTGAGTTGATAGATGTTGCCGAACGCGTCGACTTCAGCTTCCTTGTACTGGCTTTGGAAAACAATCGCATTCACCGGGCCGTTGATGCCGGTGTTGAGGGTAGAAGTCACGGTGCCCGATGGGCAAGGGGTGGTGAGGGCCGAATTGCAGTTGGTGATGGACCGCATGTACCCAGGCGGCACCTGGTACTGGAAAAACGTCTGGGTCGTGGCCTGGGTGTTGATCACACGCACCGTCGCGTTCCCCGTATCCGCAATATAGATATTTCCAGCGCTGTCCAGAGTGAGCAGGGCTGGGCTCTTGAGTTGGGCACCCGGCAATGTACCCGGATTGGCAGTGTCCTCGAATGCCCCTGACGTCAATGTCGAGCCGTCGAGGCTGCCCGACGTGCCTGAGCATGTGGTCAGGTTAACCGTTCCGCCAACGTGGTAGACGTACCCCGGCAAAACGTTTCCGCCGGACTTTGCGACTCCAGCCGGATTAACCAGCTTGATGAAGTTCGCAACCTGCGTCCCGCCCCGGTAGATCACGGAGACGGACTGATTGGTGTTGTCGTCGAAGTAGACGTTGCCATAGGCATCCACCGCGATCCCTTCCATATGGGCAGACCCGACAGCGGCTCCATTAGCAGGAACGCCGTCCGCGCAGCCCGTGACACGGAGCGTGCAGGTAACCCCACTGCAACCCTTGGGGGCGATTCCCGCGATGGTGTTGATCAATCCCGTCTGGGCGTTGACTTCGCGGATGATGAAGTTGGCCGTGTCGACGATGTACACGTTCCCTACCGAGTCGACCGCCATCGCGAATGGTCCGTCCAGCGTTGCGCCCTGCACCACGGTCTTGCCGTTTAGGTATGGAGTCGCTGGAACTCCCTCCCCGAAGTAGCCAACCGGCACCGAAGTCGTGCCCTGACCGAACTGGGGTGTCCCGGCAATCGTATTGACCGTATATGGGACCAGCAACGGCGCTATGCCACTATTGGCGGCAACTGCGGCTTCCACTCCGACCAATAAGAAAACCACGGCTGCGGCCAGTTGAAAGAGCGTGCGCGTCGAGACGATGTGTTTGCGGAAGAGCATCGGGGTCACCTGATCCTTGATTAGTGCATTTGCAATCCGGCAAATTGGGCGTCAACGTGCCCAATCGCCGGCTGATTTCCTGGCTGATTTCCCATGAGAAACCGTTTCCAAAAATAAGCGGCATAATACGTCTTGGCTAGAGACACTTGCAAGAAAAATCTTCGAAGCCGTATGCCTGTTGAAGAGTACGGGCTAGGGGCCACTGTTTCCTCCAGGCGGGCTGGCTGGTCTGGCCAGATTCTTAGGGACCACCAGAGGGATCTCCAATGTGCCCACTTTGTCGGACACTGCATCGAGAATACCCACACGGAGAAACGTCTCCCCGGCCGGCAGATCCACCTGCTGGATAAACCGGAGTGGTGTCTTTATCGTCTGCTGATATTGCTCGGCGGTTATCGGCCGCGGGCTGATCGTCTGACTCAAACCGCTTATGCGCTTACCGAAGACGTCGTAGGCAGCGACGTCGAATTCCAGCGAACACCTGCGAGTCCCGTCCGGGTTCTCGGTGAACGTGATCTGGCGCGAAGGCAGCGAGTACTCAACGTCATAGCGCACAAGAGGCTTGTCTTTGAGCTTGGGATCAAGCGTGCCGAGCACGGCAACATCGGCCGGCTTCACAGGCTCTACGGTGGGGGCCACTCCAACGGTGAACAGCAACTGGCTCGATGTCGGCACTCCCCGGCTCATCGATGCTGCCATGTTGTTCCCGTAAGGCTCCGGCGTACTGGTGGCGAACGAGAGCGCGGGCGACACCGCATTGTGCAGGATATCGTCCGCGTTATATCCCTTGCGGTACGCCAGATTCAGCCCGGGCCGGTCCACCTCGACGTCAATCGAGTGATATCTGCCGTCGAACCTCAGGTCCGGAGGTGTGTAGGAGACGGTGTAGTAATTGGCTCCGTTTGCAACGGCCTTCGCAACCGCGCTCTTCAGGTCATTCGTGTTGTAATACGCAGCCCCGCCGGTCGCCTCGGCGATTGCCTCCATGCCCAGCAGCTCGTTGCCCTTCTGGTACTGCGCCTTCATCTGATTCGTTGCCACAACGCCGCCGGTGCGAGTCGTGATCCGGTCCAGATGCTGGTCGGCTTCGTCGGCGGTGACGTTGAACAGCTTGCGCGCATCCACCGGGTACACCGCAACCTCCGCCGCGGTCAGCAGGTCGGTGGTCTTGCGCACATCCTTGGCGTAGTCCGTCATCCCTTGCAAGTCGTTCACGCCGCCGATGGGAAACAGGTTCAGGGGCATTCCATCGGTGAACCAGATCAGGTTCTTTCTTCCCTTGATTCCGGCCACGTACGCCGCAATCTGATTCAGAGCTTCCAGGGTCATCCGATTTCGTATGTCGGTTTGAACGCCGACCTGCTCGTTCGAGAACTCCTGAATCGCGGCAGCCGCATCGTCGTTGCCCAACTCCGTCTGAGCATCCGCTTGGTCATCAAGAATCGCGGCGCTGTCGTTGTCGATAAACGGCGACGGGAGCGCCCGGTTCTTCTTGCTGTCCACCACCGCGATCAAAACCGCCGGATCGGCTGTGAATCCCTGCAGGATGCGCAGATTGCTGGTCAAACTGAGAACCGCGACCCGCGTCCCCTTGGGCATGCTCTTCAGGTACTTGAGCGACTCCTGCCTCATGTTGACCTGATCCCCCGGAAGCGTATTCAACCCGTCGAGCAGAAGGATATTCACCGCGCTGGTAGTCGGTGTCGGCTGAAGATTGGTGTAGATATTCGGCGGCAGCTTCGGCGGAGTCCGTGCCGGCGGCAACGTGTTCTCCCGGATCTCACGAAAGCTTCGCAACGTCTGCGGCTTGCCATCTTCCTTGACCGTAAAATCGGAATCCTTCAGATCGTGGATCGGCTGCCCCTTGGCATCGGTCACCGTTACATCGACCACCGTCTCCCGCGAATAGACCTGCAGCGTCGGCGCACTCGAACTCGGCTGCGCGGCCTGCGAACTCTGCTGTGGGGCCGCATTACCCGAATTTCCGACAGCCTGTGCGGCCTGGCCCCAGCCGGTCCCATGCCCCGCAAGACCCGTCGCCACCGCCGTCAGCGTCAGTCCGATAATCGCCGCCTTGCCCAGCCGCAGGACACGCTTCTCACCCGTCCGGAACGTCGCAAAGGCGCTTCCGCCCGGTTCGTCTTCATGGGCAACATCGCGGTGTAGTTCGGTGAGGATTTCGATTCTCCAGGATTGCCCGTTATCCGGTCCCAAAATGGTCCCAATTTGGTCTCCGGCCATTCCAGGCAGGCCGAACCGGCTCTCTCCACTTTTCAGTGGAAACAAATTCAGTGTTGAATCTGGGCAAAAACAAAGTAGCATGTTGCAGGAAGAATTGAAAACTTAAATCTTCCCGGCTACACTCCGCGCCTGTCAGTTCGGGCAATGCGGCCAACAGCCGTTGGATCAACTCAAATCCGTTTCAACGGGAAAACATTTTCTTATTGACAATCACTCCCGTAAACGAATACTTTTTTCGCGTTCCGGCTCATCAGTAATTTTAGGTTTCAAGTCACCGGCGCGAGGTTTTTGGGGATGCTCTGACCGGAAACGATTGACATCCAAGCACAACGCCTTCAGCGCAAAATCAGATGGAGCAAATCTATGTATCGCAACTCGACAGTTGGGTCTTTGCCGCTCGGGCTTTCACGCCGTTTTCTCGCACCATGCTGCAGCGCCCTCCTCGCCTGCCTGATGGCCATCTGCGTCTTCGCACTGTTCGGCGGCTCGGCGCTTAAGGCCCAGACTACCAGCGGTGGCGGCATCCAGGGTACCGTCACCGATCCCACAGGAGCCGGCGTTCCCAAGGCGGAGATTACCGCCACCAATACCGATACTGGGGTCCAGACCAAGAAGACGAGCGGTAGCACCGGAACCTATTCGATCCAGCCGCTGCAAGCTGGAAACTACAACGTCGAAGTGGTCGCCAAAGGGTTTCAAAGGCTGCTGCAGGAGAACGTCACCGTCGACAACGCCTCCATGTTCGGGTTGACTTTGAAGCTCACCGTTGGCGGCGAGAACACGACCGTCACAGTTACCGACGCTCCGCCATTCCTCAACACCACCGACGCCACCTTGGGCGGAACCATCGAGAATGAGCTCTACTCCGAGTTGCCGCTCTCGATGAGTGGCGGCCCACGCGATCCTACCGCCTTCCAATACCTGATGCCCGGCGTCCAGGAGAATCCGGCCAACAGCGGAAATGGCTTCGACTCGAGCGGCAACATCACAACAGGTACATCAGGTGTGACGAATGGAGGTTCGGGCATCTACGGCGGCACCGGCCAGACCAACCTCAACGAGAACTACATCGAAGGCGTGCCCGTATCCAACATCGCCCAGCAGGGCAGCAGCAATCCCGTGTCGCATTCCGTTTCGGTCGATGCGGTCGATCAATTCTCCGTGCAGACCAGCACCGCTTCCACATCCTTCAGCGGCGCTGGAGTCACCAACTACACCATCAAGGCCGGCGGAAACCAGTTCCACGGCAGCGTCGTCGACTACATTCGCAACACGGCGTTCGACACCTGGGGCTACTTCTCCAAGGTGCCGTCGTCCAGCGGCTCTGCAACCAAGCCGGGCGAACACCAGAACCAATACGACGGGTCGATCGGCGGTCCAATCTTCAAGGATAAGCTGTTCTTCTTCGGTGACTATTCAGGCTTCCACTACACCAAGCTCAGCAATACCCCCCAGTACATCACCATC
The DNA here is from genome assembly GCA_003133205.1 of Granulicella sp. The sequence goes on along the minus strand of PKWK01000134.1, from coordinate 7,192 downwards.
CCGACTGTTCTCGAGCGCGCCGGAAACTTCACCGACGTACTTGGCACCGCCCAGCCCTACATGCGGAACCCCGTACTTGGATCCTATGGCACATTGGTCCCCTTCCAGGGACTGGTGAATGGCGTGCCAACCTACAACGTGATCGAGCCGCAATTCATGTCGAGCATCTCTAAGTATCTGCAAGCCGAGCTTCCCCCGCCTACCAATCTTTCCACCTTCGGCAACTACCTCGCCAGCCTTCCCCTGGAGAACTCCGACTACAGTGTCGATGCCCGCCTCGACTACACTTTGAACTCCCGCAATAAGTTCTCGCTCGTGGGTGTCGGCGGCAACATCGGATACGGCGGCCAGCCGTTCTACAGCAACCAGGTACAGCTCCCAAGGCCCTACGCAGCCGGCCAGTTTACCAACCAGAAGACGGCGTCCGGAGTGTTTTCCTACGTCTACATCGCATCGCAAACGTTGATCAATTCGCTCAAGTACGGATACAGCCGTAACTGGGGCCAGGGCTTCTCCCTGACGGCCAACAAGAAATCCGCCGCAATGCCACTGGGTGAAAACGCCACCGCCGCGGGCATTCTCAACCTGCCGCCAGGAAATGCCTCGGATAGCATGCCTGACATCACCTTCGACCACTCAAACGGCCCGACTCAACCCTCCAACTGGGCGTCCACATCCAGCACCGGTCCCGTGGCCACCAACAGCTACACCATCATCGATAACCTGCAGTGGATCAAGGGCCGCCACAATATAACCTTCGGCGTCCAGGTTCAGTGGCTGCAGACCAACGGCGCAAGCTTCGGCGGCTTCAGCCAGACGCTTGGCCTCCATTACAGCGACGTCTCAACTCAGTGGTGCGTGCAAAACTCAACTACCACGCAGGCGACATGCCCAAACAATTTTGACGGCGCCGCATATGCCAGCTTTCTTGTTGGGGCCGTCCAGGAATGGAGCGTCAAGACCCAGTCCATCACCGACGTCGGAGCGCGCTACCGGCCAATGGCGCCCTACATCCAGGACAACTGGCAGGTAAGCTCCAAGCTCACCCTGAATCTTGGATTCCGCTACGACTATCTCCAGCCCTACCACGAAGTCAAGGACCGCATCTCATTCCTCAATCCCACCACTATCAATCCCATCGTCGGAATCCCTGGAGTGGTGGAGTTTGCTGGCTTCCCCGACATCAAGAACTTCACAGATACTCCAGCGAATGGTTCGGTCCCGGCTCAAACTGCTGCTCAGGCTCTCGCCTTATACGCGCCGTACATCTGTCACTGCACCACCCCGGTTCACCCCTATAACAAGAACTTCGAGCCCCGCCTGGGCTTCGCCTACGCCTACAACCCGTCTACCGTCTTCAGCGGCGGCTTCGCCGTCCAACTCACCCACGCCGGAGGCTCGGGCGGTGGTAACGGAGCCACCCAGGGAACCGGAAACAGCGGAGAGTTTGGTGCGAGCAGCGGCACTAAAGGTTCCACCACCTCGGATCCGGAGTTCTACCTGAATCCTGGGCTGCAATCGATCCCCAACACCCTGGTACTGAACCAGGGCACACAGCCCACAGCAATCAATGGCGTCAATGGACCCGCAATCGCCTGCCCTAGCGGAGTTACCGGACTTGCCTGCACCTTGTCCGCTATCCCACCTTGGACCGTTCCAGGACAGAGTGTGAATCCGCTGCAGCCCACCGGAAATTACGACTACGCGAATCTGGCCGACCACCTGAATGATTACGGCTGCAGCACAGGCGGAGGCGGCGCACCCTCCCATTGCGACAACGGAGCGGTTAACTTTGCCGACCCGTACTACGGCGGACGCGGTCCCCAATTCATCAGCTACAACTTCTCCGTTCAGAGGATGATCAACAAGAAGGCCGTCCTCACCGTCGCCTACTCCGGCTCGCAGACCCACTTCCTTCCTGGAGGTTCGGGTCGTGGCCCGGCGACCAACACGTTCTCTCCTGACTATTTGCAGCAGTTCAAAAGCTCGCTCACAGGAGGAGGCCAGGCGCTCACTGCATCTCCCTATCCCGCCAGCGCCCAAAGCTGGGACGGCGGAAGCACAGGCTTCGCCGACTCTCTGAAACCCTTCCCCCAGTTCGGCACTATGACCGATCTCTGGGGCAGCACTGGAAACGCGGCGTACAACTCGCTCCAGGTTTCGGTCATCCAGCGCCCGTGGCATAACCTCTCCGGCCTCATCAACTACACCCGCGCCAAGGAACTCGACGACACAGGCTTGCACAGGACCCAGTTCCCCGTCGGGCCGCAGGATGGAAACTTCACCCGGAACTACACGGGAAACCAGATCGACCGCGCCTTGGGCACCAGCAACCAGACCAACGCGTTCAATCTGACCTGGGTTTATAGCTTCCCCATCGGTCGCGGTCAGGCGTTCTTCGCAACCAACCGTATCGCCGGCCTCATCGGCGGAGGCTGGCAGTTCTCGGGCATCTACCGCTATCGCGATGGAACTCCGCTCCAGGTCACGCAGAATACGGACTGTGAGGCCCATTCGGCCGCGAGCCAGGGAACCTGCATGCCGGACTACTCGCCCGGCTTCGACAAGAGGAGAATACGCATCAATGGCAGATGGGGCCGTGGTCCCGGAGCCAATGCTCAAAGCCTCAACCAGATCCAGTACATCAACTCTGCTGCCTTCCAGTGCCCCGATTCTTCTCCACTGAGCCCGACTTCCACCTGCGGCGGCGGGGCAGCTGGTGTCTCCACAACCTACAAGCTCGGCAACATTGCTCGCACCGCTCCGGACGGCCTCCACGGACCCGGATGGTGGGAGGTTCAGCTAGGCCTCCGGCGCACCTTCAACGTGCGTGAAACCGCCACCCTCCACCTCACCTTCCAACTCGAGGCGGACGTAGACAACGCTACCAATTCCACCTTCTTCAATTTGGCCGGAGGAGCTAACAAATGGGGAGCAGCGGCCTTCGGCACCGTCGGTGGCCAGAACGGGGGCATCCCACCGCGCGACTGGCAGTTCGCCGGACGCTTCCGCTTCTAACCGGCGCCACCCTCCAACCGGTCCCGCAACTCCGGACCGTCCAATCTTTACCCAACAAAACGGCGGCCATGCAGAAACCCTGCATGGCCGCCCTTCTCTTTGCCAAACTTAACCCTCGCCCGTTTCAACCAGCGCGCAACATCCCGAACAGCAGCACCGCCAGCACAGTCAGGCTGATCGCCACATACAGCCGATCCCGCTCGATCGCAAACGCGATCACCGCAAAGATCACCCGGCAGATGGGCGTCGCGACCAGCAGCAATATCCCGAGCTCGATGATGGCCGAGGAATCGCCCCGTGCGATCCCGCTCAGCAACGCCGCCGGGTGGCGCAGCTCAATCGGCCTGGCCGCGAACACCCGATAGTTTGAACTCTCGCCCGCGTGCGCCACAAGGTATCTCACGCCGCCCACCAGCACCACGCTCGCGGCCAGCAGAACTCCCACCTGCAGCAGCCGGCCCATGATCGCCTCCATCCGAGCGTCATCCAACGCGACCGCCGGCGCATGGGACCTCTCTCCTGCCGCCGGCTCCATCCCCTCGGGCCTGGTCGAATTCCGATCCATCGTCACACCTTTCCCAGCCAGCCGTTCACGATCATTTCGATTCCGAGAGCAACCAGCACGAACGCGAAGATCGTTCGCAGCAGCGACACCCGGCTATGAACCAGAATCTTCGCACCCACCAGCGAGCCCGCTAACACGCCCAACATCACTGGAAACGCCAGCCCCGGATCGACGTACCCCCGCGAGAGATAGATCCCCGCGCTGGCCGCCGCAGTCACCCCGATCATGAAGTTGCTCGTCGTCGTCGATACCTTGAAGGGGATGCGCATGATCCTGTCCATCGCCAGCACCTTCACCGCGCCCGACCCGATGCCCAGTAGGCCCGACAGGATACCCGCACCAAACATCGTCGCGAACCCCGCCCGAATCCGGTCCACCTTGTACGCAATCTTGCCGCCGCGCACCCGATCCGGATACGCCGACGACATCCCCAGTTTGTCCGACCATGGGTTGTCGATCGCACCCGCCTGCCCGTCCACCTTCCGATTTCGCGAGAGCCACGCCGAATAAATCAGCATCAGCCCAAAGATCACCGCCAGCGCCCGCGTCGGTACACGCGTCGCCAGAAACGCTCCAAACACTGCTCCAATCGTCGTCGCGACCTCGAGAAACATCCCGACCCGCACGTTCGAATAGCCATCACGCACATAGGCAGCGGCCGCGCCCGACGAAGTGGCGATCACCGAGATCAGCGACGCGCCGATCGCGTACCGCATGTCAACGTGGAAGACCAGCGTGAGCAGAGGAATCAGCACCACCGCGCCACCCAGTCCGGTCAGCGCACCCAGTAGCCCGGCGCCAACCGACCCAACGAAGACAAGTGAGGTAAACGTGAGCAGCGGCATCCGGCCTCCGCATGATTATTCCACGGACGCACACGCCACCGAGCACCAGGAATCATTTTGTCAGGCGGACAATTCTTACGTCCCGCGCAACCTCGCGCGAGAGATCAAACGACTTCGGCGAGCGCCCAACGCTCACCGAATAGCCTTCCGACGAGCCGCTCCGCCTCACCCGCAACCGCGCGCCCGGCGTGATCCCGCACGCTTCGATCAACCGCAGATTATGCGTGTCCCGGTCCGAGACGCTGTCGATCACAAACGTCCCGTCCTCGACCACATCTGCCAGCATCATCGACTCCCGCGCCGACATCTCGCCCTCCATCGTCGGAATCGAGTGCCCGTGAGGGTCGATCTTGGGATGCCCGAGCTTGGCCGCGATCCGTTCCTCGAAGCGCTCCGAGATGAAGTGCTCCAGCCGCTCCGCCTCCGCATGCACCTCTTCGAGTGGGTAGTCGAGAACTTCGTAGAGAAACGTCTCAATCAGCCGATGATGCCGCACCACCTCCAGTGCGCGCCGCTTCCCCGCACCCGAGAGCTGCACCCCGCGATGCCGCTCATAGTCCACCAGCGGCGCCGGCGAAGAAGCCAACTTCTGCAGCATATTTGTCACCGAAGCAGGCGCAACGCACAGGCGGTCCGCCAGCGACTTGATGGTCACGCGGCTCTCGCCAGGCCCTCCCAGGTAGAAGATGGCCTTCAGGTAATTGTCGACCGATTCGGTGTTGCCGTTCGCCTGTCGGCCTGGTGACATGCCGGTCTCCGATCCTCTGATTTAGTTTGACTCATTTCGCTAATTTAGGTATACCTAATTAGTAGGCGAGCCTAATTTGCGAGGTGCATGCGCCCCAAACCTACCTCCACACGCTCACCTCCACCGCACCCGTATCAAAGCAATGCGGGCTCAACCCTGCACAGGAGCGGAATGCCCGAGCTTAACCCAACGCGACTGGAACCCACGGCCCCCGCTGAGACGGACGCACGACCGACCGTGGCCACCCCGTTCGCCGGCGCATCCCCTGCCAACCTTGAGCCTCCGCGCCGCGGCTTCCTGCCCAACTTTCACCGCAACGAGATGTGGACCTACTTCGGCCCCGCATTCGTCGCATCCGTCGCCTATATCGATCCCGGAAACTTCGCCACCAACATCCTCGGCGGCACGCAGTTCGGCTACCGCCTTCTCTGGGTCTTGCTCTGGTCCAACGCCATGGCGATGCTCATCCAGTACCTTGCGGCGAAGCTCGGAATCGTCACCGGCCTCACCCTGCCGCAGAACTGCCGCAAGCATTTCTCCCGGCCTGCAACCATCGGCCTATGGATCGCCGCCGAGATCGCCGCCGTCGCCACCGATCTCGCCGAATTCCTCGGCGCTGCCATCGGCCTCGACCTCCTGTTTGGCCCGCTGCTCTACGCCCACGCCTTCAGCCCCAAAGAGTCGCTGCTGGCGGCCGCGCTCGTCTCCACCGTCCTCGTCTTTGCCATCCTCGCCCTCGACCTCGCCGGATTCCGATGGCTGGAGCGCGGCATCATGGCCTTCGTCGCCGTCATCGGCGTCTCCTACGCCTTCGAGATCTTCCTCGTCCATCCCGACTGGAAGCTCGCAACCATCCACACCCTGCTGCCCACACTCGACCGATCCTCCTCACAGAACTTCCACGACAGCATCTACGCTGCCGTCGCAATGCTCGGCGCCACAGTGATGCCCCACGTCGTCTATCTTCACTCCGCGCTCGTGCAGCCGCGTCTCAAGGAACTCACCGGCTCCGCTCTTCCGGCCACAGCGACGCTCGAAAACCTCAAAGCCCGCAACCAGCTCACCCCGATTCCGCGCCGCATGATCCTCAGCCGATTCCTGCGCTACGAACTCATCGACGTGTTCGTCGCAATGAACGGAGCATGGCTCATCAACTCCGCGATGATCTTGATGGCGGCGGTCGCCTTCGTCCACACCAACAACCTGCAGCCCACCATCCAGGAGGCGTACCACACCCTCGGGCCGCTCTTCGGACGCGCCGCCGCAGTCGTCTTCGCCGTCGCACTCCTCTGCTCGGGCCTGTCGTCCTCGACAGTGGGAGTCATGGCTGGACAGGTCATCATCGAGGGCTTCCTCGACATCAAGTTCCCCATCTTCCTGCGCCGCGCCATCACGGTCATCCCAGCCATCGCCATCATCGCAACCGGCCTCGATCCGCTCCGCATCCTCGTACTCTCACAAGTCATACTCAGTTTCGCGCTGCCTTTCGCACTGATCCCGCTGCTTCTCCTCACCAGCCGAACCGACGTCATGCAAAGCTTCGCCAGCGCGCGCCGCACCCGCATCGCCGGCTGGGTCACAGTCGCCGTCATCATCACGCTGAACGCCATGCTCCTCGGCCAACTCGCACTCGGGCTATAGCCCACCAAAGATGGGTGCCCCATAGCCCGCCCTGAGCTCGCCGAAGGGATCACCCTGAACGAAGTGAAGGGTTTATCGTCGGAGCACTCACCGCACCCTCGCCATCCATCCGCGATCCGCGCCCCCCAAAACAAGAAAACGGCAGGACAAGCCAAAGTGGCCGAGTCCTGCCGTTCCATGCGTCCTTCATTCACCCGCCAACCACACCTGCAGACTAGCGATGAGACTTGTCATCCTTGTTCGGATCGCCGCGTGCCGGCGGAGCCGGATGCGCCTGCGGAGCCGGTTGCGGCTGCGGTCTCGCCTGCTGTTGAGGCTGAGGCTGCGGCGGTGCCTGCCGCTGTTGCTGTTGTGGTTGAGGCTGTGCCTGCCGCT
>PKWK01000242.1 GCA_003133205.1 Granulicella sp. | reverse complement strand
GACCATACATTCAGCAAGTTCAACGTGCTGACCCCCCTGGCCCGGCGAACTTGCTCAAAAGCTGACTTTTCCGGCAGTACAGCAATTTGTTCTACCTGGAGTGCTTACGAAGTCCAAGCCAGCCCGTCCCACTTGCATATTCAATAAGAGGGTTTCCTAATGCTAGCCCGTAGAGCCCTGCTGCTCCTTGCGGGCGCGTTGATCGCGATTTCGGGTCGACTCGCTCCGTGCCAAACATGCTATGTTCAGTCTTCAGCTACCCCGCCGGTCATGGCCGCGTCCCCTCAGCAGATGCCTGCATATGAGGTGGCGACAATCAAACCCGCAGAGGTGGACGGGCCTGGCATGCCCCTGCGGGTTTACATTCAGGGCGCGTTCGGTATCCCGCTCAACACGATCGGCTGGGTCATCGGCCCGGACTGGATCAACAGCGCGAGGTATGTGATCCAGGCGAAGCCGCCGGACTCCATACGCGATGCCATGCAAGCGTAACCATCAACATCAAGTTCTCCCACCGAGGTCTGCACCGGACAAGTGAAGATGAAAGAACAGTCAAACGGCGTACCTGAAACCTGATTGCTCAAATGGCTCTGACACAGCCGAGGCGTTTTGAAGGACAGGTACGCGGCGTATCTCATCATGGCCAGGAGACACTATCTCCACAAACAGGCCGGATACATTGACGCAGACTTTCTTCATCCACCAACTTTTCCCTTGCAGTCAGACGGCGGACCATACATTGAGCAAGTTCGAATTTTCCGCACACGCCTCCCGCGCGGATGAGACTCTGGACACTCACCCAGCAACCAATCGAGTGGCGGAATTGATTGTATTCAGCAAGTTTAGTCGCGACGTCCTCGATGTGGTGCCGCACCTCCAATATAGTGTCGATTAGGTTCTGCTATGGTCTGCGTGGTAACAGCTCCCCATGGGAAGCTCTCATGCAGCCCCTTCAATCTTCAAGCTCGCGAAGGTGGCATTCACTTGCTGACGCGTCCGTTCTGAACGCAGATCGGCGGTAGCCAAATATCGCAAGGTGGTTGCAAGGTCCGAGTGCCCGAGCCATTTCTGAATAGTGGAGGGAGGCACTCCCGCCTCGCTATGCATGGTTGCAAATGTCTTCCGGAACTTATGCAGTCCCCATTCGCGGCAGATGGCTTGGGTCGCGCAGCTCTTCCCCTGCTTGGTAAGACACTCGCCACAGTTCAATCCCGCGCGGAGGGCGAGCTTTTGGAGCACGCGGAGAAAGTGTCCATTGGGCTTCCCGTGCGGTCCCGCGAAGATGAACATCGAGGTGCTTTCCTTCTTTCTGTTCGCCAGCGCCGCAATCAGAGAATCCGGGACGGGAACTGACCGCTCTTCCTTATCCTTTGGGCGGAAGCCCATCTCTGGCTTCGACCGTACGGCGACGACCTTGCCCTTGAAGTCGGCGTTCTTCCAGGAACAGTACATTACCTCTTGTTCGCGGAAGCCTGTGCCGAGGAAGAACTGGAAGAGTATCCGCTCCTCAGCGTTGGCGGCGGCGAACAGTGCGTCGAGCTGATCGGAGTCGTAGGCTGCCACTTCTCGCTCGTCATACTTTGGCTTGTCCTTGGCATCGAGTAGCCCTACAACCTTGTGAGCCCGCAACAGCGTGCCGATACGCGCGATGTGGTTGAAGACAGTCCGCTGGCTGAGGCCGCGCTCCTGAAGGGCGGCCATATGGTCCAGCAAGTCCTCGCGAGTGATGTTCTGGATGGGCTTCCCAAGAAACTGCGTCCCAAAGAGGGCGAGCATGTGCTGGGCCGCCGCGATGGTCTTGGGGGCTCGGAACCGCCGGACCTCCGCCATGTACGACTTAATAGCGTCGTCGAGGGAAACAGGTGCGGTGGCAGCGAGAGCGGGCACCGAGCTTTGCCCTGATGTCGGTGTTGAACTAGGAAGAGTGGCAGGCATGGAGCGCCCCAAGGAATCTGATTGGAGATCATGTTCCTTGTTCTGCAGGGCAGCAGTGGCAGCGTCCGCCTCCGGACCGACGGCCTGCCAGACGCGCTTGCCGTCGCGCAGACAACGAAGGTAGTAGATACCCTCCTCATGGGACTCAGCCTTGCCATCGACCAGGGCATAGCCAGCCCGAAGGGTGTGATTCTTGTTCCAGACGGGGTCCAGGAAGGCGTGGTGTCCATCACGCAGACGGACTCGAATGTAGAGACGGACTTTCAACGTTCTCATCGCGGTTCCTCTTAAGTGAATACCCAGAGGAGGGCGATGACCCGTAATATCTTTTTCAGAAACCGCTGCAAAGCGTGGCACAAAAAGTGTCACACAATGTGTAACATGGCGGTTTCTTATTGATTCTAAATAACTTAGGAGTACTGGCGGAGAGTGGGGGATTCGAACCCCCGATAGAACTTTTGGTCCTACAACGGTTTAGCAAACCGCCGCCTTCAGCCACTCGGCCAACTCTCCAACCTTCCCCGCAACTCCACTCCGAGTGCCGGGATGAACCATGATTATAGTGCAGTTCCTGAGTCATCGCGTCTTGGCTCAAGCTTCCGCGCAATTTTCTTTGCAAAAAAAGAGGCCCGCGCCCTTGCCAGCCTGCTATTGCACTGAAGGCCGCCTGCTTCTGCGCCGAAATTCTGGGCGCTTCTCCGCCCCCCTTCCTTCGTCCTTCAGGTAAATTCTCCTCTACAGCAAATATTCCATGGGAGGCCGGCGCATGCGTAAAGGCAGCAACAAGATGCGGCTTCTCCCGCTCATCGGAGCCACCTACTTCATGGTCGCTGGAGGCCCTTATGGCCTCGAAGACATCATCGGTGACGCCGGCTACGGCCGCGCTCTCTTGCTGTTGCTCGTCATCCCCCTCATTTGGAGCCTGCCCACCTCGCTCATGGTCGGCGAACTCGCCTCCGCCCTTCCCGAAGAGGGTGGCTACTACTGCTGGGTTCGCCGCGCTCTCGGCGGCTTCTGGGGATTCCAGGAGGCGTGGCTCTCGCTAGCCGCCAGCATCTTCGACATGGCCATCTACCCGGTCATCTTCGTCCTCTACCTCTCGCGCACCGCACCCAACCTCACCTCGGGATACCGCGGAACGTTGTGGGCCCTGGCGGTCGTCCTAGCCTGCGCGGTATGGAATCTCCGTGGCGCCAAGGCCGTCGGCGAGGGGGCCGTCGGCATGTTCGCGCTCCTCCTCTCACCTTTCGTCGTCCTCGTCGGCGTCAGCTTCTGGAAGGCGCTCTTCGCCCACACAGCCGATCCCTACATGGGCCACGTTCTCACTTTCGGCGAACACGTCCGTCACTCGCTGACCCTGCTCCGCGCACCAGTCGCCGCACCTTCCCTCGCCGGTGCCGTCTCTGTCGCTCTGTGGAACTACATGGGTTGGGACAACGCCTCAACCGTCGCCCAAGAGGTCGAGGCTCCCCAGCGCAACTACCCGCGCGCCATGCTCATCTCCGCTGCTCTCGTCGTTGTCACTTACATAGTGCCGCTTGCGGCGGTTGGTCTCGCAGGCGTCCCCGCCAGCCAGTTCTCCACCGGCGCGTGGACCGACGCCGCGCGTTCCATTGTCGGGCCGTGGCTTGCCTTCGCCGTGGTCATCGGAGGAATGCTCAATGGTGCCGGAATGTTCAACGCCCTCATGCTCAGCTACGCGCGCGTCCCTTATGCGCTCGCCAAAGACGGTCTGCTCCCACGATTCCTCACCCGCACCACCCGAGCCACTCCCACCCGCGCGCCGGTCCCGTGGGCCAGCGTACTCGTCTGCGCCGTCGCCTGGGCCTTGGCGCTCCGCCTCTCCTTCGAGCGCCTCATCTCCATCGACCTCGTCCTCTACGGTGCCTCTCTCCTGCTCGAGTTTGTAGCTCTCGTCGTTCTCCGCCTCCGCGAGCCCGCTCTTGTCCGCCCTTTCCGCATTCCCGGAGGCCTTCTCGCCGCCATCGCCGCAGGTGTCGGCCCCGCAGTCCTTATTGCCTTCGCCCTCTATGCCGCCCGCGACGAGCGGGTCGGTCCGCTGCCTGCCCTAGCCTTTGCCGCCCTCGTCGCGGCGCTGGGTCCACTTGCCTGGATGCTTGCCCGCCTCATCGCTTCGCGCCGTTCCCCGGCGGACCAACCCCCGCAATCCTGATCTCAACCCACCGCTCGTGATCGATGCCGTCCCGCTCGTCCAGGGAGACATCTCAGTGATTGATAGTGGCACTTGACCCGCCTATACTGGCCGCGAGTGTCATTTGAAACGAATTGCCGTTTGAAAAGAGCTCTGCTCATGGGAACCTGCTCAAGGATTCTTTGCTCGGTCGCGATCGCCTCCGCAATCGCTCTCAGTGGTTGTAGCAATTCAGTCATGTTGCCCCCCGTCTACCTTGGGGTCACCATGTCACCTCGACCAGGTACAGTCGCGGTTGGAACGACCGTCGTGTTCACCGGAACCGTCTCCAATAATCTCAGCCTCCCTCAGTGGAGCATCTTGGATGCCGCCCTTGCCAACAATGCCGGCACCCTGACCCCCGTCACCGGTTCAAGCACCTCGATCCTCTACACCGCCCCGCGACGCCGCCCATCTACAGCGCCACTCCCACAGGAATCGCGCAGGGCACAGTCACGGTGAACGTCAGAGTAGCCGATCCTCCGGGAACTTCAATCCCCACCTCGCCCGACTCGGTCAGCTTTGTCATCACCGCTCCCTCGATTACGGTGGGCCTCTCGCCCGCGACGGCCAATGTCGCCCTCGGCTCCGCCCAGCAGTTCTTTGGCTACGCCGTCGGCAACATCAACAACGCCCTCACCTGGTACGTCAACGGTTTTGCCGGCGGCTCGACCACCACCGGGACCATCAATACGGCTGGCACCTATGTCGCACCCGCGAATATGCCAATGAGCGGCAACACCGTCACCATTACCGTGATCTCCCAGGCCGACCCCACCAAGACCGCCTCTTCGGTCATATCCCTGCACTAGCCAGACTTTGACCACCACCCTCGCAAACTCGGTCCCGCAGTCGGTGCCCCTGCCACCCGGCCCACCCCTTTCATCCCGCAGCCGGCACGCTCGTCAGTCCCTCCGGCAACGGATCAATCCCCGCCCATATCCTGTTACCTGGCCTGTCAATACATATATCTGGCGTGTCGTGACGGCCAGATGGTACAGTTCCTGTCTCTAAGCAAGTCGACCACAGCCAGTCAGGTATGGCGTGGAGCCTGCCCGCCACAAAAAATTACTTTCGCGAACCCCAAATTTTAGATATGCTTCTCTGGTTCCGGATTACAAAGGATTCCTCCAATGAAACTTTGCTTGAAGATTCTCGTCGTAGCCATAACCGCCGTCGCCACCTATCCCCTGACCAGTTGTGCAGGTCCTGCAGGTTTCAGCTATCAGAACGTGACCATCAATTTCAACACAGTCCCAATCCAATGCTCCGACTGCCCTGGAGGAATCAACTTTAATCCGGCGAATCCGGCAGCGTTGTACATGCCGTACGGCGGGGGTCAGGGCGGCACCGTCCTTATCACGGCGACGGTCACAAACGCTCCGGTGAACATTACCTGGACCATCTTCCCTCAGCCCAACCTCGGCAGCATCGACAGCCCCCCAACCGGCACTTCGACGCCGGTCGGTGAGTCCGGCTCCTCAGTCGGCACGATTACCGCGGCTAGCGGCAACACCATCTACTACTCCGCCCCCGGCAGTCTACCGATCTATTCCGGTGCGGCCCTCCAGCAGGCGCAGTCCTTCCAATGGACCTACAACGGAGTGCCGCAAGTCGGCATCCCGCAGGGCGATACCTTGCTGCAGGCCTCCGTGCCAAGCGATCCTTCAAACCCATCCGCTGTGGCCGTCGCGTACCAGTTGTTCCAGGTGTACAGTTCGCCGTCGCTCTATCTGGTTCCCGCTATGCCCGCCACACCGACTGGTATCACCGCCCCCATCGTAAATGTTGCGCGTGGAACCAGCTTCGCGTTCTACGGCGGTGTGGTCGGAGCGGTGCCCTGCACCACCACGGCCGGCTGCCTCATCGCGGGAACGCAGTACCCCCTCTATACCGCCGACAACACGCCCGTCTGGTCGGTCGGCCCTGCTCCCTTCTCTACCGCCTCTCAGGTTGTTGGTGGCAATGCCACCTTGGGCACCATTACCCAAAACGGCGTCTATACCGCTCCGACGACCATCCCCAGTCCTCTGCCCGTCGTGTGGATGACCTCCCAACAGCTCCCGACCATTACTGCCGCCTCCGGCAGTCACCTCTCCTACGCCTACGTCGGCATCTACTAAAGCGATCGTGCGGTCAATCTTCACGATCTTCAAGCAAAGGAAAGGGCCGCCCTCATAGGCGGCCCTTCCTGGCTTAACGCTCCCCATTCCCGCTTCTACTTCGGCTGTGGCTTCGGCTCAGGGTTCGTCTTGTTGTCGATGAACCGCTGCTGCGCCTCAGCCACCTTGCTGCGCGCGATGGAGGCGTCTCGCCAGCCCTTTACCTCCACCCGCTTGCCTTCCAGGTCCTTGTAGATCGCGAAGAAGTGCGTGATCTCCTTCAGCATGTGCGGGTAGATCTCCGAGTAGTTCCAGACATCTTTGTATCGCGGGTTGTTCTTGCCCACGCACAGGATCTTCTCGTCGGCCAGCCCCTGGTCCATCATCTCCAGCATGCCGATCGGCCGCACCGCCTGTACGCATCCCGAGAAGCTCGGCGCGTCCACCAGCACCAGGACATCCAGCGGGTCGCCATCGCTCGCCAGCGTGCTCGGAACAAATCCATAGTCGCCCGGATAATGCACCGGCGAATACAGATTCCGATCCAGCCGGAACACATGAAACTGCTTGTCGTACTCATACTTGTTGATGCCCTCAAGCGGAATCTCAATGACGGCGTTGATCACTTCGGGGCTTTGATCCCCAACCGGCAGTTCCAGGTAATTCGTCATAGTGTCTAGGGTCTCGTCTCAGGCGGAAGCATTTGTTGGTAGGTTGAAATTCACATCGGCCGGTGCAGGGCTACACGTCCATCCAGTCTATAAGACCGCCAGATCGCAAACAGGCCCACTTCTAAGTCTATAATCAGACCTCATGAAGGCGCATGTTTACGTCACTTTGAAGCGGTCCGTGCTCGATGCCCAGGGCCAGACCGTCGCCGGCGCACTCCGCCGCATGGAGTACAAAGGCATCGCCGACGTCCGCCAGGGAAAATACTTCCTGCTCACCCTCGAAGACTCGCTCGCCCAGAATCCAACCCAGGCGCAGCTTGAAGTCGAGCGCATCGCCCACGAGGTTCTGACGAACCCCGTCATCGAAGAGTTCACCTTCCGCCTCGAACCCTGACTCCATCTCTTCGCCAAACCCAACCCTGAATAGGGTGCCCCATTCATCGCAGTCTCACCGCGATGAGTAGGTTCTCGCGCTCGCGCATCACCTCGCCTAAAGTTGTACCCCGATGGCACCGATAGGGGATAACGTACAAGGCTCATACGGGGCAAAGTTTAAAGAGAAACAAGTGGTCGAGGCTGCGGTTCTGACCGCACTCCCAAGAGTTGCAGCACTCGACCACAAACCCCAAGGTACCTCATGCGGAATACGCTGAGCACGATCTCGAAGTCCGCGTTCTTCCTCGGAATTCTGCTCGCAACCGCACGAGTCGCCCCAGCCCAGGCGATGGTGAGCGCACAGCGTGGCGCCGAGATCGCTCCCTTCACGCTTTCGCCCACAACCTTTGCTGTAGGCATCGCCGACAGCGTCCCCTTCCACAACGGCCGCGTGAAGTAAGCCGCCGTCTCAACCACGGTGTCGTGGCCTCAGCGCCCGCCACCCGCACCATACAAGGATTTTCGCCGGTACCCCGGAGGATGCTACGCTCGATGGTTGGGAGACCAAGCCATTGAGTCAACTTCAGAACCAAGCATCCGCTGCACCCGGGTCCGATTGCGACCAAGCTGAACCGCTGGCCGGGTTCGCCCCACTCGATGGGCCAAATCGAGAGGTGAACCCAGGCGCTGAACTCGACGGGCCTAATCGGGCAGTGACCACAGTGGGACAGACCGCGGACCTTCCCGCGGTAAACCAACCTGCAGCGGCTGCCGGGGCTAACGGCAGCCGCTTTGTTCGCGCTTGCCTCCGCCTTCCCGTCGACCGGACACCCGTCTGGTTCCTCCGCCAGGCCGGCCGCTACATGCCCGAGTACATGGCCGTCCGCAAGCACCACTCCCTGCTCGAAATCTGCCGCACCCCCGAAATCGCCGCCGAAGTCACTATCACCGCCGCCGAGCGCCTCGGCGTCGACGCTGCCATCATCTTCGCCGACCTCCTCCTCCCCTTCACCCCCATGGGTCTCGACTTCGAGTTCGTCGCCAACGAAGGCCCCTGCGTCCACTCCCCCATCCGCACCGCCGCCCAGGCCCGCGCCCTCCGCACCGATCGCACCGACGAACTCCTCTACGTCTCTCGCGCCATCGAGAAAGTCGCCGCCCACTTCGCTTTGAAAGGGACGGGCTTCAGCCCGTCCGTTGGGGTCACACCTTCACAAGGGGCTTTAGCCCCGGAGGGAATTTCGCCCGGTGCACAAGACCAGCTCGGCATCATCGGCTTCTGCGGCGCACCCTTCACCCTCGCCTCCTACATAATCGAAGGCGGCAGCTCCCGCAACTACATCGAAACCAAACGCCTCATGTA
This sequence comes from Granulicella sp., assembly GCA_003133205.1. The sequence goes on along the minus strand of PKWK01000242.1, from coordinate 1,345 downwards.
CGCCTCCACCCCAACTTCTTTGGATTGTCATTCTGAGCGCAGCGAAGAACCCCCGCATTTTGCCGGTGGCGCCACAAATCCCTCAGGACAACCCGAATCCGCCGCCTGGCCCATCCTCATGGACAAGCTCATCACCGTCCTCGTCGACTACGCCGCCCAGCAAGTCGAAGCCGGCGCCGACGTAATCCAGGTCTTCGACTCCTGGGTCGGCGCGCTCTCCCCCACCGACTACCGCCAATACGCCCTCGCCCCCACCACTGAACTCATCCACCGCATCCAGGCCCTCGGTGTCCCGGTCATCTACTTCGGCGTAGACACCGCATCGCTCCTCCCCATCATGCGCGAAACCGGCGCCGACGTCCTCGGCCTCGACTGGCGCACCCCCCTCGATCAAGCCTGGCGCACCCTCAACCACTCAGTCGCCGTCCAGGGAAACCTCGACCCCATCACCCTATTCGCCCCCGAAGAAGTCCTCCACAACCGCGTCGCCGAAATCCTGGCTCAGGCCGCCAGCCGCCCCGGCCACATCTTCAACCTCGGCCACGGCATCGTCCCCACCACCCCAGTCGACGCCGTCCTCGAGGTAGTCCACCAAATCAAACGCTCTGCCTAGTCAGCCACACAATCGGGTGGCCCATCGTTTGCAGCTTCATCGCAAAGGGTGGGTCATTCGCGCCCCCGCGCGAACCGCCTTCCTCGCACCTTCGTTGCAACCGAAACGCAGCGAAGTGGAGGGGCAGGGAAGTACCGTATACGATGATGCAAGCATGTCCCAACCCGACCACACAGCCGTCCTCCTCCTCGCCCACGGAACTCCCGACGTCCTCGGCGAGATGGCCGAATACCTCGCCAAGGTCACCGGCGGCCGCCCCCTCCCGCACGAGGTCGTCGAAGAGTTGCAGCATCGCTACGCCCAGATCGGCCTCCGCGAAACGCCCGGCCCCGAAGCCCCACCGCTCACCCGCTGGACGCTCACACAAGCTCACCTCCTAGAGCAGGCTCTCGCCGCCGCCGGCCACCCGCTCCGCGTCTACACCGGCATGCGCAACTGGCACCCCTACATCGCCGACGTAGTCGCCGAAATGCGCGCCGACGGCGTCACTCGTATCATCGCCATCTGCCTCGCCCCCCAGAACTCCCGCACCAGCATCGGCCTCTACCGCCGAGCCCTCATGTCCGCCCTCGAAGCTGACGCGGCAGCGCCACCCATCGACCTCACCTTCGTCGAAGAGTGGCCCGAAGAGTCCGCCCTCATCGAAGCCTTCGCCCAGCGCCTCATCGACACCTACCCACGAGCCTGTGCCGACGCCGGTGCGACACTCCCCGTCCTCTTCACCGCCCACTC
>PKWK01000047.1 GCA_003133205.1 Granulicella sp. | reverse complement strand
GTATCGGATTCAGGGGAAGGGCGCTGGACGATCGCCGCCGCCATCGACGAGTCGGTTCCAGCCCCCGTCCTCAGTGCCGCCCTCTACGAACGCTTCAGCTCGCGTGGTGAAGACGACTTCGCCGAAAAGGTGTTGTCGGCTCTGCGTTTTCAGTTCGGCGGCCATGAGGAAAAGGCCGCGGCTGACAAGGGAGGCGCGTGATGGCTACTTCCCAGTCAGACGCGCTGGTGATCTTCGGCGTGACGGGCGACCTGGCCCACAAGATGATCTTCCCGGCACTTTATGCAATGGTAAAAAAGGGCGCCCTTAAAGTTCCGGTCATCGGTGTCGCTTTTCCAAAGTGGAGCATGGAGCGCCTGCACAAGCGTGTGACGGACAGCATAGAGCGATCGGGCGGAATCGATAATAAGCGCGCATTACAACATCTTCTCTCCCTGCTCAAGTATGTGAGTGGAGACTATAAAGCCCCAGGCACGTTCACAGCGATCAAAGAAGTGCTGGGTAAGGCGCGGAGGCCTGCGCACTATCTGGCGATTCCGCCTTCGCTCTTCGAGACGGTCATCAAAGGTCTGGGTGCGGCGAACCTCGCCGAGCACTCGCGCGTGATCGTAGAGAAGCCGTTTGGACGCGACCTGACCTCCGCGCGGGAACTCAACCAGGTGGCGCATTCGGTATTCCCTGAAGACTCCATCTTCCGCATTGATCACTTTCTAGGGAAGGAAGCGATCATGAATATCCTCTATTTCCGTTTCGCCAATTCGTTTCTGGAGCCGATCTGGAACCGCAATTACGTGGCCAGCGTCCAGGTCACTCTTTCGGAGAGTTTCGGCGTGGGGAAGCGCGGCGCGTTTTACGAAACCGCAGGCTGCTTGCGCGACGTGATCCAGAATCACCTCTTCCAGGTCGTCGCACTGCTTGCCATGGAGCCGCCTGCGGGCAGGGACTTTGGCGCAGTGCACAGCGAGAAGGCCAAGGTCTTTCAAGCCATGCGACCTCTGACTCCAGACGATGTGGTCCGCGGGCAGTACGCCGGTTACCTGGATGAGCAGGACGTAGCGAAGCGCTCCGACGTCGAGACCTTCTGCGCGCTGCGGCTCTACATCGATTCGTGGCGTTGGGAGGGAGTGCCGTGGTATCTGCGCTCCGGCAAGTACCTGCCGGACACCGCAACCGAGGTCCTGGTGGAGTTGAAACCCGCGCCGCAGAGGCTTTTTGCCGACTCAGCACCGCTGACCGGCCGATCCAACTACTTGCGCTTCCGGCTCTCCCCCGACCCGGCCATTGCCCTTGCCGCACGGGTCAAGCTCGCGGGCCAAGATTTCGTCGGAGAGCAGAAAGAGCTTTACCTGTCGGAAGAGCGATCGGGCGACGAAACGCCCTACGAGCGGCTTCTCGGTGACGCCATGGCAGGCGACGGCGCGCTCTTCACGCGAGAAGACGCGGTTGAGGCCGCGTGGGTGGTTGTCGATCCGGTCCTCAAGACTCATCACCGCGTTCGCTATTACAAACGCCGCAGTTGGGGGCCAAAGGAGGCTGACACGATCATCGCTGCAGACGGCGGTTGGCATAACCCCAGCAGCGCAGACTCATCGGGATGAGGAGCCGGACGCAGCCGTGTTTTGTCCGGCACGATCATAGCCGGACACACCCAAGCAACACCGTTCTATCCAGGAGAGATCGAATGAAAACGACCCAGAAACTTCATGAGATCGGCCAGAGCCTCTGGCTCGATAACATCACTCGCGGCTTGCTCACCAGCGGCACTCTTCAACGCTACATCGAGGAGTTATCAATCACGGGTCTCACCTCGAACCCCACGATCTNNGGCGATCGAGGACCTGCGGCAGTCCGCTGATCTCTTCCGCCCGATCCACGACCGAACAGACGGTGTGGACGGCTGGGTATCTTTGGAGGTCTCACCCCTCCTGGCTCGCGATACGGCCGGCACCCTCGCTGCGGCCAAGGCTCTCCACGCCCGCGCGGAACGGCCCAATCTCTTCATCAAGATCCCTGGTACAAGCCAGGGCCTCCCTGCAATTGAGGAGTCAATCTTCGCTGGTGTGCCCATCAACGTAACCCTGCTGTTCTCTGGCGAGCAATATGTCGCGGCCGCAGAGGCATACTTGCGCGGCATCGAGCGTCGCATCGTTGCTGGACTGAATCCCAATGTTGGCTCCGTGGCTTCTCTGTTCGTCAGCCGCTGGGACGTTGCGGTAGCGGACAAAGCACCGGAGGCTTTGCGCAACAAGCTCGGCATCGCCATCGCTGGAGAGGCCTATGAGCGATACCGCGCTCTGCTTGACTCGCCGCGGTGGCAGCGCATCTTGAACGCCGGCGCTCGTTCCCAGCGCCTTCTCTGGGCGAGCACCGGAACCAAGGACCCCAAAGCCTCCGACATCTTGTACGTTCAGGCCCTTGCCAGGCCCTTCACCGTGAACACGATGCCCGAAGCCACGCTGAAAGCCCTCGCCGCTCATGAAGAATTTNNGGAAGGATTTGCTGGATTGCATAGCGTCCAAGAGCCAAGTGCTCAAGGCCGCTTGAGTTCGGACTGGGGGGAATCGAGAGCGCTCCTGAACGATTCTTCCGACACCGCTCCGCTCCCTTTGGTTTTCAGCGAACTGGCTTCGCACCTTGAGGGCGGTTGCTATCAGGACGAGTAC
>PKWK01000202.1 GCA_003133205.1 Granulicella sp. | reverse complement strand
TGCGCATCGTGATGGAGAAGCCGGAGCCGCCTGCGCTGCCGGAGAAGCTGGTTGGCTACGGAACCCCAAAGCCAGTTGCAACGCGACTGGAAGACGCTTTCGTCAGCCTTCTGTTCAGCCGGACGCCGCGCCATCCCATTCCGCTGCCGCCGCAGAGAGACATCACGCACGACGATGCGCCTATCGTCGTGGTGAAGGATCTTTACCGCTACTTCGGCACCTTCGCGGCGGTAAAGAACATCGGCTTCTCCGTGCGCAAGGGAGAGATCTTCGGATTGCTGGGGGCCAATGGAGCGGGCAAGTCAACGACCTTCCGAATGCTCTGCGGTCTGCTTCCCTCCTCCTCTGGAACGCTGCGTGTCGCTGGCGTCGATCTGCGCAGGACGGCGCCAGCAGCGCGTGCTCGAATCGGATATGTATCTCAGAAGTTCTCGTTGTACGGCCCCCTGAGCGTGCAGCAGAACTTATCGTTCTTTGCCTCCGCTTATGGCTTGCAGAGCCGGCGTAGGAAAGACCGCATCGCCTGGGCGCTGGAGGAGATGGAACTGAAGGACTACGCAACCATGAATGCGGGCAGCCTGCCTCTGGGATACAAGCAGCGTCTCGCCTTGGCCTGTGCACTGATGCACGAGCCGAGCATTCTGTTTCTCGACGAACCAACCTCCGGCGTCGATCCCCTGGCGCGGCGCGAGTTCTGGGCGCGCGTGAATGCACTGGCGGAGGGTGGAACCACCTGCCTTGTGACCACGCACTTTATGGAGGAGGCGGAGTACTGCGACCATCTGGTGCTGATGTCGCTGGGGGAGATTTTGGCGCAAGGCACACCCGTGGAGATCAAGGCAAAGGTGCGGCGCCCAGACCTGCCCACCCCGAGCATGGAAGACGCGTTTATCGCGCTGATTGAAGAACATGAGCAGGCCAGCAGGAGGGCATCGTGAAGATCATGCGCCTGTCCGGCCTCATGCGAAAAGAGGTATATGAGATCGTCCGCGATCCTTCCAGCATTGCCATTGCCTTCGTGCTGCCACTGGTTCTGCTGCTGATCTTTGGCTACGGCGTCTCGCTGGACGCGCGCCATATCGAGATCGCAGAGGTCGTCGATCATCCCACACAGATCACCGCATCCTTCCTGGCGGAGCTCGATCGCTCGTCGTGGTTCAGTCCGACCCTCTATCCAGATCCAGCGTCTGCCGAACAAGCGATGATGCAAGGACGCGCCGCTGCCATTCTCTGGCTGCGCAGCGATTTCACGCGTCTCTCGTACAGCTCTGGAAGCGCTCCGATCCATCTGACCGTCAACGGCGTGGATGCTAACCAGGCGCGCCTCATTGAAAATTATGTGACCGGCACATGGATGCTCTGGCAGCAGGAGGAGATGACCCGCCAAGGCGCGCGCCTGCCCACGCCCGTCATCGCCGACACGCGGGTCTGGTTCAATCCTTCGCTGCGCAGCCGCGACTATCTTGTCCCCGGCCTGATCGCCATCATCATGACGCTCATCGGAGCGTTGCTGACGGCGCTGGTGGTGGCTCGCGAGTGGGAGCGTGGAACCATGGAAGGCATTATGGTCACGCCGGTCGCCAGAACGGAGATTCTACTGGGCAAGCTCGTCCCCTACTTCATCATGGGGATGGGTGGAATGACGATATCCACCGCGATGGCTGTCTTCCTGTTCGGCGTTCCACTGCGCGGATCGCTCCTCGTGCTCTTCGGCACCGCTGCGCTGTTTCTCCTCACAGCGCTCGGCATGGGACTGGTGATCTCGGTGCTTGCGCGCAGCCAGTTTGTGGCCGCGATGGTGGCCATCATTACCACCTTTCTCCCTGCCTTCATCCTGTCCGGCTTTATATTCGATATTCGTTCCATGCCGCCAATCATTCAGGTGCTGACGCACATCGTCGCAGCGCGCTACTTTGTGACCATGCTGCAAAGCTCCTTTCTGGCGGGGGACATCTGGCCGGTCATTCTGCCGAACGCCTTTGCCATGGCCATCCTCTGCGCGGTCTTTCTAAGCATCGCTCTATTGCGGTTTCACAAGAGGTCGGACTGATGCGCCTGATCCTCCAACGCGTATTTGCGCTTGCCATCAAGGAACTTCTTGCCCTGTTGCGCGATGCCGCAAGCAGGGCCGTCCTCATTGGCCCACCGATTATTCAACTTCTCGTGTTTGGCTATGCGGCAACCTTCGAGCTGAAGCATGTTCCCTTCGTCGTCTATAACCAGGACCAGGGACAACTGTCGCGAGAGTTTATCGCGCGCTTCGCAGGCTCTCCCACGTTCGATCTGCTGCACATCGTCCACGACCAAAAAGATCTGGAGCAGGCTATCGACGATAAGTCCGCGCTGATGGCCATGGACATCGGCCCCAACTTCAGCGCCGATCTGGAGCGCGGAAGGACTACGCACATCCAACTCATTCTGGACGGGAGAGACTCCAACACCGCTGGCCTCGCGACCGGCTACGCGCAATCTATAGTGACCACGTTCAATGAAGCGCAGATCGCAGCGCACGGAGTAAGTCCACCCTCGACGGTACTTCTGGATCGCGCATGGTTCAATCCGAACCTCGACTCTCAGTGGTTCATCGTTCCAGGCATCTGCGGCATTCTGACTCTTCTGGTAAGCCTGCTGACAACTGGCCTTTCGGTCGCGCGCGAGCGGGAGATGGGAACCTTCGACCAGCTTCTTGTAACTCCCATGCGTCCATCGGAGATCCTTCTCGGCAAAGCTCTGCCCGGATTTCTGGTGGGCACGCTCGAAGGGTCGCTGATTATTGTTGTTTCCATCTTTTGGTTCCATGTTCCCTTTACTGGCAGTCTCCTGGGACTTTACTTTGGCTTGCTCTGCTTCCTGCTTTCGACCGTGGGCATCGGTCTGATGATCTCGTCGCTGGCCGTTACCCAACAGCAAGGCCTGCTGGGCGTATTTCTCTTCATGGTGCCAGCCATCGTTCTGTCCGGCTTTGCCACTCCGATTGCAAACATGCCGCAGGCCGTCCAGTACATCACGCTCCTCGATCCACTGCGCTATTTCCTTATCATTCTGCGCGGCAGCTTTCTGGAGGGTGGCAGCGCCTCACTCTTCTGGCCGCAGTATTGGCCGCTTGCTCTCATTGGAATCGTCAGCATGATCGTGGCCAGTAGGCTCTTCCGCAGCCGGCTCTCCTGAGCGATGACCTCCATGAGCCGAGAACGACGTACTGAACACCCAATCCCTACTGCCTTCGGGAAACGGCTCGATATCATAACGTCCTTAACGCTCGAAGTGGCGACCGCGGATCCCGGCGCTTGCTCGCCCTGTTGGAAACATGAACCTCGCGATATTACCGCTGCAAAGCCATTATCCCAACTACGCAAGGCCTGCTCTCGGCGTATTGTGCGCACAGTCACAGCGTCGTTCCCGGTCTAGCTTCTATTCTGCAAGAGTCGTTGATCTTATGAATCGGAGCGCGTCGATAGAGATGAGATTGGAAACCTATGTTCTTGTTGGGTAGCTCCGCGCTTCTGCTTGCCCTGATGCTCGCTCTCTGCAATCTCGTCATAGGCGCGGTCGCGCTGCGTCAGATCTCGACCGGGCGTCGAGGCCGCATCTCCCCGGAGCGGCTGGCCGATGCGGCACGGCGCGCTGGAATCATCGGCTTCCCTGCGGTTTCGGCGGCGGTCTTCGCGCTGCTGTGGACGATCTTCACCAACGACTTCTCCTTCGCCTACGTTCTGCACGAATCCAACCGCTCGCTCCCCGCAGCGTACAAGTTCGCCGCGCTCTGGTCTGGCCAGGAGGGATCGCTGTTACTGTGGGCCTGGCTGCTGTCGGGATTCAGTTTTATCGTTCGCCTGCGGCACACGGCGAGCTTCCGGCTGACTGCCTTTGCATCGACCATTCTGGCCGGCATCGAGGTCTTCTTTCTACTTCTGCTCAACTTCGAGACATTGCCTTTTACCCGTCTGGCAGGCGCGGTCCCCGCCGACGGCTTGGGCATGAACCCCCTGTTGCAGTATCCCGAGATGGTCATTCATCCGCCACTACTCTACCTCGGCTACGTCGGCTTCAGCGTGCCGTTCGCCTTCGCTCTCGGTGCGCTGATGATGCGGTCCCCGGTAGACAAGTGGCTCCCCATCACCCGCCGCTGGGCGATCGTGGCATGGCTATTTCTCACATGCGGGGTTGTCCTCGGCATGCATTGGGCCTACGCCGTGCTGGGCTGGGGAGGCTATTGGGGCTGGGACCCGGTGGAAAACGCCTCGCTGATGCCGTGGCTTACCGGCACGGCGTTCCTGCACTCGGCCATCATGCAGCAAAAATGCGGGATGATGAAGACTTGGAATATCTGGCTCCTCTTCTCCACTTTTCTGCTCTGCATCTTCGGCACGCTGCTCACCCGCTCCGGCATCGTCAGCTCCGTCCACGCCTTTGGACAGTCCTCGATCGGCACCTGGTTCTGGAGTTTTCTTGCACTCGTGCTGCTGGTATGCGCGATTACCTTCCTCGTTCGGCGGAACCATCTGAGGACCGAGCACAAGATTGAAGCGCTTGTCTCGCAGGAGTCGAGCTTTCTCTTCAATGTCCTTGTGCTGCTCGCGGCCTGCGTCGCCGTCTTCTTTGGAACGCTCTTGCCCGTCTTCTCGCAATTTGCGGTGGGCAATAAGGTAACAGTCGAGGCGCCGTTCTACATCCATGCACCCATCGCGATTCGGTCTCTCTTCGATCGCAACACGACTGCGCGTGCCCCGTGAATCAGGATCTTGCGCAAGTAGTTGTTACCGCGCTTGCTGATCCCGTAGAGTTTTGTCTTACCACCTG
>PKWK01000268.1 GCA_003133205.1 Granulicella sp. | reverse complement strand
CCTGCTGTCTGCAATGCTGTTGAAACCGTTCTTATCCATGCGGCAATTGCGCCAGCCGTGCTACCGTCGCTCGTCCGCGCGCTCGAAGAAAAATCGGTGAAAATTCGTGGTTGTGAACGCACCCGATCCCTTTTGCCCTCCGCCGCGATCGACCCTGTCCCCGACACGGAATGGCACACCGAGTACCTCGATCTCGCCCTTGCCATCCGCATTGTCGACTCCCTCGACGATGCGCTCGATCATATTGAGCTACATGGTTCGCACCACACAGACGCTGTCCTCACGGAGGATGCTGCGGCAGCCCGACGATTCCTCGAAGAGGTGGATTCTGCAAATGTCTTCCACAACTGCTCGACGCGGTTTTCGGACGGCTTCCGTTACGGCTTCGGCGCCGAAGTTGGCATCAGCACCAGCAAGCTGCATGCGCGTGGCCCCGTCGGCCTCGATGGCATAGTCACCTACAAATACCGCCTTACTGGCTCAGGCCACATCGTTCGTGATTACACGGGCAGCAATGCGCTCCCATTCCGTCACCAAAAGCTCAAGCCTGACTAAACCCATAGTTAACTCAGATACTTGATGCTCTTTCAAAGAGGCGCGCTCCTAGGAGTGGAACAGAGATAGCGCTGCCAGAACCCAGTAAGCGCGATATCTGCACTTGGATCTTTTCGGTGCGGCTTATCGAGCTGTTGTGCAGGTGATTGAGCAGTCTATACGGCCCTAGTCATGCTGGTTGAAATCATCGGATCTTGCCCGTGGAGGATCGACGGGGTATCCGATTATGTTCATCTCTTTGGATATGCTAGCCGCTTTTGACCTACCGGGGAGATGGGCTGAGCGCAGGTCGACCGGAAGAGGTGGGATCAAGAGAAAAGCTATCTCCGGCTCGGAGTTGCTTGCCTCAAGACTGCTATGAGCCCTCATCTGCCTAATACGGGTTACCGTTACGAGAGCACTCAGCTGCGATACGATGTCCCGTTCTGCTAAATTAACTTTCTGTGGATTGCATTCATCACAGCTTCCAGACGGTTGTGAGTGCCCAGCTTCTGATTGATATGATGCAGATGATTTCGGAGCGTTTGCTGGCTGATGTGGAGGGACTTTGCTATTTCTACTGAGTGTTTTCCAGAGGCAAATAGGCGCAGAACGCTTACTTCTTGCTCTGACAATGGTGAAATCGGTACCGCTCGCACCGCCGATTCGGTCAAATCCACGAACTGTTGGGAAAGGCCGATCATCTTTTGGACGAGTAGCTCCGTCTTCTTCTGATCACTGATGTCGTGCGCTAGGTGGATCAATAGGCGTTGCGAAGTCCGGGAATTCTCAAAGACCAAAGTAGATATGTTGATCCACAGCCGCTGTCCAGAGCGAGCCTGTACGCTCATATCGAAGTTGGGAATTTCGGTGTGTTTGCCGGCGCACTCCATCAGGGTGCATCCTTCATGGCATACGCGTGTCCCTAAGGGGCCAATACCCTGTAGAACCTCGTGGCAACTCTTATCGCGGACATCTTCCGCTGTGTAACCCAAGAGTCGTTCTGCCGCCTTGTTCCAATATCGGATCTCGCCAATGTCGGAGAGGACAAAGGCAGCGTCCGCTGTTCTCTCCAGTAGGACAAACAGCTCTTTTTCAAGCATTTGCGACTCCAGGGATAGCTATAGGATCTCAATACGATAAGTATAGAACTAGACGAAGATCATCCAGGAGACTGGCGGCGTCAGCGACTTTAGTCACTTACGTTCGCAACACTCGCGTCTATGCTGGTCAATAGGAGGCTGTAGACCATGGCTTACGTGATTGCTGAACCGTGTATCGGAACCAAAGACACCGCGTGCGTCGACGCCTGCCCGGTGGATTGCATTCACCCACGCAAGAATGAGCTGGAGTTCGCAGACGCAACGCAACTCTATATTGACCCAGTGGAATGCATTGACTGTGGTGCTTGCGTTCCTGTGTGCCCGGTGTCTGCCATATTTGCGCTCGATGATCTCCCCGACAAATGGAAAGACTTCGCAGAGATCAATGCGAAGCACTATGGCCGTTGATGGACACGAACAGAAGTGATGGCAGTCAAGGATGAACAGGGATATCGGCGTTGTAGCCTATAAGGTTTAGTTTGAAGCCGTTCGCGTAGTCCCGGCTTGGTCTGAAGGTGTGGACATTACGCTGGCGCACTTGCAACATTGTGGATCGGCGGGGCTGGAACGATATGTCGGGGCGCATGCTGATGATGGGGCGGCTCTAGTTAAAGTCTCGGTTATACAGGTTGGCTCCAGCGAGTACCCCGCGACTGGCGGTCACGCTGAGCGGTAGCAGCAATATAGATCTGGAGAACGATACCCTTGTTTCTCGTGCGATCGATTAGGTGCATCAGCAGCTCGAGTAGCTTCATGCAGGAAGAGACATCACTGCATTGCACACTGCTAGACTTCCCCAATGAGCACTAAACGTATTGATCTGCCGGCTGTTCTCGAAAAAACCCCATTGCTGTCGGTCCTTACCGCGGCAGAATTACAACTGCTGGCTGCGCGCACGACGTGCAAGCTCTTCCGCACCGGTGAGTTGCTCTTCTCTGAAGGGGAGCCCTGCCACGGCCTGCACATCATCGCGCGTGGCAAGGTACGCATCTTCAAGACATCACTGGGTGGCCGTGAACAGGTTCTGGCCATGAACAATCCCGGCGAATCCGTAGCAGAACTGCCAGTCTTTGATGGCGGTCCCTATCCTGCGTCCGCGGTGGCCATCGAAGACACCGAGATTGCCTTCATCTCCCGGCGCGACTTCCAGGCTTACTGTATAGAACACCCAGCCGTTGCACTCAAGGTGCTGGCAACAGTGGGTGCTCGCCTGCGACGCTTGGTCGGGATCATCGAGGAGCTTTCATTCACTACCATTCGCCAACGGCTTATCTCAGCACTTGTACGACTCGCGGAGAGCGAAGGCATGAAGACCGACCGCGGCATCGAATTCCAGTTGCCAGCCAGTCACCAGGAGTTGGCAAACCAGCTTGGAACTGTACGCGAATTGATCTCGCGCAATCTGATGCGGTTGCAGGCCGAAGGTCTGCTGGATGTCGATGCACGCCAGATTGTGGTGAAGAATATGAAAGGTTTGAGTGCGCTTCTCAGCGCAACGCCCCAGTAATCTGTTCTAGTGGCCATACTCGTCTGCGTGCGGGAGTGGGGTGAAAATCAGGCGACACTTGTCTGAAGCGATATATCGTGTAACGATATTGCTATGAGTACTCGATCGACGAAAGCTGACTCACAATTGCTACTTGAGACTCTGGCCGAGTTTCGTTACGAGCTGCGCCAGTTTCTTCACTTCAGTGAACGGGCTGCCGTAGAAGTGGGATTGCAACCTCAGCAACACCAGCTCTTGTTACAGGTGGCCGGCACGCCTGAGGGTAAGACTGTGACGATCGCATACGCCGCAGAACGACTCAGTCTGCGACATAACAGCGTGGTCGAGCTGGTCAACAGATCGGAACGCGAAGGGCTACTGGTGCGAACCGCGGACACTGTTGACAGACGGCGGGCAATTTTGCAAGCGACGCGAAAGGGCGAACGGGTTCTGGAGAAGCTGGCAGGCGATCATGCGCGAGAGATCAATGAGCTGGCCCCGCGACTAGTAAGGGCTTTGAAGCGCATCGGCGGACATGCGCAAGACAGTGCAGGAGCGAACGTCCAATGAGGTCGAAGCCATCTGCATTGCGTGACTTTACGGTGAATCGAAGGGTATGGCTGCTGACTGGAGTGGCCCTCATTATCGGTACGGGAGCGGCAGCTTTGGCAGTGTTGCTTCTCCGTGCGATTGCTCTGATGACAAACCTTTTCTACTACCATCGGCTAAGCTTGGCGATGGTTGGACCTGCCGGATCGCCCCTCTCTCCATGGATCATGCCGCTGGTACCCATTGTTGGCGGACTGCTGGTGGGACTCATAGCGCACTATGGATCCGACAAGATTCGCGGACACGGAATTCCAGAGGCTATTGAGGCGATTCTGCTACGAGGTGCACGTATTGAGCCCTTAGTCGCGATACTGAAGCCTCTTTCTGCCGCTATCGCGATTGGCTCTGGGGGCCCGTTTGGTGCGGAAGGACCGATCATTATGACGGGTGGAGCATTCGGTTCACTGGTCGCGCAGTGGCTTAAGCTAACCGATGCAGAACGGACTACGCTGCTCGTGGCCGGTGCAGCTGCTGGCATGGCGGCGACATTTGCCGCTCCGATGGCTGCGATTCTGCTAGCCGTAGAGCTGCTCCTCTTCGAGTGGAGACCGCGCTCGCTGATTCCAGTGGCGGTGGCGAGCATCGTGGCAGGCGCGTTGCGTATCAGTTGGCTCGGGGCCGGTCCGCTGTTCCCCGTGCAAATGCACTCTGCAATTCACCTGTGGCCGGTCATGCTTGTCGCAGGTCCTTTGGGGATACTAGTCGGCTTCGCGGCGGCCGGGCTGAGCCGCATGATGTATGGATTTGAGGACGCATTTGAGCATTTCTGCGGCCGGATGCGAGTGCACTGGATGTGGTGGCCAGCGATTGGCGGTATTGGTATCGGAGTGGGTGGTTTCTTCTTTCCGCGAGGACTCGGTGTTGGGTACGACAATATTGCAGAGCTCCTACGCGGAAACGCGCCATTGGGCCTACTGCTTGGACTACTGGTAGCCAAGTCGCTCATGTGGGCCTTTTCGCTGAGTTCGGGAACGTCGGGTGGTGTACTGGCGCCGTTGTTGATGATTGGCGCGGCTATCGGAGAAACATTAGCCCGACTGGCACACATGCCGGGTGAGGCACAAGCTTTGTGGGCATTAATGGGGATGGGAGCGATGCTAGCCGGCTCACTGGGCGTGCCGCTGACGGCGATTCTGTTCTCGCTTGAGTTGACCCATGCCCTGCCAGCCCTCCTGCCGCTGGCTCTTGCGTGTACTGCGTCCTATCTGGTGACATCGCTGGTTATGCCACGGTCGATTCTAACGGAGAAGCTCAGTCGTCGTGGGTATCACCTATCGCGCGAGTATGGCGTTGATCCGCTGGAAACGGTGAGCGTTGCGGAAGTGATGACCGAGATGCCGGTGTTCACCGAGGTAGGAGCGACGAGTGCCGTGCCTACGGTACTACCTGAGGTCTTCGCTTACACGGATGAGACTTGCCGCGCAGTTGCAGAGGAGATGGCGACCACAAGGGTAACGAGCATGCCTGTGATCGATCGCGAAACTGGGCGTATTCTCGGAAGCATCAGTGCGCAGGAATTGCTGGCTGGTCGGAGGCGAGCGGTTGTGCGAGAGTCCGAGCGTAACAGCACCTTTCAGAGTGCGCCGCGTCAAGAGCTGTGAATGTCGCCGAAGTGTTCCCGCGACAGAGGGCCATCGGGCGATGCGCTACCTATCGGCAGATAAAGCAACCAACACGCTGGGCCATTTCTATTGCTGAACCGTCAATGGTTCAGCACAATCGCCAAACAACTCCCAGGGGATCATCTCAGCCGATCACGAAACAGCATCGCCTTTCATAATTGTGCCTCAGTGCCATCAGCCGTGTATGATGTTCCCCGCCAGTCTGAATAATCCAGATCGCCCACTTGAATTTCGGGAGCGCACCTATGCGTCTTGCTGATAAACGTTCACTCATGATCTCAAGTGGCTGGGTCCAGGCAGCGGCCATTGTTCTGATCATCGGCTTCTTCATCATGGGTGTACTCGCCTATTACACGTACAACGATGAGCCGCCCATTCCTGAAGTCGTCAGAAGTACGAACGGTACGGTCCTCTTCACGCATGCGGACGTTCTCGCGGGCCAGGGCGTATTTCTGCAAAACGGCCTGATGGAATACGGCTCGATCTTTGGTCACGGCGCTTATCTCGGGCCGGATTTCACCGCCGAGTATCTGCACCGTGCTGCACTGTCGAGCGTTGACTACTACGGCGGATCCAGTTCGGACACCGCACGAACGAACACCATTCAGGATTTCAAAACGAACCGTTATGACAAGGCAACCGGGATTCTCGTCTACACCGATGCCCAAGCGAGGGCGTTTGAGGAGTGCCGTGCGTACTACGCGTCATTTTTTGGAGAGCCAACGACGAAGTTCGGGCTCAGGCCCGGCGCCATTCGTGATCCGGAACAAATTCGCAAGTTGACCGCCTTCTTCAGCTGGTCGGCATGGTCCGCCTCTGCGGCTCGTCCCGGCCACCCTTATTCCTATACCAACAACTGGCCACCTGAGCCCCTGGTCGACAATCACGCGACGGCAGATGCCATTGTGTGGAGCATGCTCTCTCTGGCTGCCCTGTTGGGTGGAACAGGCCTCTTGCTGGCTTCGTTCGGGCGCTGGAACTTGATGGGGTGGCATGGGCGGGAACAGCAGAGCATGTCCTTCCGCGCTCCGGACGAGGTCGTCCTGACGCCCGCGCAGAACGCATGCGCCTGGTTCTTTTTTGTGATGGCGGCATTGTTCGTGATCCAGACCCTGCTCGGAGGTGCATCCGAGCACTACCGTGCCGATCTGCAAACGTTTTTTGGTATTGATCTTGGGCGGCTACTTCCGTTCAACATCGTCCGCACCTGGCACCTGCAGTTATCCATCTTCTGGGTTGCCACGTCCTACCTGGCGTCAGGAATTTTCCTCGCACCCATGATCACCGGCCGCGAGCCGCGCGGACAAAGGCTGCTTGCCTATGGTCTGCTCGGCGCGCTCGTCATCGTGGTCGTCGGCAGTCTAGCTGGCGAGTTTGCAGGAATCCAGGGACTGACCCGCAACGCCTGGTTCGGCAACCAGGGATTTGAATATCTCGACCTCGGCCGCCTCTGGCAGATATTGCTCATCATCGGCCTGTTCTTCTGGGTGGTCATCCTCTATCGCGGGCTTCGCGGCCGCCTCCGTTCAGAGGCTGTGGGCAACATGCCATGGTTGTTTTTCTTCTCGGCCCTGTCGATTCCGGGTTTCTACGCGGTCGGGCTGCTGGCGAATCCCGGTGAGCATTTCACTACAACCGATTTCTGGCGCTTCTGGGTAGTTCACCTTTGGGTAGAAGACTTCCTTGAGCTCTTCACCACAATCCTGGTCGCTTACATCTTTGTGCTTCTCGGTGTGGTTCACGAGCGGATTGCCTTGCGGATGATTTATCTCGACGTCATCCTGTACTCGGCCGGCGGCATTGTGGGCACCATGCATCACCTCTACTTCTCAGGAGAGCCGGCGCTCCACATGGCCCTCGGCGCATTCTTTTCCGCAGCCGAGGTCATACCATTGACATTTCTCACACTAGAGGCGTGGAGCTTCCTGCAGCTAGGAACGGTCCAGCAATCGAAATCCACTACCCCTTTCCCTCACTATTGGGCAGTTATGTTTCTTGCCGCAGTCGGCTTTTGGAACTTCCTTGGTGCGGGAGTCTTCGGCTTCCTCATCAACCTGCCCATCGTCTCCTACTACGAGATCGGAACTGCCCTGACTGCAAACCACGCTCACGCCTCTATGATGGGCGTCTATGGAATGCTGTCTGTCGGCCTGGCCCTCTTTTGCCTTCGCTACATCATTCCGGAGAAACATTGGTCCGACAAGGCTGCCCAGATCAGCTTCTGGTCGCTCAACCTGGGCCTGGCTTGGATGGTTTTCGCGACTCTGTTTCCATTGGGATTGCTGCAGCTCTATCACTCCATCAGCGTCAGCTATTACGACGCCCGGACGTTGAACTACATTGGAAACCGCGCCAACTCGATGCTTGAATGGTTACGGATGCCGGGTGACGTCGTCTTTATTCTAGGAGGTACTTTGCCAGTCCTCTACCTGTCGTGGCTGGGAATTCGTCACATGCAGAAAGACGGCACCAGCGAGACATCGCAGGACATCCTCTTTACCGAGGTCGCCACACAGTCCGAGGAGGGCTGAAACCATGCCTCGAGTACCTCTTGAATTCGCCCTTGCTCTGGGGTATGCGATCTTTCTCGCTATCATCGCATTTCTCCTGGAGTTGGTGGCCCGCCACGCTCACCGCCGCTCGTCCACTGTCAGCACCATCGGCTTCACCTATCATTCGGAGCGGGACATCTGGAAATGCCCTGAGGAGCACCCTCTCTTTCCGGTTTTTGCCGACTCGGTCAAGGGGACCATCGTCTATCGTGCACCCGCGGAAACCTGCAATAGATGCCGGAGCAAGCCAGCCTGTACGGATTCAAATAACGGACGCGCAATCGAACGCAAAAGCAGTGCCAGTCTTCAATACGGAATGCAACGCTTCCATCGAGCGATGTCGCTGACCTTGCTTGCTCTTGCCGGATTGATTCTTGCAGTCGAGATATATCGCACCAACAGCTTCTATCCGCGAGCTGTACTCATTGGAGTATTGTTTTTCTTCGGTATGCTTGCAATGCGTCTTTCCGCAACACTTTCGCCAGAGAACAGGCACGGCTGATTTAGTGATAGCGCACCGAACACCCTTTCGGGAACCGACAACTTCCAAGACCCGGCGAGCGGCCCATATTCTGACCGACATGCAACTCGAGTGCTGATCTCCGCCCCATGTGCAAGAAGAAACCGCACAAGTTCCACACGACGGAGTTTCGTCGCCTCCGCGAGAGCGTCGTTCGTTCTTTCTGATCGGTCTCGTTGCTAACGAGTAGCAGGACGAGACTATGGAATCCCTTGTAAGCGGCAATTTGAAGCGGCGTCTTTTTGAACTCTGGAGGGACCATCAGAGGCTTGCCCGCGGCTATCCACTCTTTCAACCTCATACAGGCAGCGAACGCGACAAAGCCCTACAAGCTCCTTGGCATTGTTGGAGGGGAAGCCTGGCAATCCATCCTGTAGCCCCGACTAAGGTATTTTGTTCGGTTGCCATCGTATTTCACGTTGCCAACAGTGCGGACCTGTGTATCTTAGCGGATTTGCTGCCACAACTCGGTAGACCGTTACAACTCGGTAATCTTAGCCTCAAGTGCGTCGCTCAGCTGATCGTTCGGCCGGATAGGTGACTTGTGTTCCGTTCACTTGTCCCCAGGGAGTAAGCGGGTAGATCCGGGTGCGAGTAGCGGTCGTGATTTCTCTCACCTCAATGCCTCGTGCTAATAACGCGTCTCCAATCAGGGAACGATGGCAGCGCAAGGGACAGCTTCGGCACACATAACTGCAATCTACTCCCGCCTCGCAAGCTTGATCAAAGTGTCCAAATTCTTCTTGAACTCAGGCGTCTACATGTAATCGGCAAAGCCACGGAAGCTGGCGTTTTGCCACCCAGTGTTGAGTGAATCTAGTCGGACATGTCGAAAGCCACCCAGCCCAGGCATGTACCTGTAGTGAAGCCGAGCTGAATGCAGAGCAGCCGACAATTGGTCCCTGTTGAACTGCGGATTGTGGCGCGAACGCGGGATGGTGGGCACATCGACCAGTCGCTCTACATCGTGCGCTCTGAGAAGACGTACGAGCTCCGCCACCGGGCGCGCAGAATGGCCTATCGTCATGACAGCCAGCGGTATCGATCGTTTGCGGTGTTTCATGCAGCACATGGGATAACCCCGCCGGAAACATGAAGGTTCGTGCGGCTCCGCTACTTGGGTTGATCCTTCATCTGAACGAGCAGCATTCGAACCGCCGTTTTGGCGGAGATGCCGTGAGGCAGCATCGGAGGCATGTAGACAAAGGAACCTGGCCGGGCGTTGACCTTGTCATCTCCCAACTGGACCTCGGCCTCGCCTTCGATGAAATAGAGCACAGCCGCAGTCGGGGCGGAATGCCCTGACAGAGCCTCGCCAGCCGAGAAGCCAAACAGTGTGATGTTTACGTGTTCGTCCTTCTTCAGAACCCGGCTCAAGATGCCTTTATCGGGAAGTGCGAACTCCGTCTGCAAGTCAGCTAAGTATATGTAGTCCATGTGCCTCTTCTTTCAGGTGCGACAGGTTGGTGATGTGGTGGGACACGGCACCTTCGATATGGATACTCCTATCGAAGGCCTGGTGTGTGAGAGTGGAGGATCAGCGACCAGCTACCAGCACCTCGTCTTCTAAGCCTTTCCCGCACACGGTATTAGTCAGGTCGGAAGGCTTCACATCCTCATAGGAATGACCTGTCAACAGCCCGAGGATGAACCAAGCGAATAGCAAGGCTCCGGTAGCAAACAGGATGTCTCCCGGCACACGCATCCAGCGCAACGTCTGCATCTGTCCAGACTGCATGAAGTCCGCAGAACGCGCATACCAGGTGCCTTGTTGGATCGATGCCCAGGCCTGCAGAAGTCCGACTGGCAACATGCTGAGGATGACCATGAACACCAGCCCCAGGTTGAGAAACCAGAAGGACAGCTTGAGCGGTCTCTGCTTCCAGGGCTTCGCCGCGCCCATAGCCCGAAGGCAAAAGAGCGTGAGTCCCAGCCCAAGCATCCCGTATACGCCGAACAGTGCCGTGTGGCCATGCACCGGAGTCGTGTTAAGGCCCTGCATATAGTAGAGGGCTACGGGTGGATTGATGAGGAAGCCGAACAGACCAGCTCCCACCAGGTTCCAGAAGGCAACCGACACGAAGAAATAGATCGGCCACTTGTAGTTTGCGATCCATGGTGCTTTCTCCATGGGCTGCGCGAGGCGAATATTCTCCCACGCTTCATAGCCGACCAGGGTCAGCGGTACGACCTCAAATGCGCTGAAGATTGCGCCCAGAGCAATGACTGCTGGTGTCGCGCCAGCAAAGTACAGATGATGGAAGGTGCCGATGATTCCGCCGGACAGGAAGATCGTCGTCGAAAAGAGAGCGGCCTTGGTTGCGGTGCGAATCTCGATGAGCCTGAGCCGCGTGAAGAGGAATGCAATCACTACCGTGGCAAATACCTCAAAGAAGCCCTCGACCCAAAGGTGGACGACCCACCAGCGCCAGTATTCGGCGGTGACCAGATGGCTGCGTTGTCCGTACATCAGGCCAGCAGCGTAGAAGAGAGGAATTGCAATGCTGGAGATGAGAAAGAGGGTGAGCAGAGCCCGATCCTCGCTCTTGCGAACCAACGCAGGCTTTAGCGCGGCCACCATCAGTACCAGCCAGAGAACCAGGCCAATGAAGAGCAGTATCTGCCAGAATCTTCCCAGGTCAACATATTCGTATCCCTGGCTGCCGAACCAGAACCACATGTTGCCGAGGCGCTGCTGGATACCCATCCACTCACCGGCAAGCGAGCCGCCGACCACAAGAATCAATGCGCCGAAGAGCACATTAACGCCGAGTCGCTGATACTTTGGCTCGTGTCCGGTAACTGCCGGGCCAACGTAAAGACCCGTAGCCAGCCATGAAGTGGCGATCCAGAAGATGGCGAGTTGCAGGTGCCAGGTGCGAGTCACGGCATAGGGCAGATAGCGGTCGAGCGGGAAGCCATAGAAACCGTGGCCTTCCACCGCATAATGGGCGGTCAGGATGCCCATCATGATCTGCACTCCCCAGAGGATCACGACCACGAAGAAGTACTTAATGGTGGCGCGTTGCGAGGGTGTCGCCTTTACCGCCAGGAAGGGATCCGTCGCTGGATAGGGGCCGTGAACAAGGGCCTTTTCCTGCGATGCGTACCACCAGACCATGCCGCCGATTCCGGCGAGCAGACCGACGATGCTGAGAATGCTCCAGAGCAACGCTCCAGAGGTGAGTCCATTGGCTACCAGCGGCTCATGCGGCCAGTTGTTGGTGTAGGTGGTCGTCGAGTCGGGGCGCTCCGTGCTGGCAGCCCATGAGGTCCACCAGAAGAATGCCGCAAGTTGGTGCTGTTTTTGGACATTGGTCAAAGCGCCGCGTGGGATAGCGTACTCGGATCGCCCGCTTGCGAAGACATCAGCATAATAGGAGGCCAGTTGTCTGAATGCGGCAGCTCGATCCGCGTCGATGGTGACCCGGTTGGACGATGCGTCGTAAGTATTGGTCCGCATGTCGCGGATCAGCCGAGCCTTGAATACGGCTTGCTGGTCCACATTGAGAGCGTCAAAGCTGGCTGCGCCTGCCTTGACGGCCCATATATTCAGCAGGAACTCGGATTCGCGATGCAGCCAATCGGCGCTCCAATCAGGAGCAACGTACGCCCCATGGCCCCAGACGGTGCCGATCTCTTGGCCACCGATGGACTGCCAAACACCCTGGCCATCCGTGATGGAACTGCCAGTGAAGAGAAGCTGACCGTCTGTGGTGTAGACGTCGGGCAGGGGCGGAGCTCCGCTGATCATCTTCCGGCCTTCGCCACCAAGAACGATGAACGACCCGATGATGACGATGGCCAGAGCCCACCAGTAACGCTTATATGACATGATTTTTCCTCATTGATGAATTCGAAGCAAAGGAGATCGAGTGGATGATTGTGCAGCGGACTAATTCTCACGATCGGACAAACTAGACAGAGCCAAGGTAGCGTGCTGTTGGGCGAAATGCAGGGACTTTAGTCACAGGAGTGGCCGCTTTGTGGTTTTGTTGGTGGACCAGCAGGCTTGCTGTCTCTAGGGCATGTGACTTCTCCAAAGCGGATACGGGATTCCGGCGAGCCGGTTGATTGCGAGGGCTTGCGCGGTAAGCAGGATCACGGCGATCTCGATGATGACGAGTTCCTTGGGTTGAGAGATGATCCCGAGCGAAACGATCAGGGTTGTTGCTCCTGCGGGCGGATGGCTTACCCGGAACAGAGCCATGAGCGCTCCCGTAGCCGAGAGTGAGAGCGCTGCGGCCAGGACTCGCGCAGCATGAACGCCGGGGTGCACGCCGAAAGGAGGGCTTGAGGCTGCTGTGAGCGCAAAGGCAGCATAGCCACAGATGAGGCCAATCGCATGCCCCAGGATGG
>PKWK01000231.1 GCA_003133205.1 Granulicella sp. | reverse complement strand
GCCCACATGGTCAACATCACCGGCGAAATCATGACCCAGGGCATGCGCGCCGATTTCAATGATATCGACCGCCTCTCGCAGGCCCTCCTCGAGCGCGTACGAGCCGCCAGTTACATCCGTGCGACCACACCCGCCGGCACCGACATCCACGCCCAGCTCACGCCCGCCCACCGCTGGTTCAAAACGTCCGGCATCATCTGTCCCGGGCGATGGGGGAACTTGCCGGGCGGCGAATGCTTCACCGCGCCCGGCGAGGTCAACGGCGTCTTCGTGGTCGATGGCGTGGCCGGCGACTTCCTCTGCAAGCGCTACGGCATTCTGCGCGGCAACCCGCTCTCCATCGACATCGAAGGCAACCGCATCGCACGCGTCCGTTGCGCCAACAAGGACCTCGAGCGCGACTTCTGGGCCTACACGCACACCGACGCAAACTCCAACCGTGTCGGTGAGATCGCCATCGGCACCAACATCGGCGTCGAGCGCGTCATCGGCAACATACTCCAGGACGAGAAAATGCCCGGCGTACACATCGCCTTCGGTGACCCTTACGGCGCCCAGACTGGCGCGCCCTGGAAGTCGTCCACCCACCTCGACGTCGTCGGCCTCAACTTCAGCATCTGGCTCGGCGACGCCAACGGCGAAGAGCAGATCATGCGCAACGGCGAATTCACTCTCGACAACTAAGCCGACTCCGGGAGTCTCTATTCAGCCACGAAGTTAGAGCTTGACCCCGGCAGACTTGTAGACCGCCTCGATGCAGCGCAGATCGGCCANNGAAGGATGCAGTCGGAGAAGTGGTCCACCTGCCGGACGAACTGCATCGGGTCCTTCTCCTGGCTCATCTCGTCGAACTCGATCCACGGCGCGCCGACTTCCGGAGCGGACGCATAGTGGCCAAACAAGTGCTGGCCCTGATACGTGTACGACGTCATCTGCAGCCATCCCCACGGGCCGTGAATGCGATAGTAGCCGCCCAGTTCCACGCCATAACTGGCTGCGGCCGAGGATAGCGCGCCCGAAGGAAAGCGCATCGTCCACTGAATGTTTTCCTCCACCTCATTGAACCGGCCGTCGCGATCCGGAGTGGAGATCATCGCCTGATAGCCAACTGGCTCCTCGCCCGTGAACATGCGAAACGTGTTCAGGCAATAAACGCCATGGTCGAACATGGGCCCGCCACCACCGAGCGCCTTCGTGATGCGCCACTCGCCGGCGCGAATATTGGATCCTTTGTTCGCCTCCATGGACTGAATCTTCCCCAGCTTTCCGCTGCGCACGATATCGAGCGCCTTCAGAGTAGTCGGCTCATAGTGCAGGCGATACGCGATCATCAATTTCATCCGCGCAGCCTTGCACGCGTCGATCATCTGCACGCACTTCGCCGAGCTGATGTCCATGGGCTTCTCGCACAGCACGTGCTTCCCCGCCTGCGCTGCGCGAATCGTGTACTCCGCATGCATGCTGTTAGGTAGCGCCACGTAGACCGCATCAACCGCGTGGTTAGCGACGATGCGATCAAAGTCCTCGTAGCTGTAGATGGAGTCCAGCGGCACGCCATACTGCGCGGCAATGCGCTCAGCCTTGTCGCGGTGCCCGCTGACCAACGCGGTAATCTTCGACTGCGCCGAGTTCCTAGTACCTTCAAGAAAATGCGTGGCAATGCGGCCGAGCCCGATGACCGCGTAGCCGATCCGCCGTCCGCCCACCGTGGCAGAGGCTTGCGCCAACGCACGCGGCGCCCACCGCGCCGCCAATCCCATCGCACCCATCTTCGCAAAATCACGTCGAGAGACCGCCATCGGAATCGCCCCCAAGCCCTGAACGGCTGCGAACCAATATACATTCACTCGATAAGCCAAGGCAGGAGCGGACTCCAACAAGCCGGGTGCCCCACGTCTCGATTTTGAGACGTGGGTTTGCCGACGCAAATGTCCAACTACACGCTCGTCACGGCAGCTCCTGCCTCCAATTGAATCGCCCGCGGAAACAGGATGTTGTTCTCCAAATGAATGTGCTGGTGAAGGTCCTGCTCGAACTCCCGTAGCCCGTCATAAAACGCGTGATACGTAGGGCACGCACCGACGGGAGTGGTGAAATCATTGCTCAGATCGCGAATCTCGGCGATCAGTCCAGTCGCCGCATCGTGCTCCGCGGTCATCATGGCGATCGGATTCGCCACCGTGCCAAAGCATCCGTGCGGCATCGCGCTGCCAGTTTCTAACGCCCGCTCCAGTTTGACCACATACGGAAACAGAACCGCCTCTTCCTTCATAAGATGGTGGGTCAACTCCTCGTCCAGCAGGGCGAGCTTCGTCTGAATCAGCGGCAGCTCGGCTTGCGTATCGCCGTGGCGGCGAACCACCTTCTCTGCCAGCACCGTCAGCCGCGGCAGCTCGGCCTTCACATACGCATGATGTGTCGCAACGATATGCGCGCTCAGCTTCTCCAGCGAAGCAGTCGTCCAGTCCTCTGCGACAGGCGCTGGCCCCTGCGCCGCGGCTTCCAGCGCGGCAATCACTGCATCCACTTCAAGATTGCCAGCGGCGCACGCCTCGGCGAGCGGCTTGCGCCCACCGCAGCAGTAGTCAATCCCGTAGTGCTCAAACACCCGAATCGACGTCGGCTGTTCCAGTGCAATCTCGCGAACGGTCTGTGTGGTGGCTGTCATGATGTTCTCCTTGCATCCACCCTAGAGACCGCCGCGCCCGATCGCAGCGACTTTGGTCACTCGCGCAAAGATATCTGCCAATCGCGCTCACCTAGCCTCAGCATCCCAACCCCGCACGCTGCTAGACTTTCCCAAATGACCGCAGAACGCATCGACTTGGCCGCTGTTCTCGAAAAGACCGCGCTATTGTCCGGCCTAACGCCGGGAGAGTTGCACCTACTCGCAGCCCGCACCGTACGAAAGCGATTCAGCGCCGGACAATTGCTCTTCTCCGAGGGCGAGCCCTGCCACGGCTTGCACATCATTGCGAGCGGCAAGGTCCGCATCTTCAAAACCTCGCTCAGCGGCCGTGAACAGGTGCTGGCCGTCAACACTCCCGGCGAATCCGTAGCCGAACTCCCCGTCTTCGACGGCGGCCCCTTCCCCGCCTCCGCCGTTGCGATCGAGGACGCCGAGATTGCCTTCATCTCGCGCCGCGACTTCCAGGCCTACTGCATGGAACACCCTGAAGTTGCGCTCAAAGTGCTGGCCACGGTGGGCGCCCGCCTGCGCCGCCTGGTTGGCATCATCGAGGATCTCTCCTTCACCACCATTCGCCAGCGGCTGATCACGGCCCTGCTGCGGCTCGCGGAGAGCGAAGGCAAACAAACCGAGCGCGGCATCGAATTTCAACTACCCGCCAGCCATCAGGAACTGGCGAACCAGCTCGGCACCGTGCGCGAACTCATCTCGCGCAACCTCATGCGATTGCAGGCCGAAGGTCTGCTCGATGTCGACGCGCGCCAGATCGTCGTGACAGACATCAAAGGCCTGCGCGCGCTCCTCACTGCAACGCCCTAGTTCAGACTTTCCTGGTGGCCGTAGTCATCCGCATGCGGCACCAACCGCATATAAACATCGCGCGGAATATTGGTCTGCCAGTGCCCCGTCGCCCGCGCCACTCCGATCAGCCCGAAGAAAACCAGCGCCAGCACCGCCGCAACCAAACGTGGCTGCACCGCGCGGTTCCGCCACCGAGCCGCCGCCGCAACCGCACCGGCCTCCGCACCACTCCTGCGCGGCACCAGCGAAAGCTGCAACGCGTTCTCAGCCGGACACACCGCAACGCACTCCATGCAGCTCGTGCACTCCAGCGATCGAATCTGCACCAGCTTATCCACCGGGAGGCTCGCGGGGCACGCCTTAGTGCACTTGCCGCAATCGATGCAGGCCTGCGCATCCCGGCGAATCCGCACCGGGCTCAACGTGGCAACCAGCCCCATCAGAGCGCCGTACGGACACAGGAATCTGCACCAGAAGTTCTGGATGAACACCGAGAGCACCCCCAGCGACCCAATCACCGCCACGCCAGTGATGCTCATATTGCGAAAGAAGTTCAGCATCTTGACGTCCGCAATAATGCCAAACGGGGCCACCATAAAATCGTTCAACGCCTCGGCCGTCATGCTGACAACGATGAACAGGAAGAACGCCATCAGCAAGTACTTCAAGCCCCGCAGCGGGATGTCGAGCCAGCGCGGTACCGCGACATTGCGGCGAAACACCTTGCGGCCAAGCTTCCACAGATACTCCGACACCGTCCCCACCGGGCACAGCCACGAGCAGAACGTCTTCTTCAGCAGCAGGCTCGACAGCAGAAACACCGCCGCAAGCACCATCGCCGCCGGATGGATCGCCGGAGCATGATGGGTCACCAGAAAATACTTCAGGTTCATCAGGCCCGCGATGGGGAGCCAGCCATCCAGTCCGGCCGGCCGTTCCACATAGCGAGCCTGTCCCTGGCTCTCGAAGTAGTGCGTCCACCGCAGAAACTCAATCGCAAGCCAGGCATTTAGCGCCAGGAACGCAAACTGCACCGCCCGCCGAATCTGCTGTGAGCGGTCCCGCAACACGCGGCGCACCAGAGGCTTCTTCTGCTTCGCCGGGACACGTTCGGAAGAAACAACTGCGACGGGACTTGCGGATTCGGTCAGCATGGCATCCTTCCACTATCCACAATACCCAGCCGACCCAACCCCCGAATAGGACTTTAGTCACAGCTCCCGATTGACAATCGGCGATGTATCCCCACCTTTCACTTCAGCAGGATACGGAGACTCGAACTTTCCGAAAAGCGGGAACTTCGGTATTGCTGAGAACTGTTCCTCCGGGGAGCCAGAAGGAGTGATACCACTCGATAGAACAGATGACCACACCAAGAGTGATGCCCATCACATCCTCCAGATTAAACCGATGAAACAATTTAACCTTGCGGCGTTCCTTCCGAGGTCGCATTGCTGGCTATCCCGCGCCTGATTGATGGAGGCTACCTGTGCCCCAAGTTACGACCGCATTTGTTGCCGATCCCGAATTGATAGTGGAACTGGAGAAACGAGCGAGGTCCATAGATCTTGGCTCGAATCGCGTTCTCTTCCGTCAGGGCGATGCTCCCATCGGCGTTTTCATTCTGAGGAAGGGAACGGCCACGCTGACCAGACGGTTGGATGACGAGGAGGTCCTGACCCTACAGGCGGGCGCTGGTTCGCTGCTTGGCGTGCCTGCGGTGATTGGGGCGAAACGGTACTCCCTGACAGCGGAAGCGATGGAGGGCGCGGAACTTAGCCTGCTAACCTGCGAATACTTCGTCCACCTGATGCACACGGAGCCGGAGTTGTCGTTCCTCGTGTTGCAATTGCTCGCAGAAGAAGTCAGGTTTGCGCGTGAGGCGGTTTCGCATCAATGAAATTGGGGCCTGCGGAAGTTGCGGAAATGCAGCAACCATCATGTTCAGCGGCGAACCTTGGCGCCCGTATGCGGGTTCTCGCCGTCAGGGTTAGCAACCCATCCGCGCGACAGACTGCGTCGAACCATTGTGCTGGCTGGCACACCCTCCCCGCTTGAGCCGCGAATTGCGGTGATTAGGCTGTCAAGCCCCTCCGTTCAGACCAAGAAATATTTTGTCGCAGCAAGTCATCCCACAGCAATGATTTACAGCTTTTCCACCCCTCAAGAATAGTTGGCATAGTAGTTATGCCCACTCCGGTAGAATAGAAATAGTGGAAGAATCATGCTCATCCGGGCGGGGGAGACGTGGCGCCATAATGCCAAAACGAGGTAGGATGTCAGTCGCGGCAGGGTGATACCAGCAAAGCGACCCGTAACTCTCACATTCCGGATACTTTATAGATAAAGTATCTGGAATCAACACTTTACCTTCGGTATATATACCATAGGCCCGGACCTAACATCCCTGATTCGAATACTTTAGACTTAAGTACGGGGGGTAGGGGTACCACCCAAACTTGGATAGGGAATCATGAAGATCAGTCAGCTTGGCAGTTCGGATATGTGGCTCACACCAATTGGTTTCGGCGCGTGGGCAATCGGCGGCGGCGACTGGGCGATGTCCTGGGGCCCGCAGGACGATAACGCCTCCATCGCGGCCATCCACAAGGCCATCGACCTCGGCGTCAACTGGATCGACACTGCGGCCATCTACGGCCTCGGCCACTCCGAAGAGATCGTCGGCAAGGCGGTCAAAGAGTCCCACGTCAAGCCCTTCATCTTCACCAAGTGCGGCATGGTGTGGAACAAGAAGCGCGAGATCAAGCGTACCCTGCTCGAAATCCGCCGCGAGTGCGAAGACAGCCTGCGCCGCCTCCAGGTCGAGGTCATCGACCTCTACCAGATTCACTGGCCGATCGAGGACCAGGACCTCGAAATGGGCTGGACCACCATGGCCGACCTCAAGCGCGAAGGAAAAGTCCGCCACATCGGCGTATCGAACTTTTCGCCATCGCAAATGGAGCGCTGCCTGGAGATAGCGCCAATCGTCTCGCTCCAGCCGCCCTACTCGATGCTCAACCGCGCGGTCGAAGCCGAGATCCTGCCCTTCTGCCTGGGCCACTCCATCGGAGTCATCAACTACGCGCCCATGCACTCCGGACTACTCACTGGAGCCATGACTAGGGAGCGCGTCGACAACCTGCCGCCCGACGACTTTCGCCGCAAGGCCAGGAACTACCAGGAGCCGTATCTCAGCCGCAACCTTGCCATCGCTGACTTCCTCAAGCAGATCGGCGCGCGCCACGGCGTTACCGCCGGCGTCATCGCCATCGCGTGGACGCTCGCCAATCCCGCCATTACCGCGGCGATCGTCGGCGGCCGCAGCCCGGAGCAGGTCGCGGGTGTCTGGCCAGCCGCCAAGTTCCGCCTCTCCAAGGACGAGATGCAGGAGATTCAGGCCTTCCTGGAAGCTCATCCCGCCCCCTGACCGGCTGTCGCCCGCGTGATCGGCTCCGGACACAACTGCTGTCAGGCAAAACCGGGAGCTTTCAGTCGGCTCGCCGACGCTGGTTACCTTTTCCCCCAACAGGTCGCCATCATGCAACTAATGTGCCATCGCACCCCTAGAAAATGGGTGGCAGAATGGGCGTTGTAGCATAAACTTTGGTAACCACTCAGTCCTCCTTCGGGAGCGCTCCTGGGTTCTCAAAGGAGGAATCGTGATCGAGTGGCACAAACCTAGCGCAAGGGATGCCGTCCGAACCGCCGTCCGATTCCCGCTGAGACTTGCGCTTCATCTGAAGACGGAGAACGGAATGGTCGAAGCCATCACCAGAGACGTCTCGTCCAACGGTCTCCTGTTCGTAACGGCCAACCTGCCGAAGATTGGCAGCAGCATCGAGTTCACCATGGATATGCCGTCGGAAGTGATGGGATCGGCAACCGATGTCTCAGTCCATTGCACAGGGCGCGTCGTACGCCATCAACATTCGGAACATGAATTGATGGCGGCCGTTGTGATCGACGAATACTTTCTCAAGGCCTGACCATGACGCTGACACTCAACTCGGAAAAGTCCACCAATCACTCCTTTGAGCAGCCCGGCGCTGCCACGGGGATTCGCGTCATCCTCGCCGACTCGCAGTCAATCTATCGCGTCGGCATGAAGAAGATATTCGCGCTCGAGGACGACATCCGTGTGGTCGCACAGGCCGAGACACTGGCCAATCTGCATGCCGCGCTGCAGCGCTACCCGACCGACGTCGTCGTGCTCGAAGGCCAACTTATCGCAGGCACCATCGACGCGATCCCCGACCTCGTCAAGCGCTCGCCAGACGCCAAGCTGATCGTCCAGGTGGTCGAGGCGGACGAAGCCAACATCGTCGAACTCTACCGCCGCGGCGTGCGCGGTGTCGTGCCCCGCTCCATCTCGCCCGACCTGCTGATCAAGTGCGTTCGCAAGATCGCGGACGGCGAAACCTGGATCGACAACCAATCCATCAGTTGGGTCATCGAGGCCTATCGCTCCCAGGCCAGTTCGCTGACCAACCCGCGCGTGCAGCCCAAGCTCTCCAAGAAAGAGCTGGCCATCATCAGTTGCATCACCCGCGGCATGCGCAACAAGGAGATCGCGTACCAGATCGGCACCACCGAGCAGGTCATCAAGAACTACCTGCGCAAGGTGTACGACAAGCTGGGCGTCTCCGACCGGCTCGAACTCGCACTCTATTGCCTGCACCACCAGTTGCTGAAGGCCTACCTGCAGGAGCCTGACGCCATGTCTATCCCGCCTGTGGCCCAGGTTACGCCGCTGCGCGCGAAGATGTAGCTGCCCGGCCGTATCCGCAGGATGCGGGCAAGATCGGCGACGATCGAGGATGCTACGATTCGGCAATGCCTTTTGCCGGCCACTTCCGCTCTCTAACCCGAGTCCAGCGCAACACCTTCTCCGCCTGCTTCCTCGGCTGGACCCTCGATGCCTTCGACTTCTTCCTCCTCACCTTTTGCCTGAAAGCGATCGCCGCTGGATTCCACGTAGGCGTCAAGCAAGTCGCCGAAGCGGTCTTCTGGACCCTCGTCATGCGCCCCCTCGGCGCATTTATCTTCGGCGCCATGGCGGAAAAGTGGGGTCGGCGACCGACTCTGATGGTCAATGTCATCGCCTTCTCCATCTTCGAGCTGGCCTCCGCCTTCGCGCCCACGTTGCACAGCTTTCTCGTCTGCCGCGCGCTCTTCGGCATCGCCATGGGGGGCGTGTGGGGAGTGGGCGCCGCGCTTGCCCTGGAGACTCTCCCCGCCGAGGGTCGCGGCTTCTTCTCCGGCCTGCTGCAGGAAGGCTATGTCATTGGTAACCTGCTCGCTGCCGCAGTCTTTGGCCTGATCTTCCCGCACCTGCACGGCACTGGAATGATGACCAACTGGCGTGTGATGTTCATGATCGGCGCGTTGCCTGCCCTGCTGGCGTTCTACCTCCGCTTCAACGTGGAAGAGTCGCCTGCCTGGCTCGCCAGCCACCGGGCAAGCGACGTTGCCGGCGAAGCGCCGAAGCGACCTTCCCTTGACTGGAAGATCCTCATGGGCTATCTGCCCACATTCCTCTTCGTTATCGTCCTGATGGCAGCATTCACTTCCTTCAGCCACGGCACACAGGACCTCTACCCAACCTTCCTGCTCGACCACGGCCTCAGCGACGGCCAGGTCGGGCTGATCGCCGCAATCGCTAACATCGGAGCGCTGATTGGAGGCGTGTGCTGTGGGACGCTCTCTGAGAAGTTCGGCCGCCGGAAGACCATCGTCCTCGCGGCCCTGCTCGCGATTCCCATGATCCCTCTGTGGGCCTGGTCGCACTCAGCGGTGATGCTCGCCGTCGGCGGGTTTCTCATGCAGTTCATGGTGCAGGGCGCCTGGGGAACGATTCCCGCGCACCTCAACGAACTCTCGCCCGGGCCGGTTCGCGCTATTCTTCCCGGCCTCGCCTACCAGCTCGGCAATCTGCTGTCATCGCGCAACGCGGTCTTCCAGGAGGCCTTTGCCATCCACCGCAACTCCGGCTCCCTGAAAGTCGCGCTCACGGGAACGGTGGTCATCGTCGGCATCGTCGTCGCCGGCGTCACCGCACTCGGCCCCGAAGCCAAAGGCGCCGACTT
The DNA here is from genome assembly GCA_003133205.1 of Granulicella sp. The sequence continues at coordinate 8,864 of PKWK01000231.1, read as the reverse complement.
GAGCTGATCGTTTCCCAATTCCCGATCAAGAGATGTCCTCGAGTACATCGAGATGAAATCACGTCCCTGGCAGGCAAGAAAATGGAGACTACCGAAGTAGTCTCCATCTGATTTGAAGCTCAATCTCCAGTTACTAGAAGTTGAGCGCAAGTTGGAACTCAACCGATCGCGGTCCGCCGATATCCGAGGTGCCCGTACCGCGCTGTACACGCTTTGCATCGTGGTCTGCAAAGGTGCTTGAGCCGTTCAGGTATCCGGCGGCAGGCCCGTTCGACGTACTCAACAGAGTGCCATCGGAGTAGTTGGTGAAATTGGAGAAGTTGCCGACGTTGTAAAACGCGATCCCGGGGACCAGGGACAATCCCTCGCGAATGCGGCTCATCTTAATCGGATATGAGACGTTTAGGTCAAAAACCCGGTAAAACGGATTCTCCGGCCCGACCGCCTCGGGCACCGCTGCAATCGGTTGTTGAACTGCGTTAAGCGACACCAGTTGCGCTGTGGTAAAGAGGCCTGCCGAAACCAGCGCCTGACCCGCCGGGTCAACGTCCCAGCCTGTGTCGAGTTGTATTTGGAGATCAGCTTATTCAGCGTACGTCCGTTGTACTGGCGCATATAAGCACCGGGATTGGTTCCGGGAACGATGTCTCCGATCGTTCCGTCGCCGGTCACGTCGGACTGGAAGATGCCGGCCGTGTTGCCACCCGTTATGTCGAGCGTAAGGTCAGCAGGGGCTGAGGAGAAGAAGTGGCCGATAACCCCGACCTGTAGACCGTACTTTAAGGTTGCCGAGCCGCCAAAGGAAATCTCGTGCCGATGGTCCAGTCCATTGGGGCCCATGTACTGCGCAACATGATCCTGGTCGTAGGAGGGTGAGGAGAAGAACTGATCCCCTATTCCGGTATTGCCTGCGGCGATCGCCGGGTTAGCGGTGCTCGTGTTGCGCGAGAAAGAATAGGATATCTGCAAGTTGGAGTTCTCAACACCAGGGACTGGATGGGTCTTCTGCTGTTTGAAGACGGCTTGCAGCGCATCGTAACCCGACCGCCCTACAGGCAGAAGGAAGAGCCCGCGCCCCAATGCAGGATTAGCGCCCGGAAATGCAGCTCCCGTCGCAACCGTCAGCCCGTTATAGGATGCGGGGAAGCTGCTAAGGAAGGAGTTGCCGGAGTCCAGGCCGTTGCCGGCCAAAGTACTGATCGTTTTGCCTTTGGTGATAAGGCAGTTGATGGCAGCCGCTCCTGAAGTTGGGCAGCCAGCGGCCGTCGCAGTCACGGCGATCGCATTGGTTGCCGCCGCCACATTGAGATAGCGCGCCGCTCCGACATGATTGACATCAACCTGCTGTTCGAACTTTAGCGTCGAGTTATGCACATAATCGACCTCCACCAACACGCCGCTGCCAAGCTGCCGCTGGATGCCCCCGTTCCACTGCTCGGAGTATGGCGTCCTGTAGGGTCCCCCGTACGCCGCATCGACGGTGAGGGTATTGCCGACATAACTGCCATTGACCGCAGGCCCGGACGCCGCTGTAGCCGCCTGGAACCTCTTTTGCAGACTGACAAAGTGCGGGCCCGACTGGCTTATCGGCTCACTGAAAAGGGTTGCGAGCGACACTCCGCCATCGCTGGTGACGACCGTGCCATCAGGAAAGGTTAACGAGGTTGACGTCGGGGTCAAGAGGCCTTCGCTGAAAAACAGCCCCTTCTTGATCATGTCCGTACGAGCATTGGTCGTGTTGTTGAAGACATCGCTCTCATAGAAGATTCCGAACGCGCCTCGAACGACGGTCTTGTGATCCCCCGGGCTGAACGCGAACCCCAGTTGTGGGCCGAAGTTGGCATAGGGCTGGTGGACTCGCTGCCCGACGCCCGGCAGGAACTGGTCGAGCAGAAGGCCGCTGCCGGAGCAAGGCGATGGTAGAGAGGGAGTAACATCCGAACAGAGTGGAGCGGGCAGGTCCTGGTTGGCCCGGTCTGTGTCGACGCTCCAGCGCAAGCCGCCTGTGAGGGTGAAGTCGGGCGAAACCTTCCAGTTGTCTGAGACGTAAGCGCCCTCGCGCCAGTCTTCCGTCCCGCCGCCGGGCAGGTTGAAGCCGGGATGTTCAGTAAAGAATCCCTGCCCGTTGCCTGATGCAAACTGAGATGCCTTGTAGCCGTTGAGCGGATCGCTTGGACAGGGGCTCGCACCGGTTACACCTCCGCAGTTGGCAAGCTGAGTGCCGGCGCTGATCGTGACGCGGGGCGCGATCCCAAAGAACTTAGCGAAGCCGCCGCCCAGGATCCGGTTCAGGCTGTAACCGTAGCGGATCAGGTGTGCTCCCCTGGTCCAGCTTCCGTCGTAGCGAATCTGTTTGTCTGACTGGAAGGTACCCTGGGGACCCTCGTAGTTGGGGCCTGCCCAGAGACCCTGGGCCTGGTAGCGGAGGCTGATGCCCGGAAAGCCAGGATACACACTGGAATTGCCAGTCGCCCCATCCACAAGCAGGTTATGAAACTTCTCATAGCTGCCGCGGAATGAGTGGGTGAAATGCCCCTTCGCAAAGTCTGCGCCGCCAGCCACCCGGGGGCATTGTCGCGATTGTTATAAATCTCGTAGGAGAATCCGAAGTTCGAACTGGAGATGTTCGAATCGTAGTTGGCCCGGGCGAAATAGTGCCCGCCCCAAGGTCCCGTGTAATCCAGACGGGCCGTCGAATACGTCTCGCGGAAGGGAGACGGAACCGTTGGGAATTGGGCATTGATTGCCTTAAAGGTCGAACCAAGCGAGATCGCGACCGGCGACTCCTGCTTGATACGCTCGGCGTCGCCAAAGAAGAAAAGCTTGTCCTTGATGATTGGACCGCCGACCCTGCCCCCGAACTGGTTGCGCTGAAACGGTGTGGCAATGCCCCCCTTCGTTCTTGCAAACAGTGCCCGCTGATCCTGGTAGTTGTAGAAGGCCTGCCCATGGAAGGCATTCGTTCCGGAGCCTGTCGATACCAGAATCTGACCGGTCGAAGTTACGTCGCCTGAGACGTCCTGGGTGGAGCGATTGAGTTGGAAGTCGCCAATCGCACCATGCGAAACATTGAAGATTGTCGTCCCGACGGTCTCGTCGGTAATGTCCTGACCGTCCAGAAGAATGCGTGTGGTGCGGCCCGAGACGCCGCTGGTCGATATGGCGGAATAGCCCGCCTTGGTGGGGTCGAACGATTCACCGCTTTGCAGGATGACGCCGGGCTCAATCTGGGCGAGGTCAAGAAAGTTCCGGCCGTTGACTGGCAGCGAGTCGATCTGCTGCTTGGTGATCACATCACTGACTCCCGCCTGATCCGTGTCTACCTGGACGGTTCCAGAGGTCACCTCAACCGTTACTGTCGATTCTCCCAACTGGAGCTTGAAACTGCCGCTGGTCGCGGTGCCGGTCTGCACCACAGTGGAAACCGACAAGTTTTTGAAACCGGGATGACTAATCGAAACGTTGTAATTGCCGGGAGTCAACGGGCCAAGACTGTAAAAGCCGGCCGAATCGGTCGTCAAGGCCTTCACATATCCCGTATCAACACCCTTGATGACAATGGCCGCATCCGGGAGAACCGCGCCCGTCGAGTCCGTGATCGTCCCCTGGATTGATCCTCCGTTGACCGAGACAACCTGGCCGCAAACAGGCAGAAGAATCAGCAAAAACATCGCACACAGAGAGGAGAGCAGCTTCAGGGAACTCTTCATAAGTTCAATTTCTCCCAAGATAAGGTAAGAGCTTTAGATTGCCGTCGAATCCTCGACGAAGGAACAACTCAATTTGAAGAAGGTTAGTCAGTTGGAACAATGCACGCGTAGTACCAAAGTTGTAGCCAACCAGTTGCTTGAGAAAATTCAATGAGGGATGCACCTGTGAACTGACGCAAGAACCTAGCAATTATCAATAAGAATCAATGACTTGAAGTAAACATAGCCTATTCGGAATGAGCCATTGTCACAGTGGCGCAGAGGGGCGGTCTGTGTCCGCCGTCACATAATCAAGGTGCCTGCGAAATTATCTATCTATGAAAATCTGGATAATTAGCCCGATTTGAGTCTAGGCAATCGTTTTACCGGGCAGGATGCAGCCCACTGCCCCCAAAGGTGCAGGCCAAACTGGCGGACTCGTCCAAGGACTAAACGTTTGGGAAAGTAACCGTCGACGCAGGGCAACCAGGCCGTCAGCGGCCTCACCCCGCTGGATGCCTCTGAGGTAGTTTTGCGTTGAACCAACGGAGAGAACGCCCTTGGCGCTCCGGCTTATCTCACGCCATGACTCGCGCTGCTGCGCGCAGCGTCTGCCGGCGCACGGTCAGCGCCTCGATGCGATCGCGCAGCACGGTGAAGCCTGAGCCAATCCCATCCGGCACTTCGATCTCACCCTGGGCGTTGACCGTCACCTCGGGCTCGATGATGTCCTCGGTCCAGTAGCGCCGCGACGCCGACACGTCTCCCGGGAGGGAGAAGTTCTGCAGGGACGACAGCGCGATATTGTGCGCTCGCCCGATTCCTGTCTCGAGCATCCCTCCGCACCACACCGGAATGCCGCGCTCGGCCGTTGCGTTATGCACGGCGATCGCCTCGGAGAAGCCGCCCACCCGACCCACCTTGATGTTGATGATCCGGCACGAATCCATGTCGATGGCTGCCAGCGCATCCCGCCGATTGCGGATCGACTCGTCCAGGCAGATGGGCGTGTCGAGCCGTTTCTGGAGCATCGAGTGAAAATAGAAATCGTCGTACCACAGCGGCTGCTCGATCATCATCAGATCGAACTCGTCCCACTCCATGATGTGATCGATGTCGACGACGCGATACGCCGAGTTGGCGTCGCAGCTCAGCCTGATCTCCGGCCAGCGCTTGCGCACCTGCTCGAAGATCTTGGTGTCCCAGCCCGGCTTGCACTTCAGCTTGATGCGCTGATAGCCGGCCTCCAACTCCTCGGCGATCTTCTCCATCAACGCGGCCGGCGACGGCTGGATGCCGATCGACACACCGCATGGAATGACGCTGCGCGTGCCGCCGAGAAGCTCCGCCAGCGCGACTTTCTTCTGCTGCGCTTCGAGGTCCCAGACAGCATTCTCGAGCGCTGCCTTGGCCATCCGATGTCCGCGCACCTGGCGGAACAGCGCGGGACAGCTTCCACCGCCGACGAGTTCAGTTCCAAACAGGCGCGGCGCGAGCTCGGTCTCGGTGATAATCCACGCGGTGTCGATGCTCTCTTCGGAAAAATACGGATGCTCGCCGGCAACGCACTCGCCCCAGGCGGTCAACCCGTCGGACTCGATCTCGACCAGCAGAATGCGGCGTGTGGTGGTCAGGCCAAAGCTTGTCTCGAAGGGAAAGGCGAGAGGCATGTTGATCTCGCGTAGGTGAACTGCGTCGATGGTCAGCATAGTTTTCTTCCTGGTCTCGCTTGGTTCTACTTCCTATTCCTTGTTCTCCAGCCCGCTCACCGGTCCGAGCAGAAAGCAGCCATCTCCTGTCGGGCTGCGTTCGTAGCCTGTGATGGCCAGCCCCCGCGCAAATGCCGATTCCAGCGCGAGCCGATTGCGAGTCTGTAGCGACTCCGCCAGCTTACGCTGGTCCACGCTTCGTTTCCAGTCGTGGACGGCGCTAGGCACCTCAACTCGCTCGACGACAGCATCGGGCGTGGTCTTCCATTCCGCCATTTCTTCGCCTCCCGCCGTTTCGCCCAATGCCTGCTGTACCCGGGGCGACCGGAGCCACCACTCCGCAACCAGGCGGTCGGTGGGCAGGCCACCCTGCAACTGAGATGTCGATGGCCCATAAAAATCACGCATATACCGCCTCACAACCGCGCCAAGCCTCACTATATTCAGATGCGCGTTCTTGATCTCCAGCGGATCGAAAGTCCACTCCATCAGGTCGAATCCACGCGCCAGTGCATCGTCGCGCTGGGCCAGCTTCAGCCTCCGCCCAAGACCGGCGTTGCGATACTCCGGCAGCACTGCCAGCATGTGCGAGTGCAGGTATGGCTTGCAGTCGCGGTAGCCCGGAAGGGACATCGCGAAGCCGACCATGATGTCCCGGTCAAACGCCGCAATCACCTGGCCGCCGATACGCTCGGCCACGATAAAGACGCGCTTCGGAATCAGGTCGCCGTCGCTGTATCCCCACACCGCGAGCTGGACTTCGACGCAGCGCTCAAAGTCCGCCAGCTCCTTCACGGGTGCTATGCGGATCTGGGCCGAATCTGTAACACCATCCATTGCCTGAATCATTTGTTTGGCTTCGCTCATGATTTCAACCCACCCGTCGCGACAGACTGCGACTTGCTTTGTGCAAGCCCTTTCGGCGTGGCGTCGCCGCCGCGTTTCGCCTGATTCCAAAGCGCCTCCAACTCCTCGGGAGCGAGCGAAGCCAGAGCCTCGAATCCTCCGGCAATTGCCTCCATCGCCCGGAAGCGTCCGCGAAACTTCGCATTCGCGGAGCGCAGGGCAGACTCCGGATCGACCTTCACGTGCCGCGCAAGATTGACAGCCGTAAAGAGCAAATCGCCAAGCTCTTCCTTAATGCTGTCCTGCGCGGGTGCATTCCCCTTCGCTAGCTCTGCTTTCAACTCAGCAATCTCTTCCTGAAGCTTGTCGAAGAGTCCGTCGGCGCTGGGCCAGTCGAAGCCCACCTTTGCCGCCCGCGAGCCGAGCTTCGCCGCCTCCAGCATCGCCGGCATGGTGCGCGGAATGTCGTCGAGTCCGGACGCGGGAGGAACATCGTCGTTGCGTGTAGCCGCAGCCTCCAACTTTTCTGTCCGCTTGATCTGCTCCCAGTTGCGCAATACTGCGTCCGCGTCGGCCGCGTCCGCCAACTCCCTATCCACGGGAAAGATGTGGGGATGCCGTCGCACCAGCTTTGCATTTAAGTTGGCCGCAACATCTCCAATGTCGAAGTGGCCCGCTTCCGACGCCATCTGCGCGTAGAACAACACCTGCAGCAGCAGGTCGCCCAACTCATCTTTCAGATCCGGCCAGGCGCGCCGCTCGATCGCGTCGAAGACCTCGTACGTCTCCTCCAGCGTATGTCGCTTGATCGAGTCGAAGGTCTGCTCGCGATCCCAGGGGCAACCGCCCGGCCCACGCAAACGCGCCATGATCGAAATCGACTCGGCCAGAGGCGCAGCCGCTTCGGCAGCAGCGTCCGTCGGTCGCGGCTCCCCCGCCTTTTGCATTGAGGCAGTCTCCACTTCGGCCATACAAGTACTTTACCCCCCGCGACGACCCAACACAGACAAACCAGGGGCAGACGAAGCGACGCGCCCAGCATGGCTGGGCGCGTCTGTAGTCCATCGAACGGAATCGCGTGGCCCTGGATATTGGCCGCCCGACGGAACCCCTTTACTGAGCAGGCTGGTTAACCGCATTCTGCTCAAGAGTGACCGCAGTCTGTGCCAACAGCCTGCCGTTCACCGATGCGCCAGTCTTGGCCGCGATCAATGTTTGACCCAGCAGGACTCCCTCAAAATGCGCGGTCGTTCCAATGGCAACGCCTCTGGCAACCTGCCAGAAGATGTTCTTGGGAAGCGCACCGCCGGCCAGGATCACCTTGGTAGCGCTAGCTTGGTTAAGCTCTCCGGCTATCTGGAAGATCCAGACATCGTTCGGTCCTCCTGAGAGGGTGACGCTGTTTGAGATCAGGACGTTGCTGCTCCATTTATAGAGGCCAGGAGCGAGGGTTAGTCCACCGATCTGTCCTGCGCCAAGTTCAGTTGAATCGGGCAACGATCGTCCAGCGGCGTCAGCGTATGCGATTTCCATGTCGCCGATAGCCGTAGTCAGGTACGTGGCATTCGTCGTTCTGCAGGGCAGAGGGCCAGCCGCGTCCACGGTGTAGATGATTCCTGTGGCCACTTCCGGGCAAGTAAGAAGCACGGCGGCACCGGTAATTGGACTGGAGCCAACATTTCCATTAATTCTAGAGGCATAAACGTCCGTTATTCCTGTTTTTGTCAGGATAGCGAAGGTACCGGAAGTTCCCAGACTTACAGGGGTCTGGCCGGTAAATGGGACGTTCTTGGTCATAAAGCTCCAGGTAACTGGCCTGGCCATCCTAATACCACCGGCGCTCGCAGCCTTAGTAGTGACGGTTGCGACATAGCCGGTGTTCGGGTTCAGAGCGGGTGCGGTCGGCGTGAAGGTTGCGACCGTGTTTGTTACATCCATTGCGACGGTGCCGCGTACGTTGTTTCCCGATGCGTCCGTGAGTGTAAACGTGAGCTGCTGTCCGGCCTGCAACGAGTCGATCGTGGAGGGATTCATTGGCTGGCTGAAGGTTGCAGTGAGTGCCGTTGCGGTCACAATATTCTTACTGTTATTGATACTGGTCGGTACACCCATTGCGTCGTTACTTGGATTGGTGAAGATCACCGCGGGAGCGGTTTGTGCCATTAAACTGCTATTCAATCCACCTGCACAGCCGGCCAGGAGTAGTGCTGTGATAAGCGTGCGTGATTTCACTCGCCCTGCGAATTGCTTCATTTTGTTGCCTTCTTCCATGTCGCATACCGGTGGCTGCCCGACTTAAGTGTCGACTGCAGATACTCTATTTTGTTGGCACTTAGCGCGTAACAATGTATACGATTGAACATATAATTAAAAGGTTGCATTCAATAGATAAAATAATTCAGTTTATTAGTATTTACTCTACGCAAATAGTCACCTTTATTTATGAATTGCGCGGCGGCGATCTCTAGGCTATTCCTCTGCATGCGTGGTCAAAAGGCGGTTATTTCTCACTCTTCCCCCAATTAAATCGCCACCTTGCGCGAAGTTTACTATGTTTCCGAAGTCACTAAGTCGTCTTATTGCGATTACTAACTCCTGCTAGGGCGTGTTCACACTACGG
>PKWK01000151.1 GCA_003133205.1 Granulicella sp. | reverse complement strand
TCCTCGATGACTCGATGGTCCTTGCGGAGATGCTCACAAGCTGGTGCGGATTCAGGCATGGTGATAGTGGAGGCTCCCTCCCAGATAGGGATCGTTCAACGGCACGGGTGCAGATTCGCGGACGCCGCGATAGAATGCTAACACTAAAAGCTCAGCGGATTTCGCAAGTCGAGTCTCCGGGCAAAGTGGTTTCAGCCTGACCCGCCCGTGATCGGTTGCGACAGGAGGCGTGGTAAACCTAGGCATCCGGCTTCGTCGAGGCTTTTGAGCAGCAAGTGGAGAAAGATTAGGCCACCATAACCCTTCCACTTCCGCAGAAGTTTCTGTACGCGATCGTAATCGAGCCTGTTTCTGAGGCACAGCCAACGTTCCAAGTTGTTTCGGGCGCCGACGTCATCACCCGGAAATACAGTGGTCCTTCCCAGGCCACGAAGCAACACGTACTCTGCCGTCCAGCGTCCTACCCCGCGTATTGCGACCAGGCGTTCAACACATTGCCGATTGTCCAGTTGGACAAGCCCTTCCAGATCGAGTCGCCCCTCGACAATTGCCCGCGCCACTTCAATGATCGCTCGAGCGTATGCGTCAAGCCAACACCATCTGTACAGCAGCGGGCATTGGTGATGCAGTGATGGGGTGGACGAACAAGGGCAGGTGGTATCGGTCCGGCGGCGCCGGAGTCGCGGGGAAGCCGAGCAACTAGTGGCGGAATACGAAGCCAGCGGACTGAGCCGCGTTGACTTCTGCCACGAGCGGGGCCTGAGCCTGGCCACGCTGGCTCGCTATCGCAAACGGCATTCGCAAGCCAATGCCGCGCCCGGCGTCCGCTGGTTGGAGGTCGAGGTATCCGGCAGTGGCCCGGCGGCGGAGAGCGGAGGAGCCAGCGGCCTGACGGTGGCCCTGAAAAGCGGCCGTCGAATCGAAGTTGCGCGCCGGTTTGACGCCCGCACGTTGGCGCAGTTGCTGGCCGTGCTAGAGCGGGTCTGAGTATGTTCGGTTGGGGACCGGCAACGCGGATCTATCTGGCAGCGGGGGCCACGGACATGCGCAAAGGCTTCGAGGGCCTCTACGGTCTGGTGCGCGACCGGCTGCAATGCGATCCTCTGAGCGGGCATGTCTTCCTGTTTGCCAACGCGCAACGCAATCGTCTGAAACTGCTGTTCTGGGATGGCAGCGGCCTGTGGGTATGCGCCAAGCGTCTGGAGAAGGGGCGGTTCCGATGGCCGCGGGCCGCCGACACGCAGACGAAGGTAGCGCTCAGCCACGAAGAGTTGGCGCTGCTGCTGGGCGGCATCGATCTGGCGGACACCACGCGCCGCCCATGGTATCGGAAGGCCGCTCAAGAGACACAGATATCCGCATAAGTGATCCACGCACATTGCTTGTAAGTAGCCGTCATTCGAGTTATACTAAGACTTACCTCGCATGAGCGGCCTCTCTTCCAGTTCGTCCTCCCAACCCGAGCAGATTATCCAGCTCCAGAATGAACTCGCCTGGGCCAAGATGAAGATCCTCTCCCTGGAAGCGCAGTTGCGGCTGCAGCGGATCAAGAAGTACGGCCCCGGCAGCGAGAAGCTCGACTCCGCGCAATTGGAGCTTCTGGAACTGGAGCCCGGGGTGAGCCGCCTGGAGGTTCGTGCGGAGAGCCAGCGCGAGCCACTGCCGGCGGCAAGGGCGAAGAGCCGCAAACATCCAGGACGGCAGGAACTGCCGGCCGAACTGCCGCGTGTGGAACGCGTGATCGCCTGCACGCCGGAACAGCGCACCTGCAAGGCCTGCGGCCAGGAGACGGCGGTGATCGGCTACGAGACCAGCGAGCAGTTGGACGTCGAGCCCGCCAAGTACTTCGTGGTGGTGACCAAGCGCGAAAAGCGCGCCTGCAAATGCTGCCAGGAAGGCGGCGTGACGGCGGCCGCGGCGCCGGCCCGGATCGTCGAGAAGGGACTGGCGAGCGACCGGGTGGTGATCGACACGGTGGTGGCGAAGTACAGCGATCATCTGCCGCTGTACCGCCAGAGCGCGATTCTGGATCGCGAGGCGGGCGTCGAGATCAGCCGGGCGACGCTGGATGGATGGGTGATGCGGGTGGGCGAGTTACTCAGTCCCATCGTCTCCGTGATGCGCCGCGAGTTACTCGGAGGAAGTTACCTTCAAGCGGATGAGACAACCGTGGACGTGCAGATGCACGACGGAAGCGGCCACAACCATCAGGCGTATCTGTGGCAATACGGCAGACCGGGAAGCGGAGTGGTATTCGACTTCCGCTTGGGGCGTGGACGCGAAGGGCCAAAGAAATTCCTGGGACAGTTCGAGGGCATTTTGCAGACCGACGGCTATATCGCCTACAATGGCGTGGGCGGGCCGAAGATGGTGCATGCCGCCTGCTGGGCGCACGCGAGGAGGAAGTTCTTCGAGGCGGCCAAACTCGACCCCGGCGATGTCGTCGCCGTGCGCATGGTGGCGTGGATCGATGAGTTGTTCGGTATCGACGCCGAGGCGCGCGAACGGAAGCTCGATCACGCCGGGCGGCATGCACTGCGGCTGGAGAGAGCCACGCCATTACTGGCGACCATCAGTGAGGAGATCGAGACGGTTCGCACCAGTGCGCTGCCTTCGAGTGCGTTGGGTAAAGCGGCGAAGTACACGTTCTCGCTGTGGCGGAAGCTCACGCGCTTCCTGGAGTATCCAGAACTGGAATTGAGCAACAACCTGGCGGAGAACTCGATGCGACCGGTGGCGCTGGGCCGCAAGAACTGGATCCACGTCGGGAGTAAGGACGCCGGGCCGGAAGTGGCGGCCATCGCCTCCATCGTGGAGACCTGCCGGCGGCTGAAGATTCCGATCCGCG
>PKWK01000283.1 GCA_003133205.1 Granulicella sp. | reverse complement strand
GTCAAGTAAATACCCCTATTGCGGATTGAACTTCGGTTTGGCGACGCGGAGTTGCCAGTCGGCGACCTTCTTCATGGCGGCGTGGATGTCCGTGGGCTTCAACCTGGCTGAGAGATCGTGCGCCAGGGGGCCCGGATCGTCGGGAGCATCGCCCACGGCGGCGCGATCTACAGGCGACGGTGCAGTCACAGCCGCATTCTGCGCTTGAACCACCTGCGCCATCGCGCAAGACGAGGCAACTAGAGAAGAAAGCGTCAAACACGCAGCGACGCAGATTCCGGGAAAGTCAAACATCATCGAATTCCTTTAGATAGAACCTTCATTCATCACCAGGGCAACGGCACTGCGCAGGCGAGCCGTACTCGCTTCCACGGAAGGCCGCAGTCTGGGGCTGCCGGGCAGCGAATTGTGCTTCATTTCGGCCTCAATCTTCGGCCCGAAAAGATACCAGGCGTTGGTGATCTCCCCGACCACCACAATTTCGGTGGGTGCCAGTGCGGCGGCGATCATACGCAAACCACGCCCGAGGTACAGAAACATCTTGTCAATTGCGCTGATGGCGACGGCATCGCCGCTCTGGGCCAGGCGCAACAGCGACTCAAAGGTCGGCAGCGCTGGCTTGCCGCTGAGCTCCTGGTAATATCGCAGCCCGGCGCGATTGGAAGCAAAGCTCTCCCAGCAGCCGGTCCCCCCACAGGCGCAGAGCGGCCCATCGCTTTCGATCTGGATGTGGCCGAACTCGCCCGCCATCCCATCCTTACCCCGCAGAATGCGGCCGTTGACGAAGATGCCGGCGCCGATGCCTTCAGAGACATTGACCACGACCAGATCGTGAACGCCGTCGCTGTCGCCGAACCACACTTCGGAGAGCACGCAGCCGTTGGCAACATTCTCCATCTTGACGCGCAAGCCAGTGGCGCGCTGCAACCGCGTCTGCAAACTCAGCACGGACCACTTGATCCTGGGTGTAAAGACGGGATGCTCGGGGTTGGGCTCAGGGCGTCCCGGAACGCTGATCCCAATGCCATCGAAGGAGCGGCCGTTGCTGGCGATAACCTTCTTCACCTCGCGTACGATCGTACCGACGGCCTTGCTTGGATCGTCCGGTAGAACGACGATGTTCTGGGCGACGATCTTGCCGCCCAGGTCGACCACGGCAACCGTGGTTTGCGAGGTGTGGATGTCGAGGGCGATCACGGCGCGCTGATCGTTGAGGTGGAGGAAGGTCGGGCGTCTTCCGCGAGGCAGGCGTCCTGTCGACCCTTCAAAGATCCAGCGCTCGCGGATGAGAATCTCTACGATGAGGGAGACAGTGCTGCGCTGCAGACCGGAGAGCCTGGCGAGGTCGGCGCGTGAAACCGGCTGGTGGGTACGAATCAGATTAAAGACTAGATTGCGGTTGATCTCGCGCGGCGTCTTGTTAGAAGCGCTCCGATTGCCGGTAAAGGCAAAGCGGGTAGATGAGTTGCGTGACATACCGGATCTCTTTACAGAAGAAGATTTTTCGGTCAACTTTGAGACGATCATTGAGCGATTTAGTTTCCAGTCACAAAAGGAAAACTCAGCTAGGTAGACTGTTTGACCAAGATACAAACAAAAGTTCAATTCATCCTAGCCGCAATTGTAGACAGTGTGAACTATATTCTTCTAACGCTATGGATCCGACGGAGGAGCCGCCAGTGCGCCTGGCGGGTGCGCTGCGGGAGACTCAGCGGGCTGTCATGGGCGTCGGCAGGCGCGAATACGCGCTACTTGGGAGTCGCCGTGATGATGTGATTTTGGAGAAAAAACTTCTCCAGAGCCTCGTTGATCCGGAGAGTCTGATCGGGCGGGAACGCGCCATGGACGCCGCCAGGCACTGTGACCATAGTCACGGGCACATGCAGCGATTCTAACGATTTCCTTAGGTCGATCGACTGCTGATATGGAACCGTCGGGTCGGCATCGCCGTGTGCGATGAACACCGAAGGCAGGCCGGCGCGCAGGTAGGTCACGGGCGACATCTGAGCGGCGAGGCCGAGCATCTCCGGCTCATTGCCCAGCCAGCGCACGGTGGATTTGCTCAACGGAATGCCGCTGGTAACTACGCCTTTGACGTCGGGTATCCCGTAGTAGTCCATGACCGCGGCAACCTGCGGAACTTCGCCGCATTCAGGCGGATCGATACCGTTCTTCGGCGGGAGAAAGCCGGCCATCAGAGCAAGATGGCCGCCGGCAGACGTGCCGTAGGCGACAACGCGGCTGGCATCGAAGTGGTACTCGGCTGCGTTCTTCTTCACCCAGGCCAGCGGGCATCGGACGTCCTGCACCGCCGCGGGGGCGAGCGCCACATCCGTAAGCCGATAGTCGACACTGACAACAGAGAAACCCATGCCGAGCAGCGCGCGGAAGCTACCGTAGGTCGCGGGACGCTCGCCCTTCCACCACGCCCCTCCGTGCCAATAGACCACGACAGGAGCCGGCTTGCCGCCCGGTTGTTCATAGACATCGAGCTTTAAATCCTGGCCCCGAATCTGTCGATAAATGATGTCCTTGTGCTCGACGGGCTTGATCTTCGGCAGGCCGGGCGGCAGCGTGCCGGCCTTGGACTCGGTTGCCTCGGCCCCAGCGACTTTGCTGGATGCCTCAGTTGCGGGGGCTTGCTGAGCGTAGCCGGAGATCCCTACGCTCAGCAGAAGAGTGAGAACAATTCGCGACAGCTTCAACCGATGGGTCACTCCATTGTCTTTCACTAGCTGAACAGGATGCCGCCGTTGATATCGACGCACGTGCCATTGACGAACGAAGCCTGATCCGACGCCAGGTAGACAACGAGTTCCGCGACCTCCGAGGCCTGCCCCTCACGCCCGAGCGGCGTCATGCCGGCGACCCGCTGACGGACTTCAGGCTTGGTGAAGTCATCGTGAAATTTGGTGGCAATCATGCCCGGGCAGACTGCGTTGACTCGAATCCTTCGCGGCCCGAGTTCCTTGGCTAGGCCGCGCGTCATGCTCATGATCGCCCCTTTCGACGCACCGTAGGCGATGCCGCCGGGCCCGCCGCCATCGCGACCCGCCTGCGACGAGACATTAACGATGGCACCTCCATCCGACATCAAGGCAAGTGCAGCCTGCGTCATCGCGAAGACGCTCTTTACGTTGAGGCTGAAGACGGTATCCCAGAAGGCGTCGTCCATTTCGTCCATCTTCTTGCGAGCGAGCAGGCCGCCAACCACGTTCACCAGCACGCCAATCGGCTTGCCGGATTCCTTCTGCGCCCAGGCGGCGAAGTTTCGAACTGCAGCCGTGTCGAGCGCGTCGACCTTCTGCACCAGGGGCTTCTGGCCTGCGGCTTCGATCGCGGCAATGGTCTCCTGCGGGTCGGAGCTGTTGTAGCTGAGCGCAACCTGTGCGCCCCGCTTGGCGAGGGCAATCGAAATGGCGCCGCCGATGTCGCGGCCTCCGCCAAAGACGAGGGCGAGCTTATTGCTGAAAACATTCATGAGAGGAGTATCTCTTTCTGTCTTAAATTGTCTTGGATAAGGTTACGCCGGAAGCGGTTCGACGCGCGTCTCCGGAAGGGGTAGCCGATGAATATCGCCGCCCACCACGAAGAGAAGCAGCAGGCCGACGGGTGCGAGCAGCCCGGCAATCGTGAGGACGAAGCCGTAGCCGAAGTGGCGGGCCAACGGCGCAGTGGAAAGATTGAACAGCAGGCTGGCAATGCCTGCGGCTGTGCCTCCCATGCCTGCTACAGCGCCCACTGAGGCCTGCGAGAAGAAGTCGCTGGGAAGCGTTTGTACGTTGGAGATCCACATCTGAAAGCCGAATAGCACAACCGTGATGCAGGCCAAAGCGGCGTGCGCCGAGTGAACGCGCGCAGCCAGGATGCCGAAGGGCATCATGCAGGCGGCGACGCTCACGACGGTCTTGCGCGCGGCGTTAATGCTCATTCCGGATCGGATCAGACGTCCTGCGGCCCATCCGCCGAAGAGCGCGCCGGCGGCTGCGGCGAGATAGGGCAACCATCCCGATGCGCCAACGTCCTTCAGCGAAAAGTGGCGGACCTCCTTCAGGTAAGTCGGCAGCCAGAGCATGTAAAGCCACCACACCGGGTCGACGCAGAACCGCGCCAGCAGAATGCCCCACGTCTGCCGCAGCGAGAGCAAAGCGCGCGGAGAGATCGGCTGAACATTGCTCGCATCACTCTTGGGCTGGCCTTCGCTAATGTGGAGGCGTTCCTCGCGCGTGACACGCGGATGCTGAAATAACGGGCGATAGACAGCCAGCCACGCGGCCAGCCATACGAAGCCGACCGAACCAATGATCAGGAATGTCTTGCGCCAACCAAAGTGCGGCTCGAGGAAGGTGGCGACCAGGGGAAACGCGATGACGCCACCCATCGATGCGCCGCCGTTGAAGATCGCCATCCCGAGGGCCCGCTCTTTTTGCGGAAACCACTCGGCGATAACCTTAGCGGCGCCAGGCCAGTTGCCGGCTTCGCCAAGGCCGAGAAAGAAAGAGCAGATGGCAAAGCTCACAATCCCGGTGATGAAAGCATGGGCCATCGCCGCCACGCACCAGACAATGATGGAGACGCTGAAGCCGATGCGCGCCCCGAAGCGGTCGTAGAGACGTCCGCTCACGCTCTGGCTGATCGTGTAAGCCAGCAAAAGGAGGCTGCTTACGAAGCCATACTGCCGCGCAGTGACGTGGATGTCGGGACCGAAGCGCGTGACCAGCAAACCTATCGAACTGCGGTCGATGTAGTTGATGCAGGTGACGAGAAAGATCAGGAAGATGATCCACCAACGCAGGCCAGGAATTCCGCGGGTTCCGGCAATTTTTCCAGCGTACGCGTCGTGTGGTAGCGTCATCCGGTGCTAACGATAACAGATCGGACGCAGCGCTGGGAGTAGGATTCTTGATGGCCTGAAAATGCGTCATCGCGGGTTACTTATGCAGAGGAGAGATGGATGAAAGTGGGGCAGATCAGTCTGGCGGCGACGGCGGTTCTGGGCTTGGCATTGGCGGGTTCGGCGGTAGCGCAGGACGCGCACGAATCGCTTGGGCCCAAGGACACTCCCAGCGCCAAGGGCAAGGCTCCGTTGCTGGATTTGCTGGCCACGGTGAAGGCCAGCCCCAAGGATGAGTTGGCAGGAGTGCACCCGCGGGTCTACTTCACGGACGCCGAATTGGCCGCGCTGCGACTGAAGGTGCATGGCTCCGACAAGTCAGAGTGGCAGCGGGTTTTGACGAACATCCGGGCGCTCAAGGTTCCACCGCCACCACCACCGGCCGAGCAGCGGCGCGCGCAGAATGAGGTCGCGATGGGGATCGCGGAAGCGGCCTTCGCCTACAAGATGGAGGGCGATCCAAAGTACCTGAAGGCGGCAAAGGTATATATGGATGCGGCCGTTAGCTACGACGTGTGGGGCTACAGCTTCAACAAGCCGAACACGGATCTGGCCGCGGGGCATCTGCTCTATGGACTCGGCGTGGGCTACGACCTGCTCTACAACGACCTGACGCCGGCGGAGCGGGACCGGTATCGCGCGAAGTTGGCCACGCAGGGCCACCTGATGTACGTGTACTGGAAGACCAAGCCGGGCCGGACGATCGCCTACAGCCAGAACCACACGTTCATTCCGATGGCAGGGCTGGGAATCGCGGCTTATGCGGTGTACGGCGAGGTGCCGGAAGCCGCGGAGTGGGCCAAAGAGGCGCGGGCCATCTACGATCGCGTGCTCGAGACCTACTCGCATGACGGCTACTACTACGAGGGCTATGAGTACTGGATCTTTGCGACGCCGTGGATCGTTCACTACCTCGATGCGCAGAAGCATGTGACGGGCGAAGACCTCTTCGACCGCCCCGGGCTGCGGAATATGTACTTGTACGCGGCCCATTCGTTGCTGCCGGGCGGACAGTCGATGTTCGACTTCGGCGATGTCTACGATGGGCCGATCACGCGAGCGAAGAAAGGCGAGGACTACGAACGCAGCCATCCGGACGGACACTTCCTCACCAACTACAACGTGCTTTACGACCTGGCCACGGAGTTTCACGATCCGCAGACCGAGGGCGTCGCCGACTGGATGAAGAACGACTTGAAGCAGGCAAACGCCGAGGAGTGGTGGTCGGTGGTGTGGCGCGACAACCATCTGGCGTCGACGCCGATCACGAAGCTTTCTCCCTGGCATCGATTCGAGGATGCGGATGTCGCGTTCTGGCGCAACGACTGGAGCGCGAAGGCGACGGCTGTGGCGTTCAAGTGCGGACCTCCTGAGGGACATGAGACGACGGCGCTGGTGGCAAAGTATCCGGACTGGCATCTTGAAGATGGGCACGTTCATCCGGATGTGAACAGCTTCATCCTGTTTGCGCACGGCAAGTACCTGACGGGCGACTCGGGCTATGCGGGAACGCCGAAGACGGTCGAACACAACACGCTGCTGGTCGACGGACACGGCCAGGGCGCCGAGGGGACGCATGACGTCTGGGGCGGAATTCCTTACGCGCAACTGAACCGTGCGCGGCTGACGTCGGTGCGCGCGGATGCGAACGGGTTTGAGTTTACCGGCGAAGGCGCGCCCGTGTATGCGAAGAGCGTGGGTCTGACGAAGTATCAGCGGACACTGCGATATACCGCAGGAAGGCTGACCGTTACCGACAGCATTGAAACCTCGGAGCCGCGCGCATTCACCGAATTGCTGCACTCGGATACGACGATCCAGGAGGCCGGCAAGAACAAATTCACCTTCCAGGTTGGTGATGCGGCTCTGCGTGTCGGTCTCCAGTCTCCTGCCGACGCAACCACGAAGATCGAACCCAATGTTGTTATGGGGCCAGGACAGCCCGGATCCGTAGACAAGGGGACGTTGGAGACGCGAGGGCAACGGCTCGCCGCATCTACAGAACATCCTGTGAGTAAAGCCGAGTTTCTTTGGGAGCTGACGTTTTGAGCGTGAGCCCCTGGAAGGTAACCCCCCCGGAGGGCGGTGGTCCTAAGTGGCGTGTTTGCAGCTAGATGCCAAAACTTATTCTTGTAAATATTTGATTCTACAGTTGTTATAGTCAAATATATCATTCTATGTGGCTTAAGCGTTGGGCCGGCGGTTTTGGTTTCAGCTGGTGGCGTACCCCACCCCCCATACCTAGGTCCTAAAGTACGTTTTCTAAAGACGTTAGGTCTGGATCGGTCCTTTGTTTGCTCCGGACCGTGGTTTAAATGCGAAAGGCCCAGCCGCGTGGCTGAGCCTTTCATTTACTTACTACCTTAATTGTAGCAGGTTGACCATAACTAGTATGCCAACTCTATTCCCTTGTGGATCATGGAGTTACGTCATTTGGGGGCTTGACACGCGAATTTGCTGAGGTTTTTCGCGAGAAATGATTTGGGAGGCCGGTGTAAGGTTGAGGTGCCGCCATAAGCGGTTATTTATGGCAGGTTGGCAGAGTGGTTGAATGCGGCAGTCTCACGGGTAAACCCGTGCCCTTAAGCAGAACATGCTCGTTGGGCGGTAGGTGAATCCAAGGCTTTGGACAAGGCGGGGCTCATGTAGCGCAGGAGGGCATGTCCCGGGGGCTGAAGCCCACATCCTCGCCCGAGGGCTAATGTCCGGGCTGAAGCCCGGACCTATCTCAGAAGCAAGAGCAACAGACGATCTCAGAGGCAAGAGCAATAGAAATGGCTTCTTCAGCAGCCTCTGAAGGCGTGCGTTTACCAGGGCGGATACTTCGGCGACGGCTTCGGTTCTCACCTGTATCTGCGTTAGAAAGTCTGGCACGATGTCCCAACGTTGATGTTGCAGACGTTGAGGGTGAAGTTGATCGAATGGCTTACCTGCGGAGTGTTGCTGTCGGCCAGGGTCACCTTGATGGATTGCGTACTCGGCGGCGTAACGAAGGAATGACTCTGGACTGGAATCCTGGAGCGAAGGTAACGCCCTGATTATCCGCAGAATGCCACGCAAACGGCAACTCATAGCGGATGCCGTAGTTGAGCGTAAGCTTCGGGGTCGTGCGCCAGTCATCCTGCACATAGGTGTAGACATTCGCCCGGATAGGAGTTCGCGGCCGCCGGAAGGAGGTTGGCCGAAAAAATCAGGGCGTGGTGTCGTAGGTACCAATCCTGCCCGAAACGGCATCGCGCATGACGATCCGCACGCGCGTGGTGCCGCCGGGAATCTCCACGGGAAGCTGGAAAACGACGGCGCCGACAGAGGAACCGGCCGTGCGCTCGCTCTGCAGTTCGCGCGAGACATGGCCGAGCATCTTGCTCTTTCCCCCCTCACGGTACTTGCCCTTGCTACCGTTTGCGCGATCGTCAAACGCAACGGCCATGGCGGTGACCTCGGTAACGAGCATGCCGCTGGGCGCTGAGGTCCAGGAGAGATTCTTTCCATCCACACTGATCTGCCACAGCTTCTTGTCTACACTCTTCTCAGCGCCAACGGACAGGCCGTTATAAGCCATCGCACTGACTGCTGCCTGCGACAGCTCCATCTGCAGCATGCTCTTGCGCTGATTCGCATCCAGTGTCGAATCCGCCTCAACATTGTTGGCGTTTTCGCCCTCGGGATAGTAGCCCTCGCGCGTGGTGGCGATCAGGTTGGGATTGGAGAGCTTGATCTTGATGTTGCGGAATTTGGCAGCGTCCTCGCTCTTGTTGGTGGGCGAGTAGGAGATGGAGTAGTAGGTGTTGCCGTTGTCGATCGAGGTCGCGATCTCATTGTTGACGTCATTGCGCGACATGAAGATCTTGCCGCCGGTCGCGGGGGCAAACTCGTTGAAGTTGATGTCGGCGCTGAACGGGTCGGTAGCGACAAAGGTGTCGCCATCGTCGGAGTCGTCGGGGACCATGATGCCGACGGTGGCGGCGCTATTGATGGTCGGGTCTATATAGTAGACGGCGACGCGGGTGGCGAGCAGCGTCTGGGTGACGCGCTTGACGACGTCATTCATCTCCTTGACGGTGACGGGATCGGCGTTGCTGAGATCGACGCCCGGCGCGTTGACGCCAACCCAGATCACATTCTTGCGGCCGGGAGTCCCGCGCGTCGCCTCCGCAATCTGTAGGAGAGAGGAGAGCGACTGTACGATGCGCTCGACTGCGTTGGCACCGTCTTTGCCGCCATTGGCCATCTTCCAGGGATACTCCGGAAAGTGGGCTTTCAGCGCGGCAAGGACGTCTGCGCGCTTCTGGGTGTAGTCCTGCAGCAACTGGAATTTGGTGTTGTTGGCAACGAGCAGCGCGGTGGGCTGGTTGAGTATCTCAGGTTGCGCATGTAGAAACTTTTCGAGCGACTGCCGAGCGAAGGACATGTCCGAAAACGCAGTGTTCAGTTCGTCGAGCACCAGGATGGTGACCGGGGCGTTGCCAATCTTGGGGAGATCGGCCGCAGAAGTGACCACTACGCGCGACTTTCCATCGGACGCCTGCGGCATCAGGTGGGCGCTCGGCGGCTCGAAGGTACGAATCGCCTGCCGCTGCGCATCCTCGTAGACCTGAAAGTCATCCTTGTTCAGGTTCGTAACGAGATTGCCTTTCTTGTCTGTCACCACAACGTCCAGCGTGACCAGGCGGACACTGACCTTGATGTCGGGCGCGGGAGCCTGCTGCGCGGGCAGGGAGGTTACGGGAAGAAGCATCACTATCACGATCGCCGTCAACGCGTTGAGATTGCGAATCGAGAGGCTTTTAGAACTGAAAACCATACAGACTCCACCACGCAGCGGGCTTGGAGTTATGTGCGACCCGCGCTACTCTCATCTGATTTTAGTGTGCAGGGTGCACTTTGGATGAAACGCCGCATCGGCGGGCTTTCGTTTGCATCATGAATCCGTCAAGCGAAGGCACTACTGGGCGATCCGGTCGGCATCGCTGTCAACCCACACTGAGGCCGCAGTCGGGGGCTGGCGACCGCATCCATCCCGCATGCAGACACAAAAGCGACTCACCGCTAGCACTTCGGTGGGAGTAAATGACTCTTGCGTTTCGGTCTCTCTCAAGCGGACACTGGAGTATATTCTCTTCGAGCTTTCGGGGACAGCGACAGGGCGTGCGACGTGAAGTTTGACAACGGTCTGGGATCAAAACTGGATTCGCATGCTCCGCGGGCGATGACGAACCGCGAGGCGCTGGCGGCGTTGATGGCGGCACTGCGCGCGGAGGAGGATTCGATCCGCAAGGGCGGCGGAGCGAATGCGGCGAAGGCACAGCATGCAAAGGGACGGCTCACGGTCAGAGAACGGCTGAAGCTGCTGCTGGATGAAGGGACAGAACTCCTGGAACTGGGCCTTTGGGCAGCCCATGGAATGTATGGCGAGTATGGCGGCGCTCCCGGCGCGGGCGTGGTGACGGGACTCGGGCGAGTATGCGGACGGCTGTGCATGATCGTCGCCAACGACGCAACGGTGAAGGCCGGCGCCTTCTTCCCGATGACAGCGAAGAAGGTGCTGCGCGCCCAAACCATTGCGCTCGAAAATCGCATTCCGACGCTCTACCTGGTGGACTCTTCCGGCGTGTTCCTTCCGCTGCAGGAGGATGTGTTTCCGGATACGGATGATTTTGGGCGGGTCTTCCGGAACAACGCGGTGATGAGCTCGCTGGGAATTCCGCAGATCACTGCGATCATGGGCATGTGCGTCGCGGGCGGTGCGTATCTGCCGGTGATGACCGATACGGTGCTGATGACCGAGGGATCGGGCCTGTTTCTCGCCGGGCCTTCGCTGGTGCAGGCCGCGATCGGGCAGAAGACCGGGGCGGAGGAGTTGGGCGGCGCGGCGATGCATGCTGAGATCTCGGGGACGGTCGACTTCAAAGAGCCGAACGACGAGGCTTGCCTGGCGCGTCTCCGATCGCTCGTTGGGAAGATCGGCGAACGGCACAAAGACGCTTCCGAGGTCTTCTCCCGCGTTCCGTACGATCCAGCACTGGATGCGCCGAGGTTTGCGGCCGAGGATGTGTATGGCTTGCTGAACCCGGCGCCCGGTGCGAGCAACGTGTATGACATGCGCGAAGTGATTGCGCGAATCGTGGACCGCAGCGAGTTCGACGAGTACAAGACTGACTTCGGAAGGACTGTCCTTTGCGGATACGCGCGCATTGCCGGCCGAGCGGTTGGAATCGTCGCCAACCAGAAGATCAATCAGAGCCAGACCGTGGCGATGGGACCAGCCGCCGGGACGCTCCGCACGGAGGTTGGCGGAGTGATCTATACCGAAGGCGCGCAAAAGGCGGCGCGGTTCATTATGGATTGCAATCAGAGCCTGGTGCCGCTGCTGTTCCTGCATGATGTCAACGGATTCATGGTGGGCAAGGATGCGGAGTGGTCGGGAATCATTCGCGCTGGCGCGAAGATGGTTTCGGCGGTGAGCACCAGCGTCGTGCCGAAGATCGCGGTAATCCTGGGCGGTAGTTTTGGCGCTGGGCATTATGCAATGTGCGGAAAGGCCTACGATCCGCGGTTCCTGTTCGCGTGGCCGACGGCGCGCTATGCGGTGATGAGCGGCGCTGCGGCTGCGAATACGCTCGCCGAGGTGCGTGCGAAGCAGATAGAGCGCGGCGGCAAGGCGCTCACAGAGGCGGAGAAGAAGGCCCTCTTCGACGAGATCAAAGCTGCGTACGACGCGCAGGCCGATCCACGATATGGCGCGGCGCGGCTTTGGATTGACGCCATTATTGACCCGGCGAAGACGAGAGAAGTACTGATTACGGCGTTGGAAGCGTGTGCTTTGAACCCGGATGTGCCCCGGTTCAATCCGGGAGTCCTGCAGACTTGAATTGGAGTCGCTTGGGCTGAGATTTCGCAACACTGTCCGGCATGGACTCGCATCTGATTCTGAAGGAGACGAATGATGAGCGTTGCGCTTGAGTCGGTGCAAAGTCTGTATCCGTTTGTGTTGACGGAGGATCAGGAGCATCTCCGACGGGAGATTCGCGAGTTCGCCGCGCGTGAGATTGCGCCCAACATGATGGCCTGGGATGAGTCGAGCGAGTTTCCCTTGGCGACCATAAAGAAGCTGGGCGCGATGGGGCTGCTCGGGGTCATCGTTCCGCCGGAGTACGGCGGCGCGGGCCTGGGGTACGTGGACTACGTGCTTGCGATCGAGGAACTGTCTGCGGTGGACGGGTCGATTGGCCTCACGGTTGCGGCGCACAACTCGCTGGGGACGAACCACGTCTTCCTGGCCGGGAATGAGGAGCAGAAGAAGAAGTACGTGACTCGACTCGCGTGCGGTGAGTGGCTGGCGGCGTGGGCACTGACCGAGCCTGGATCGGGATCGGATGCAGGAGGCGCGCGCGCCACGGCGGTGAAAAAGGGCGACCGGTATGTGCTGAACGGGAACAAGACCTTCATCACCAGCGGACATTACGCCGATGTCGTGGTGGTGATTGCGGTAACGGACAAGAGCAAGGGCACGCACGGGCTCTCGGCGTTCATCGTGGAAAAGGGTACGCCCGGATTCCGGCCGGGAAAGAAGGAGAACAAGCTGGGCTTGCGGGCCAGTGACACCAGCGAGCTGATCTTCGAGGACTGCGAGATTCCCGCGGAGAACCTGCTGGGTGCGGAAGGCGAGGGCTTCATCGATGCAATGCGTGTGCTCGATGGCGGCAGGATTTCGATTGCGGCGCTGTCGCTGGGGATCGGGCGCGGCGCGCTCGACGCGGCGTTGAAGTATGTGAAGGAACGACGGCAATTCGGCAAGGCGATCGCGGAGTTTCAGGGCATTCAGTGGAAGCTCGCGGACATGGCGACGGAGCTGGATGCTGCTCGGCTGCTGACGCAGCGGGCCGCGGTGCTCAAGGATGCGGGGCGCAAGGTGACGCGCGAATCGTCGATGGCGAAACTGTTTGCGAGCGAAGTGGCGGTGCACATCTGCAACGAGGCCGTGCAGTTGTTCGGTGGTTACGGCTTCATCAAGGATTACCCGGCGGAGAAGTTCTATCGCGACGTGAAGCTGTGTACGATTGGCGAGGGCACGAGCGAGATTCAGCGTATGGTCATCGCACGCGAGATTCTGAAGGTTCATCCATCCCGCGGTTGAAGGCGACAGGCGAATTGAGAAAGAGCGATGGGTGATTTGATCAAGATCGTCGAATGTCCGCGGGATGCCTGGCAGGGACTGCCCGCGCAGATTCCGACTGAGGTGAAGGCGGAGTATCTGCGCAGGCTGATCGCCGCAGGCTTTACACACATCGACGCGGTCAGTTTCGTCTCTCCCGGGGCAGTCCCGCAAATGGCGGATTCGGAGCAGGTGCTTGAGGAGCTGCTGCCGTCCGGCGAGGTGGAGATCATCGGCATCGTGGTCAACGAGAAAGGTGCGCAACGCGCCATCGAGACCGGTGCGGTGCGGACGCTCGGGTTTCCGTACTCCATCTCTCCTCACTTTCTGGAGCGCAATCAAAAGCAGACGCTGGAGCAGGCGCTGGACGCGCTCGATGCGATCGGCACGCTGGCGCAGAGTGCGGAGCTGCAGGTGGTCGCGTATCTCTCGATGGCGTTCGGGAATCCGTACGGCGATCCGTGGAGCATCGACGAGGTGGTTAGCGCCTGCGATCTGCTTGCCGAATCGGGCGTGCAGCAGATCTCGCTGGCGGACACGGTCGGGCTCGCCACTCCGGAGCAGATCGCCCAGACGGTTGCTGCCGTTCGCGAGGCGCATGGCGAGATCGAGTTGGGCGTGCACCTGCATGCGCGGCGAGCCAATGCAGCGACGCGAATTCGCGCGGCGTATGAGGCGGGCTGCAGGCGGTTTGACTCGGCGATCGGCGGCTTCGGCGGATGTCCATTTGCGCAGGATGCGCTGGTGGGGAACATCCCTACGGGGACATTGATCGCGACGCTGAGTGAGTGCGGCGCGAAACTTCCCGCAGTAGGGCCGCTGGAAGAGTTGATGCGCGCGAGTGCGGAGATCGCAAGACGTTTTGGACCCGTTGTGAACTAGCGTTGCGGTAGGTTCGATATTGTATGCTCCTTTCGAACTGCGGAGGGCAGGTTGAATTACACGACGATTCTGGTTACGGACAAGGCTTCAATACGGACCATTACGCTGAATCGACCCGAGCGGCGCAATGCGATGGCTCCCGGAATGCAGGTGGAGTTGATCGCGGCGATGGAAGCGGCCGCCGCGGACAACTGCCACGTGTTGGTGTTCGCCGGCGCGGGCGACGCGTTCTGCTCCGGCCTCGATTTGTCCGTGTTGCATGAGGCCAGAACTGCCGCCGAACATCGGGCGGACGCGGAGCGAATCACAACGCTGTTCCGGACGCTGTATGAGTTGCCCGTTCCGACGATCGCGGCTGTGCATGGCGCGGCGGTTGCGGGCGGGACGGGTTTGGCCACGATCTGCGACTTTACCCTGGCGACGCCAGCAGCGAAGTTCGGGTTCACCGAGGCGCGGATCGGATTTGTGCCGGCGGTCGTGTCGGCCTATCTGACATTGCAGCTTGGCGACAAGCGGAGCAGGGATCTGCTGTTGACTGGCCGGATCTTCGATGCGGCCGAGGCATATCGGCTGGGGCTGGTGAATGAAGTTGTGCCTTCAGAGAATCTGGCCGAGCGAGTTCAGGTGCTGGCGGAGACTCTTGTTGCAAACAGCCCGCAGGCCCTGGCAGCGACGAAGCAGTTGCTGGCTGCGCAGAATAAGGCGTGGCTCGATGCTGCGATCGAGGCGG
This sequence comes from Granulicella sp., assembly GCA_003133205.1. The sequence goes on along the minus strand of PKWK01000283.1, from coordinate 9,247 downwards.
CGCTTGAGGCGAACGCGCAGGCTCGCGAGACGGCGGACTTTCGCGAGGGCGTTGCGGCGTTTCTCGAGAAGCGCAAGCCTGTTTGGACGAAATGATTTTTTTGCTCCCCATGATCTCTGGACGTAAACCCCTTTTTTAGATAGACATGGGCGGTGCTCATGCCACCAAAATCCTCTAAACAAAGGACTTACTTCCAAAATAGTCAAAACAAATGGGTTATAGACTAAAATACGTCCATAACCGCGCTTTTCCTGTAAAATACTCTAAACAAAAGGCTTACACGTAAAATGGTCTAAACAAAAGAGATAGGCACGGGCTGGTGGCCGGGCCTTTGCGCTTTCTGGTTCTCTTTTACTTAACTACTACCTCTATTATATAGGGTTGACCATAACTAATCGGCAACTATTTTGTTTGTCTAAGTAGTTGTTGATAAGCAGGTTAGAGGGGAAATTGTGAGTTGTGGGGCTTGACACGCGAATTTGCTGAGGGAATTCGCGAAAAGCATTTCTGGGCCTCAGGCTCGAAACGGCCTTGGCTAGGGATGCGGCCTCTCCGCCGAAACGTAACCCATCGTTACGCCTCTGGTGGCAACATGCAAGACTGGGATGGGACGAGCCTTCGGCCCTTTTTGATTGAGAGTGGATCGGATCCATGAACGATGCAATTCGCGCATGGGTGGGGTACCCCCGGAGTTTGTGGCGGCACAGGCAGAATGCGGGGGTTCTTCGCTGCGCTCAGAATGACAACCGGTGGGGGAGGACAGTCGGTGGGGGCTAAACCCCATCTCAAAAGCGAGATGGGGGCCCAGCTCTTGGGTTTCGCGGGATGGCCGTTATCCTCCTGGACGGGTGCGAAAGGTCAGGGGGGCTTCGGTTCGTTGCTCGACCTGGGTGCGGGTTACGGTGTCGGCTAGTTCGATGACTTCGAAGCCGGATGGGGTGACGTCGAGTACGCAGAGATCGGTGATGACGCGATGCACGACGCCGGTTCCGGTGAGGGGCAGCAAGCACTGGCGGAGCAGTTTGGGGGCGCCGTCGGGGGTGGTGTGCTCCATGAGGACGACGACGCGGCGGACGCCGGAGACGAGGTCCATTGCGCCGCCCATGCCTTTGACGCGCTTGCCGGGGATCATCCAGTTGGCGAGGTCGCCGCGCTCGGAGACCTGCATGGCGCCGAGGATGGCGAGGTCAATGTGGCCGCCGCGGATCATGGCGAAGGAATCGGCGCTGGAGAAGGTGGAGGCGCCGGGCACGAAGGTCACGGTCTCCTTTCCGGCGTTGATCAGGTCGGCGTCGACCTCCTGCTCGCGCGGGAATGGGCCCACGCCGAGCAGGCCGTTTTCGGACTGCAGCGTCACGGTCATTCCGGGCGGGATGAAGTTGGCGACGAGCGTGGGGATGCCGATGCCGAGGTTGACGTAAAAGCCGTCGCGCAGCTCCTTCGCGGCACGAGCGGCTAGTTGGTTGCGAGTCCAGGGCATGGGTGGTCCTTGCAGTTGGGAACAAGAATAACAGCCAAAGCTAATCACAGAGAACACGGAGGAAGAGAGAGAGCACAGAGGGGTCTGGGGATGAGGGCTAGTCTTCTTCAGGCTTTTCGATGTGGTCGATCGCGAGGCGTTCGACGGGGCCTTTGGCTGGTTCCAGGCGTAGGCCAAGTTGTTCGAGGCCATCCTTGATGGTTGGCCCGTCTTCACCACCCAGGTGCGTGTCCGGTTCCATGTTGCTGCCGCCGAATGGCAGCACAAACGTATATGGGCTGCTGAGGTTGGTGTGGTCGGCTACGACGCGGTCCATGTTGGCGGTGAGTATCTCCGCCAGGTCCGCCATGGTGAAGGCCTGAAAATAGCTGGTGAAGCCGATCCAGTCGTGTCTTCTGCCGTCCTGGACCCGGCCGTCCGGCAACTTGGTCTGATCGCCGGGCTTGTAGGGGGTCAGGTTGACCTTCTTCGTGGCGGTCAGCGCGTAGATGGCCTTGGGCGAGTAGTCCACGCGGAGTTTGAGTTTAACCGTGTCCGCCAGCACCTTGCGGATGACCAGGCGGCGGGCAGGTAGGTCCAGCTTTTGCCAGGCTGCAAAATCCTCTGCCGCCACCTTGACGATGAACTCATAGCGGTCGTCGTCCACCCACTTCGGATACGGGCCGTCGAGGCTGTAGACCTTGACCGACCCGTAGTAGGCAAAGTAGATGATGCGCGACAGCGACTCGCAGTGGTAGGCGAGGTAGTCGGCCGTCAAGGGCATATCCACCTTGGTGGTTCCGTACTTGTCGGGCGGACATCGCTTGAAAGAGATGATGTCGAAGTTGATCTTTGGCGGCACGGCATCGATGGGCGCTGGCACCACGGCGTTCGAGGGAGTTGACGACTGCGCGTGTGCGAGTGGATGCGCACCTGCGCCCCACAGGGCGGCGGCCCACACCAGTGCCCGGAGAATCCGCCGACCTACGGTTCCTGCGCGTTTTGTGATCGGTGCACCCTTTTGCATGGTTTACTCCCGCGGCCGTTGTGAGGCTAGGGTATCAGCGATGAGCTTGCGGGCCTGGAGATTCAGACGCTGGATATCAGGCCCGGGGCTGAAGCCCCTTCTTCGTGGGGGCTGGATACCGCGGCCTGAAGCCCGCTGCTACTCCTTGCGCGTGGTACGTTTTTCGATGCGCTTTTCGGGATGGGGATTGTGCACGAGGCGCTGCACAAAGATTCCCGGCGTGTGAATCTCGTCCGGATCGAGTTCGCCCGGTTGGACGACGATCTCTGCTTCAGCGACGGTGATTCTGCCGCATGTGGCCGCCTGCGGATTGAAGTTGCGCGCGGTGCGGCGATAGATGAGATTGCCGTGAAGGTCGGCCTTCCAGGCTTTCACCAGGGACACGTCCGCGTGAATGCCGCGCTCGAGGATGTAGGTGACGCCGTCGAAATCCTTGTGCTCTTTCCCTTCGGCGACCAGCGTGCCGACACCGGTCCGCGTATAGAAGCCGGGAATGCCCGCGCCTCCCGCGCGCATGCGTTCGGCTAGCGTGCCCTGAGGACAGAACTCGACCTCCAGTTCCCCGCTCAGAAATTGACGCTCGAACTCGTTGTTCTCGCCGACGTAGCTGGAGATCATCTTTTTGACCTGATGCGTCTGCAGCAGCAGGCCGAGACCCCAGTCATCCACGCCGGCGTTGTTGCTGGCGATGGTGAGGTTGCGCACGCCGGTGTCGCGCAGGGCGATGATGAGAGCCTCGGGAATGCCGCACAGGCCGAAGCCGCCGATCGCGAGCAGCATTCCATCGCGCACGATGTCGCTGAGAGCGGTGCGCGCGTCGGGCCATAGCTTGGTGAGAGCGGGGCTGGCGTCGGCTCGGGATTCCATGGATCACGCTACCTTTCGTCGGCTTCGCGCAAGTGTAATCCTATTGGCGCTGGCGTGGGAGTGAGGTAGCCGCGTCGCGGGAGGGCCGCGGGCATTCCCTCGGGGACTAAAGTCCCCATGATTTGATGGCTGTGGCGGCGCGGCTGAAGCCGCGCCCTTTCAAAGCTAAGTCAAACTTACCCACCACTGGCTACTTTGGCGACTTGTCCGAGATGACTTTGATGACCTGGTAGGTGGCGGGCGTGGTGCCGAGATTCCGGATGGTCCGCTTGTCGTTGGGAGCCCAGTACAGGACCGAGCCTTCTTTCATCCGGGACGCGACGCCGTTGACCGTCACCTCGACGGTGCCCGATTTGAGGATGACAAACTCGTCGCCTGGATCGACCATGGCGGAGGCTGTGCTCTGGCCCGCGTTCAGCGTCGTGATGTGGCTCTCAAGCGCGCTGAAGGTGAGGGTTGGAGAACTGACTACGCTGACACGAGAGCCGGTCGGTGTCGGGGTCGCGGGCAGGCTGTTGCAGTCGATGACCGAGGAGGCGAGCTTCCCCGGCACGGCCTGCTCGGCGGCTGATTTTTCAGGGGTGGTGTGGACCAGGCCGGTGGCGAAGACCATGACGTAGTAGGTGGCGGGCTTGTCGCCGACGTTCTTGAGGTTGTGCGGGTCGTTCGACGCGAAAAAGATGAGGGCCCCGGGGCCGGCGTGGTGCTTCTGGTCGTTGATCGACACCTCCACGTTCCCATCCTTGATGAGGAGCATCTCTTCCCAGGGATGGTGGTGTGGCGGGTGCGACTCCATGCCGGGAAGCAGAGTGGTTATATGGACCTCAAGCTTTTCGAGGGTCGGGGTGGGATTGTCGAAGACAGCGCGCACCTGGCCGGCTGCGGTAGTCTTAGCTGCGAGCGAGTCCCAATCGACAAACGTGGTGCCGAGAACGATCGAATTGGAAGGCGCGGCATAGGCGACGGAGACCACCTGAGCCGTCGCCAGCGCGGCGGGCGCCAGCAATAGAGAGAGGAAGAGCGATTTCAGCATGGAGTCTCCTTGGTTCAGCCAGGCACCAGCTTATGCGCCGCTCGGCACTTGTGTCATATGAGGCGCCGGACTTTTCCCAACGCGACTCCGTGTTTGGCTTTGACGGGGAAGTTGACGCCCGGCTATAGTTCTTGGGCATCCAGAAACAGTTTCAAGGGTTAAATTGAGAGGTTGCGTCATGAGCAAAGCCAGGCTCCTCGTTGGTTCCACGTTTCTTGCCGCGGCAGTTTTCCTGTCATCCAGCGCATCGGCGCAGCGATCCGACGCGCTGCCCAAAGTCGAAAAGGTCACCGTCAACGCGCCGGTCACCCTCACGGACAACGGCGACTCCTGGACGATGGACAACGGCATCGTCAAGATGAGCGTTCTCAAGCGCAACGGCAACCTGTCGCTGCTGGTCTATCACGGCGTCAGCGTGCTGACGCGCGGCGAGTACTGGGAGCAGGTGCCCTCCGGCACGGTAACGGCGATGGTGACCATTGACCCCGCGACCAACGGCGGCGAACGCGCCGAGGTCTCCGTGAAGGGCGTGAACCCCGGCGATCGCAACAACCCCAGCCCCCTCGGCGGCCCGCCGTCAACTCCACGTGCTCCCGGCGGTCCCGGCGGCGCGGCAGGTCCACGCCCCGGCGGTCCGGCAGGCCCTCGCGGCGGAGGCATGGACATCGAGACGCGCTACACCCTGGAGCGCGGCACCAGCGGCTTCTACACGTACGCCGAGTACACCCACAAAGCCGACTACCCGCCGGCGGGCGAGGGCGAAAGCCGCTTCATCCTGGAGTCGATGAACCCCACGTTCGACTGGCTCTCCGTCGACCAGGATCGCAACCAGCTTATGACTAAAGATACGGACCTGCGCAAAGGCGTCGTCATTCACGCCAAGGAGCAGAGGATCCTGCTCTCGGGCGTCTATGCCAACTCCGTCGAGCACAAGTACAGCTACAACGCCATCATGTACAAGCTCACCGCCTGGGGATGGTCGAGCACCAAAGACCACATCGGCGTGTACTTCATCAACCCGTCGAATGAGTACATCGGCGGCGGCGCGGAGAAGCTGGATCTGATCGACCACATGAGCGGGACCCTGCTCGACTACTGGACCTCCGGCCACTACGCCGGCGGCGCAGGCAACCACATCCCCACCGGCGAGGACTGGAAGCACGTCGTCGGACCGATCTTCGTCTACTTCAATTCAGTGGCCGACGCGAAGGATGCCTCGCAGGCCGATCTCGACAAGCTGGTCGCGACCTCTGGCAGTGGCATGCCGGCGGTGCCCCAAGTCTGGCATGACAACAGCATCGCTCTCTGGCAGGACGCGGTGGAGAAGTCGAAGTCGGTGAAGGCCGCGTGGCCGTACGACTGGGTCAGCGGCGTGGACTATCCGCATAAAGACGGACGCGCCGCCGTCACCGGCCAACTGGTCCTCAACGATCCGCAGGCCGCCAGCAAGAAGCTCGCTCACCTGACCATCGGCCTCGCCCACCCCGACTACCTGGGCGCCGGAAGCGGGTACGAACAACGAGCCGGCAACGGCAGGGTCGTCACCTGGCCGCATGATGGCAACTATTACCAGTTCTGGACCGACGGCCCCGAGGACGGCAAGTTCACCATCGCCAACGTACGCCCCGGCAAGTACACCCTGCACGCCTTCGCCGACGGAGTACTCGGCGAATACGCCAAGGCCGACGTCACTGTCGAAGCGGGCAAGAAGCTCGACCTCGGCAAACTCGATTGGCAGCCCGTCCGCTACGGCAAGCAGATCTGGGAGATCGGATACCCGGACCGCACCGCCGACAAATTCTTCAAGGGCGACGGCGCCAATTATTGGCTGTGGGGCTGGCCGCTGCGCTACGGCGATCTGTTCCCCAACGACATCACCTACACCATCGGCAAGAGCGACTACCACAAGGACTGGTTCTTCGAAGAGGTGCCGCACTCCACCACCGACGCCTGGAAGAATCCCGCCGCGAAGGATCCTCTGAACCAGCGCTTCGGCTGGGTGAACGCTCCAACCGGCACGCAGGACATGTGGCGGGATTGGGGCCGCGGCAAGGCGACAACCTGGACGGTCAAGTTCAATATGCCCAAGGCTTCAAAGGGCGCTGCCGTACTGCGCCTGGCATTGGCTGGAGCCGACGGCAACGGCGGCCTCGCCATCGGAGTCAACGGACAGGAAGTCGGCAGCATCCATCCCGTCGCGACCAACGCGCTGCGCTACAACACCAACAAGGGCGTCTGGTATCAATACGTCCAGAAGTTCGACGCCGCTCTGCTGAAACCGGGCGAGAACTCCGTGACGTTTACCGTTCCCGCGGGAGACCTCACTTCCGGCGTCGTCTGGGACTACCTGCGCCTCGAGCTGAACGACGGCAGCAAGGCCTTTCCCGCGTCGCCCGAGAGTGGAAGGGCTGACTCTCCCGCGTCGCCGGAGAGGGGAAGGGCTAACTAGCGGCGCGCCATCCTGCGTTAGCAGTTAGTCTGCGTCGGTGCCGCTCATGTGGATGCGCGCGTTGCGCACTGCCTCGAGGAATCTGCGCGCCAGCTCATGGATCCACTGATCCTGGCGCGTCGACAGCGCCTTCCTCGGCATGAGTTCCGACCCAATTCCGATGGATGAGCCCCGGCAAAGATGAAGTTGGCCGCGGTTAATTGATTGACTCCGCCGGACGCGATCAGGGGGATCTGGGGCAGCGGGATTTTCAGGGCTCGAATGTATTGGTCTCCACCTACTTGCGCACAGGGGAATATCTTCACAAAATCTGCTCCTGCTTTCCAGGCAGCGATCACTTCGCTGGGTGTGAGTGCGCCGGGAATCGCGAGTGCATCATTCTTGAGGGTGTATTCGAGCACGTCCGGCACCAGGCCAGGACTGGTGATAAACCGAGCGCCGGCATCCACGCAGCGGGCTGCTGTCTCTGTATCCAGTACTGTTCCGCCACCGACGATGAAGTTCGGGTAGTTCTTCGCTAGCTGAGAGATCACCTCAACCGCGTTCGGTACGGTCATCGTGATCTCCACCACCGGGATTCCCGCGTCGTACACCGTCTCCGCGGCAAAGAGTGCCAACTCTGCTGCGTCGACGCGGACGCTTGGCATAATGCCAACCGCTTCGATGCGAGCGCACAAATCTGTTCTATTCATGAATCTCCCCCCTCAGCAGCATGATCGTTCCGTCACGGGATAGCCTCTCGTCCGACGGCGAGGTTCAATTGGCTGGTGGCCGTCAGATAGGAACCTATCAATTGCAAGTATGCTAACTGAACGACGCGATAGTCACTCTGTGCGTTGAGAAAATCTACAAGCGATGCGCCGCCGCGCTGGTAGGCATAGGTGACCGTGTCGCGCACCCGGGTCGCCTGGTCCTTGTACTTGTCGCGATAGGGCGTGAGCAACGCGATGTTGCTGCGCACCTGCTCGTACGCCGAGTCCACGTCGCTGAAGACCTGGGCCCGCGTCGCCTCGGACAATTGCTGGTTGCGGTCGATGTCGATCAGCATGCGCTGCTTCTCGCCCTGGTTGCGATCGAAGATGCGCAGCGGAATGTTGACACTGAGACCAAGCGTCTGGTGCGCGTAGGGATTGTAGAAGGACGGATTGTAGGTGTACCACGCGCCGAAGGTCGGATCGGTCGAACCGTTGGCGATTGCCAGCTTGTGGTTGGTCTTGGCCTGCTCGATAGCCTGCATCGCGGCGCGCAGGTCCGGGCGGGCATCGAGCGCAGCCTGGTGGAAATCGTCGAGCAGCTTCAGATCGGCGGAGAAGTCAAACGGCCCGCTGACATCGAACTGGTCCACCGGCGTACGGTCGTCCAGCAACTGGAGCAACTGAATCTTCTGCGTGCGCAGGTTTACGGTTGAGGTCTCAATCTCCGACTCATACTGCACGCGCAGCAGCTCAATCCGATCGAGATCGACCTGGGCGAGATTGCCGTCTTTGAAGCGTGCCTGGCTGACGTCGATGATCTTGTCGTAGTAGTCGAGATCGGCGCGCGCCAACTCCAGCACACCTTTGGCTTCGAGCGTCTGCACGAAAGCTGAGCGCAGGCTGAAAAGCATGTTGCGCTCCAGATCGTCGTGCAGCGACCCGCCGATTTGCGTGCCCTGCTTCGCACTCTGCAGGCGCAACTCCCGCTTGTGCTCGCGCTCATGCAGATAGCTGAAGTTTGGTTGAACCTGCGTGCCGGAGGTTGGCCGCCAGATTCCTTCATGGGGAGCAATTTGAGTCCCGTCCGCTCCCAGTGTGAATTGGGGATTGGGGCGGAGATAGGCGGTGATCTCTTCGGCCTTGAGTTCATCTACATTGTTCTGATCCGCTTTCAGCACAGGGTTAGCGGCTTCAAACTTCGCCTTGACCTGATCCCAGGTAAGCGCCTGCTGAGCGCCTGCCCCTGCGACACAGAACAGGAGTGTCAGTAAGACGACAGACGCCCTCTGGACGAAGCTTCGGGTGGGAAATGGGTTAACTTTGCACACTCTCAAGCGCCACTCGCACTCCTTCAAGTAGAGGTGAAAGTGGGTGGCGGGGATGCCGTTGAAACGACGCATATGACGTTTGGTCTGATTCCAGAAGTTCTCGATGCCGTTGATGTGGTTCTTCTGATCGGAGAACAGCTCGGAGGCCGATGACACAAAGAGGGCGATGTACCCGGCGTGCCGGAGTTGGCCGAGGGACGGCATCTCTTTGAAACCCAGGGTTGCCGCGGCTGCCACAAGTTGAACGGAGTGGGCGGAAGCATCGGCCCCGACCTTTCAGAAGAGGTGCGAGTCTGCGGCCTCCGGAGTGGCTTGAGAAACACTTCTTAGCTCCGAACGCTGTCTCTGCCGGTTCGGCCATGCCCAACAGGGCGGAGAAGTTCCCTCGC
>PKWK01000030.1 GCA_003133205.1 Granulicella sp. | reverse complement strand
GCAGCACAGCCACCGCACGATAAACTGTGGGCATCCCAACCTGGGCGGCCAGCACCGGACCGAGGAATACCGCGGCGGATTGGCCGATGTTTCCCAAGCCATAGACTCCCAGCGCACTGCCCTGCCGGTCAGGGGGCGTCCATCGCGAGACGTAGCCTACCCCGATAGCGAAGGAGGAGCCGGCCAGCCCCAGCAGGAACGCCACCGTGAGCAGGCTCAGATAGGTGGGCTGCTGCGGCACCAACCAGACGGGCACCGCCACCGCAACCATCAGGATCGAAAAGACGGCGCGACCGCCAAAACGGTCGGTGAGAATGCCCATCGGGATTCTGGCCAGTGATCCCAGGAGCACAGGAACGGCAACCAGCAATGCGGTTTCCGAAGCCGTTAGGTGGAGGATCTCGCGGAAACGGGGCGCGAAGGCGCTGATCAGCCCCCATGCCGCAAAGCAGACCGTAAATGAGATGGTGCCGAGTGCGACGTGGCGGCGATTAAGCATAGCCCTCCTCCTCGTAAGTCTAAACCCTGCTGGATTCGATCCGGGTGACTGAGGTCACGATCACGACGTTCGTCACCGGATTGCGCCAAGATTGAGAGACGAAGACGGCAGGACGGCGACAGTCTCTAAACTTCCCGAAAACGACCTGGGGAATACTAGTGGCCCCTTTGGTCACCGGGCGCGGCGGCAGGCTCTCTGGCCGGAGGAACCGCAGTGCCTGTTGCGTCTCGGACGGCCGGAGAACGCAACCGGGGACAGGCCGAGTTTACTTGCCTTTTGCGGCCTTTTGGAGAGCCGAACCCTTGTGCATCGCTAAATGGTTCGTCTTGTCGCTCTTAATCAAATACTGCGGCTCTTCGCTCGAAGCATGAACCGTGTAGCCCTTGAACGTGATCTCGGAGGTATGCTTCTTCTTGATCGTCCCCCGGACTCGCCCTGCTTCCGAGTTCCATTCNNTTGCTCTACCCTTTGCGTTCAGCAGGATAAGTGACCTGCGTCCCATCAATTTTCCCCCAAGGCGTCAGCGTATGAGTTTGTGAACGAGTCGCGCTGGTGATTTCGCGTACTTCAATCCCCCGTGCCAGCAGCGCATCGGCTATCAAGGAGCGGTGACAGCGCCAGGGAACGGCTTCGGCGCACACGATAGCAGTCCGTTCTGACTCGGCAAGCGCGATCAAATTATCCAGGTTCTTGCGGAACTCAGGTGTCTGCATGTAATCGGCGAAGCCACGGAAGCTGGCGTTATGCCAGCCGGTATTGAGGGAATCCCGATGCGCGCGCCGAAAGCCGCCCAGTCCGGGCATGTACCGGTAATGAAGGCGAGCCGAATGGAGAGCGGTCGACAATTCGCTTCGGTTGAACTGCGGATTATGTCGCGAACGTGGGACGGTGCGCACATCGACCAGCCGCCGTACCTGGTGTGCTTTCAGGATGTGGATGAACTCCTTTGCCGAGCGCGTGGAATGCCCAATGGTCATGACGATCAACGGTGTTGGTGACGCGCACTCTTTCATGCCAGACACCCATCCTGAGTCGTGACGAATAACGGCCCGTCAACATCGGCCCGCCGGTTCATTTCAGAGTATTCCGTTCTCTGGCACTTTCGCTTGTTGGCGCAGGTCCCGCACGTAAACGTATGCGTCACTCATTTTTTCATCACTCTTCTCGATCGTCGCATATCGGCGGGAGCCGAAGTTACGTATTACGATAGATGTTTGCCACAGAAAATCGCAGCTCTTTCAGAGATTGCACTATTTGCAGCTCTCAGCGAAAGTGAAATTCAGGGACTGGCGCAGCGGGCTATGGAGAGGCGATTCGCTCCGGACGAAATGCTCTTCTGGGAAGGAGAGCCGTGCGACGGCATCTTTCTGATCGTTCAGGGGAGCGTGAAGATATTTCGGACATCTCCTGCTGGACGCGAGGTAATGCTGGCAATTGAGACTGCGCCTGCGACCGTGGCCGAGTTGCCGCTGTTCGATGGCGGGCCGTACCCTGCATCCGTGCGGGCGGTGGACCCAGTGGTCTCCCTATTCATCAACAAGAACGACTTCCAACAGGTTTGCCGGCAGTACCCAGACGTCGCGCTAAAAGTCTTAGCCGTCGTGGGGCGGCGGCTGCGGCACCTCGTGGGTCTGGTTGAAGCCATGACATTCGGAAGTGTCACCCAGAGGCTGGCACGGCTGCTCTTGGACACATCCAAGGGAGTGGGCACCGAGAGCTTCGACCTCCCGTTGACCCATCAGGAGCTTGCTTCCCGGCTGGGAACAGTGCGGGAGGTGATCTCCCGGAATTTGGCGCGCTTCCGCGGCGAAGGGCTGATCCGTATTCAAGGGCACGAGGTGCAGATCGTGAACCGCCCGGGACTTGAACAGGAGGCGGAGTCTCAGGGCTGAAGCGCAAGAGCCCTCGGAAACAGAATATTGTTTTCGAGATGAATGTGCATATGAAGATCGCGCTCAAGCGACCTAAAGTCCTTGAAAAGCGCCCGGTAGGTATGACAGGCATGAGATGGAATCTCGTAATTCCTAGTAATCTTACGGATCCGGTCCAATGAAGCGCCCGCGCTTTCGTGCTCGGCCAGCATGATGTTGATCGGATTTGCGAACCTTCCAAACGGAAATGGAGGACGGTTGGCGCCTCTCGCAGCTCGTTCCGACTCCTCAATGGCGGGGAAAAGCATTCGCTCCTCCTTGTGCATGTGCACTTCGAGTTCTCCCTTTAGCAGGAATACTATCTCCGGCAGAGGAGCCAGCGTAGAGGCGTCGCGCTGCCGGTAAGTTGCATAGACTACAGCCAACCGCTTCTGGATTCTCGGCAATTCGAGCCTCAGATACTCGTGATGCACTGAAACGATATGGCAGATCAGTGCGGCGAGCGGATCTGCCTTCCAGTCGCGTGTCCCTGGCGCAGTGGAGAGCATCGTGTCACCGATGGCTTGAAGAAGCCCTTCCGGGTCCACTCCGGCCGAGCGGCAGGCTTCCGTGATGGACTGCTCTCCACCCCAGCAATAGTCTATTCCGAAATCCTCCAACACCCGAATCGATGCCATGGAGGCCGCAGCAATTTCTCCCACCTTGCTATTCGAACGGAGTTCCATGAGACGTCCTTCCACAGCGATGTTGCGCTCTTCGCGCTCCAATTGATGTGACTGCTGTCACCGGGGCAGGAATCGCGCAACTTCCCCTTGGGCCAATGTGTGCGGGTTTTTGACTGAGCCAGGGTAGCTCGACAAGCCGGGCTTCGTCCCTGATTCTGGACAAGTTCTTCGACCGTTGCAGTCACGGACCCCACGTTCTTGCCCCATCACATTTCTCGGCTGCAAATTCATTATGCATCGTGGTACGATATAACCATGGAGGCTGCGCAGGATCTCTCCAGCAACCAATACCGTGATCTAGCCGAGTTCCGAAGACAGATCCGGCGATTCCTTCACTTCAGCGAGGTGACTGCGAAAGAACACGGTCTTGAGGCGCAGCAACACCAGCTACTGCTTGCGGTACATGGCCTTCCGGAGGACGTAAAGCCGACTATTAGAGAGATCGCCTCCCGGTTATTCATTCAGCATCACAGCGCGGTAGAACTGATCAATCGGCTGGAGCACACAGGCGCGATTGCGAGACATCCTGGTCCTGACGATAAGCGCGAGGTGTGGGTCCGCCTAACGCCGGCAGGCCGTGCGGCCCTCCGTAAACTGGCACTGGCGCATCGAACTGAGCTTGAACGTTCCGGTCCTGAACTGGCGTACGCGCTGAATTCCATCCTGCGAGATTCCAAGGGGAAAATGGCATCGTGAGTAAACATCACAAACAGAGTTCGCAAAAACTCGGCGATTTCACCACAACTGCGCGAGTGGTGCCGATTTCGTTGCTCGCGATCGGCATCGGGATCTTGAGCACTTTCGTGGCATGGGCGTTGCTTCGTCTCATCGCCTTTTTCACGAACGCCTTCTACTACGGGCGGATCAGCACCGCACTTGTTTCTCCAGCCGGAAACCATCTAGGCTGGTTTTCAGTTCTAGTTCCCGTGGCCGGTGGCCTCGTTATCGGCTTCATGGCATATTATGGCTCCGAGCGCATTCGCGGTCATGGTATTCCCGAGGCTCTTGAATCTATTCTGATTAACGGCAGCAAAGTACAGCCACGGCTGGCGATTCTGAAGCCTATCTCCTCAGCAATCTCGATCGGATCAGGCGGTCCGTTCGGAGCCGAAGGCCCGATCATTATGACTGGGGGAGCCATCGGATCGGTAATCTCGCAACTATTTCACTTGACCGCGGCTGAACGAAAGACGCTTCTGGTTGCGGGTGCGGCTGCGGGCATGTCTGCAACATTTGCCACTCCCATTGCGGCGGTGCTGCTAGCCGTTGAACTGTTGCTGTTCGAATGGAAGCCACGGAGCGTGATACCGGTGGCTCTGGCGAGCGCCGCAGCAGGCGCGGCTCGCCGATACATTCTGGGCCTGGGCCCGCTCTTCCCGGTACCGCAACACGCGATTTTTCTTGGCCCACAGGGCTTGGCGGGATGTGTCATTGCGGGCCTTCTGGCGGGTTGCCTTTCATGCCTGTTAACGCTGGGCGTGTATGCAGCGGAAGACTCATTCATGAAGCTACCAATTCATTGGAAGTGGTGGCCTGCGATTGGCGGCCTCGCAGTCGGATTGGGCGGGATGATCTTTCCGCAGGCATTAGGCGTTGGCTACGATACAATCCAGTCGCTGCTCCAAGGCGACGTGCCACGCGCTGTGATCGCAGGCGTGTTGCTGGTCAAATCGGCAATCTGGGTAATTTCGCTGGGATCGGGAACGTCCGGTGGTGTACTGGCGCCTCTACTCATGATGGGGGCGGCGCTGGGGGGCGTTGAAGCGACCTTCCTGCCAAACGAGGGTGCTGGTTTTTGGCCGCTGGTCAGCATGGGGGCGATTCTCGCCGGCACTATGCGGGCGCCGTTCACGGCGATTCTCTTTGCGCTGGAACTGACCCACGACGTTAATGTACTGCTTCCACTGCTAGGTCTATGACCGCTTGAA
>PKWK01000382.1 GCA_003133205.1 Granulicella sp. | reverse complement strand
GCGTTCCTCAGACGCGTACTCTACAACAGCCGGTTGCCGCCGTCTCTCGCAAAATATCCAGGCACAGAGGAACTTGCCAACCTTGGCACACGGACGATTTTTCCGCTCGGACCGGATTCCTGTCTCATCATCACCCATCTCCAATTCACCAGAGACCCGAATCAGAACCCGGTCACGACCCGCATCAATGCTCGACAATACGATAACGTGATGATGTATGCCGGTAACGTCCAGTTCGGTCGCGAGATCGAAGAAGATGAGGTTCTCCGCATCAACTTGATACTGAAGATGAAGGCGAGTCGCTATGTTGCGGCGGGTAAGAAGGAATGGCTTTACCCGGAGAAGCTCATGAAGCGCACAGGCTGGGCTGTACTGGACGATGATTGGTTTTTGTTTCCGAACCTATGGAAAGTCCCGTTCACCAAGGCAATCTCGATGGGCTATATGGACGGATCATCTTGGGCAGCCGATGAATACGGACGCCACCCAGGACACCCCAAATTCCAGAACGACCAGGAACGGCGTGACCGGGAATGGGCGACTAAGGAAATAGCCAAGCGCAAGTGGGCCAAGCTCCGTCGTGGCAAGTCTCTCTCACACACGTACGAACATGGCGATCATATCCACGACTAGTTTATGAATGATTACCTCGACTCGATAGCCAAAAAGATGTAGCTACCTGACCGCCGTGCCGACCAGCATCCTGACTACCCCGACACAGGGCGACGTCACTCATTCTTTGGTCGGCGGATCTTCGCTTTGCTTCTTCGTCGCCCGCACTGCTTCGGCTGGCCTTTTCGCGATTTCCCACTCACGAGCGATTTATGTGATTCTCGAACGCACGCCCTTCAGGGCAATTGTGGGTGTTGGTGTCGGGGATCAAGTCGTCCTTGCACTTGATCGGTCGATTGCACAGCACGCACCAACCGACGTTGGGCTCGGTCGAACTGATCCATGCTTCCATCATTTCCATCAGGTTTGGCGGGAATTCTATAGGGACCCAGTCGTCGTCCATCTCAATTACTCCTTCATTTCCACATACTCGTGGATCAATCGTGCCTCGCTACGTATTCCTTTGCCCAGCGTGGCGCGGCAGCCTTCTTCAGCGTCAGGAAAAAGATGCCCGGCGAGACTGCACCGGGCATTTGAGAAATACGACCTTTGCTGCTGCGTTGGTACATCAGCCTTCCGCGAAATCTACTAACTTGACCCGTCGGGACATGGGCTATTCGGGACGCCTTCGAATGCGTCAATGGTGCTCAGTGCTTGCGGTACCAGTCGACCAAGTCCTTCTGGGCGAATCTCATGTTGGTGCCGATGCGGAAGCAAGGCAACACACCCGAACGGGCGAGTTTATAGACCATCGCTGCGCTGATGCCGAAGATGCGTGCCACCTGTTTGGCGTTGAGGGCACCGGGAAAGGCGGCAATCTGTTCAGCGATGTCTTTTGGTACCGCCGTTACTGCAGGTGTCGCGGTCTGCATCGCACGAAGACGGGCGACGCTGGGGAGGGGCTGGGAGTGACCTTCACTTTGCACCGGTTTCTGCGGTGTCGGATGAGACGCCGGGAAGTTTGTCTTCCGAGCTATATCACTTATCCCTTGGCTGGTTACTTCATCGGTTTTGTGGCTGGCTTGTGATTTGCCTTGAGTTCTCTTCGTTGTCATATTGTTTTTCCCCTTCACCACCACTCTGTGCAGCCGAATGGAAGTCGGGAAGTCTACTTTGAAAAGGTCCTAGCCGCGCATGAGGCGCACTCACCGTCTGCCTTTATGGCTCGCATGTAGGAATTGCGGTTGGGTAAGGGTGGTTGTGGCCATGCCGGAGCCACTGCAGTGGAACGGGCTTCCCGTCAATATCGCTGCCGGACCGGAGGCAGGATTGATTCAGATGAATCGCCCGACCAGCAACATTACAGGGGTCGGATGAACGAGGACGTTCAGGCACCCCGCCGCCGCCCTCAGAGTCTCTATAGCGCGTCCTTGAACGCCGGTGCAGGGACTTTGGACACGCCCGGGCATGCGATCGTAGGGGGTCCTCAGCGTGACGCTGGCGGCCACGGTGATGATGGCGAGCCGAGCAGTTCTTCCGTTTCTCGCTGGCTCCTTCGAGCCATGACCAAGAGATTGTCTGCGGCCCGGGGGACGCCTCGGCGAGCTTCATCTACACCGGAATGGAGCCAAACCAGGACTATTCCGCGCGGCAATGATTGATTCGAAAAATATCCACTTGACCAGCGTCCCGCCCGGGTCCAGCGATGACGTATCCCGATTTGATACGTCAATATCGGATATACGAGGCCGAAGCTATTTTCTTGCCATTCAGGGTGATAACCTTCCATATGAACCCAAATAAACGGTATCAGTATAGGTATCACCCATGAGTAAGTAATTGAAAACAAAGGGAAATCATCCGAATGCTATACTCGCCAGAGTTCAACCAGTCCAGTGAGAGTGGCCGCCTGTTAAATGGCATCCCATCGGATAGCTTTGAGTCAATGGATGGTTTTTCACCCATTCCGTCTTGTGGAGCCGATGGCCCCAGGCGCGGCGCATCATGGAATGGGGTTGTCCAACAGGCACACAGATTCGGCGCAAAGGAAGCACAGAGCATTGGCATGACTCACGGGTTCCCATTGGTGATAACAAAGCTCTCTTCGTCTGTGTATCGAGGATGCGTCGCAGCGTTGCTCGTCTTGCTTGCCGGATTGACGTTCAGCCCCTCTGCGAGCGCCCAGAGCGCCAGCGGCTGGAATAAGCGGGGCCAGGCCGCTGAGTTGCGCGAGGACTACGACACCGCCTACGAGGCCTATCTTAAGGCTCACCAGAAGGCCCCGAAGGACATGCGCTACCAGGAGCGCGTCGATCGCATGCGCTTCCAGGCCGCTGCCGCCCACGTCGATCGCGGCCGCGTCCTGCGCCAGAGCGGAGATCTGGGCGGCGCACTCAACCAGTTCACCCGCGCCCTGCAGATTGATCCCTCAAACGAGGCGGCCACGCAGGAGATCCAGATCACCGAGCGCCTGGATAAGGCTCCCGGCGCATCGAACTCGCCACCCGGCGGCTCTGCCGCAGCCAGCGCAGTGCTTCGCGACGTGAGTTCAGTTTCCGCGCCCATCACGCTGAAGCCGATGTCCGATGAACTCATCACCCTGCACACGATCGAGGACACGAAGTATATCTATACGGCTATCGGGAAGGGGGCGGGGCTTAACGTCCTGTTCGATCCCGACTACCAGTCGCGGCGGATTCCTGTCGACCTCGTCAACGTGAGCCTTGCGGATGCGCTGCGCGTCGTCGGCACCATCGCCGCCACTTTCTACAAGGTCATCACGCCAGATACCATCTTCGTTGCCGCGAGCACCCGGCAAAAGCATACCGATCTGGATTCCGTCGCTGTGCAGACCTTCTACCTGACCAATGCCAGCCAGCAGGCCGACGCCAATGAAATTGTCACCGCGCTGCGCAATGTACTCGCCGCTGAAGACAAGGTCTACCTGGTCGCTTCGCAAAATGCAATTGTCATGCGCGCTCCGCCGGAGCACCTGATCCTCGCCGAGAAGCTGCTGAATGATCTCGATCGCACGCGTGCGGAGGTAGTTGTCGATGTCGCTATTCTCGAAGTCAATCGCGACAAGATCCGCAACCTCGGCATCACGCTGCCGCAGTCGTTTGGAATCACTCCGCAGGTCTCGCCCAATTCCACCAACACCACCACCTCCACCTCCACCACCGGCGCAACCGCCACAGCTTCCGGCTTCACGCTGAACACCCTGGCCAACATCAACGCCACCAACTTTGCCGTCACCAATCTCGGCGGTGGCACGCTCAACGCGCTGCTCTCGGACGCCGATACGCGCGTCCTGCAGAACCCGAGCATTCGCGCTACCGACGGGCAGCAGGCCACGCTCAAGATCGGCTCGAGGATTCCCATCGCCACTGGCTCGTACTCGGCTGGCGCAGCGACCGGGATTACGGCCGGAATCGGCGTCCAGACCCAGTTCACCTACCTCGATGTCGGCGTCAACATCGATATGACGCCGACCATCCACCTCGACCGTGAGGTTTCGCTCAAGCTTAGCGTCGAGGTTTCGAATCAAGCCGGCTCCGTCACCATTTCGGGCGTCACCGAACCCATCATCGGCCAGCGTTCCGACAAGACCACCATCCAGTTGCGCGATGGCGAGCCATGCCTGCTCGCGGGCATCCTGACCAAGATGGACAACACGACCAACAGCGGCACTCCTGGCCTGTCCGACATTCCCCTCATCAAGTATTTGTTCGGCTCAGTCAATAAAGAGATTGCGCAAGACGAGGTGGTCTTCGTCCTGATCCCGCACATCGTCCGCGAATCCGTGCTGACCGGCCTGAATACGCGCGCCATCGATACGGGCACGCAAACCACCATCGAACTCCGCCACGCCGACGCGAATCTGGGCGACCTATCCCCATTGAGCGCCGCGCCCAATGCGGCCCCAGCCGTGACCGCCGCCAATGCCGCGTCCGCCATGGTCCAGCAGTTGAAGCAGCAGGCCATGCCACCCACCCCCGGCGCCGCTCCGGCAGCTTCGAACAACTCTGCGGCAGCCTCTGCGGCTGGCCAGCCCGTCTCGCTGAATGTATCCCCGCCGAACTCCACGCATGCTGTCGGCAGTACCTTCACGGCGTCCATCGTGCTCTCGAACGCGCATGATGTTTACTCAGTCCCGCTGCAGATCCAGTTTGATCCCAAGATCCTGCAGTTGGTCAACGTCGATTCGGGCGGCCTGCTCGGCGGCGACGGTCAGCCGGTCGCCCTGGTGCACCGCGACGAAGGCAACGGCCTGGTCACGATCTCGGCCTCGCGTCCTCCGGGCGTGGGCGGCGTCAATGGCCAGGGTGAGGTCTGCACGCTCACGTTCAAGGCCATCGCTGCGGGGGATACCAACATCGCGCTGATCAAGGTCGGCGCCAAGAACAGCCTCCAGGTCAACCTGCCCGCGGTCGGTTCGCAGGGCGTGGTCCATGTGAAGTGAGGTGGCGCGTGAGGTTCAAGGTTCAAGGTTCAAGGTTCGAGGCGCCGGGGAGATACACCTCGCACCGCGTACCTCGTGCCTCAAGCCCCGAGTCGGGCTTAACGCTCGTCGAACTCATTATTACCGTGGCCATCGTCAGCATTCTGGCCACCGCGGCTCTTCCGGTCGCGCGCTTCCAGGTCAAGCGCCAGAAGGAGCGTGAGCTTCGCCGCGATCTGTGGGAGATGCGGGATGCCATCGATCGCTACAAGGACGCAGCCGACCGCGGAGCTATTCAGATCAAGGCCGACAGCGTCGGGTATCCGCCCGACCTGCAGACGCTGGTTGATGGCGTCGACGTTCAGGAGAAGAAGGTCAGGTTCCTGCGCGCCATCCCCACCGACCCCATGACTAAGTCGACGGACTGGGGCCTGCGCTCGAATCAGGACGACGCGGACGCCGACTCCTGGGGCGGACAAAACGTCTTTGACGTGTACACCAAGAGCTACGAAACCGCACTGGACGGCACCAAATACAACACATGGTAGATTCTCGCCAATTCGGTCGTGTACGGCTTGCCCCGCGAGGAACCGCGTCTCTCGACGCCGGTGTTACGCCGGACTCCGGCTTCACCCTGTTTGAACTGCTCATCGTCATGATGATCATTGCCACTCTGGCGTCGATGGCAGTCCCGATGTATACCCGCAATGTTGTGGCCGCCAAGGAAGCCGTGCTTCGCGAGGACCTCCAGGTCATGCGCACTGCGATCGGCTCCTACACTGTCGACAAGCAGAAGGCGCCACAGGCGCTCGACGATCTGGTCACCGCCGGGTACCTCAAGGCCATCCCCAAAGACCCCTTCACGGGGCGCAACGACTCGTGGACTACAAGTCAGTCCGACGTGTTGTCGACCGTCGACCAGACCGATCCAGGCATCGACGACGTCCACTCCGGCGCCCAGATCACCGGTAACGACGGCACCGCTTATAACACCTGGTAGAGCCATTTCTCATAGCGGATGTCCTCGACTTGCCCGAATCCAGCCAAAGACGCGGGTCAAGGCAAAATCGGCTATCTATCTGATTCAAAATAGAATAGAGTTAATCTGATTGCTTCCTCAGCTTGGTATAATGGGGTTCGGGCTCAGGGAGGCATTGGCCCACTCTACGGCCGGTCCCAACGATTCGTGTAACTCCTTTGGATGGATCTTGCGTCTAGGTATCCACGGGCGGGGCGACAGGGGGTGCGATATGGCAATGCTCACAATAAAGGTGCATACTTCGTCTAACGATGTGCTGAGTTGCGCTCGCTCGCAGGAAGCGCGGCCCGTCCGGAGAAACACCATGCGTACTCGAACCCAGTTCGGCATCGCCGCCCTGCTTGCCATCGGTGTGCTTGCGTTTGCGACGCACACCTTCGCGCAGCAGTCCACTCAGTCGACTTCAACCGCGGCTCCGGCGGCAACGACCGCTCCAGCGGCCTCGCAGCCCGCGCAGACCGCCCCTGCGTCGACGTCCGGCACTACGTCCGACAGGCCGAAGTTCGGCGTTCCGAACGACGACCAGACATCTACAGACAAGACCAGCACGGATCAGAACACCGCCGGTCAGGCTGGCACGGATAAACCGGGCGCGGACAAGCCCGACGCAGCCAATGCGCCGGCAGCGAAGCCCGATTCAAAGGCCGACGCGTCGAAGAGCAAGACTGCCAAGACTGATGCGCTGCCATCTCCCGGCGAGGCGCTTGACCCGCACATCAAGAAGGGTAGCGAGGATGATGTGGACGCCGTCGGCACGCGCAACATCGGCGGTCGTGGCCTGGGTAACTGGTACTCCGTCAACGGCGAGATTGGCATGGGCAAGCAGTACTCGATGGAGATCGAGAAGTCTGCCCACATGGTGACCGATCCGGTGGTTATTGAATACGTCAACCGCATTGGACAGAACATCGTCAAGAACTCCGACTGCAAGGTGCCGTTCACCATCAAGGTCATCGACTCCGACGAGATCAACGCGATGGCACTTCCGGGCGGCTTCTTCTACGTCAACTCGGGCTTGATCATGGCTGCTGACGAAGAGGCCGAACTTGCCGGCGTAATGGCGCACGAGACGGCCCATGTGTGCGCCCACCACGCGGCGCGCGAGTTGACGCGGATGAACTACTTCCAGATCGCGTCGATTCCGCTGATCATCTTCACGCAGGGTTCGTGGACGGGGTATGGCATCTACGAGGCTTCGCAGCTCGCTATCCCGATCAGCTTCCTCGAGTTCTCTCGTGAGTATGAGGCGGAGGCAGACTGGCTGGGCCTGCAGTACATGTACAAGGCGGGCTACGACCCACAGGCCTTCATCCAGTTCTTCGAGAAGATCGACGCGCTCGAGAAGCACAAGCCCGGCACGCTGGCGAAGGTCTTCGCCGACCACCCGCAGACGCCGGATCGGATCGCCCACTCCGAAGAAGAGATCGCCACCATCATGCCGCCGCGGCCTGACTACGTCGTCACGACCAGCGAGTTCGACGACATCAAAGCCCGCCTGGCGCGCATCGAGAACAAGCGCAAGCTGACCGACAAGAGCGGTGGCAACAAGCCCACGCTGCGTCGCGTTGGCGGAACCAACAACGATCCCAACGATCCGAACGCGCCCGCCAACTCCGGAGACGATCGCCCGACCCTGGGTCGCCGCGACTAGAATAGAGCGATGCCCACCCAGAAGACCGGTTACACCGACACCCACGCCGCTGCCGGCCTGGACACAAAATTTCCGTCCATCGATACCTGGGCCAACCAGTTCCGCGCCTACGAGATACTGGTCGACGATCCTGAGTTCACCTCGGTTTGCCCCAAGACAGGCCTGCCCGATTTCGGTCGCATCACCATCCGCTACATGCCGCGCGACCTCTGCATAGAGTTGAAGAGCTTGAAGGAATACCTCTTCACCTATCGCAACCTGGGCATCTTCCAGGAGAACATCGTCAACCAGGTGCTGGATGACGTGGTGAAGTCCTGTAATCCGGTGTGGGCAAAGGTGGTGGGCGACTTCCGGTCGCGCGGCGGGATCTCGACTATTGTCGAGGCGACGTATCCGCGACCGAAAGTCGATTGACGGAAGGGAAGTAGTCTTCGCGCCCTCGTCGAGCGCGGTCTTCCCCTGCTATCCTCGCGAAAGATGGCCGCCGCGACCAAGCCCAGGTTTCCGATCCGTTCCGTCGCCGGAGCCACGACCGCGCTGGTTCTGCTCACCGCGCTCAACTTTGTCAACTACATCGATCGCTACATCCTGCCGGGCGTGCAGGAACTGGTCAAGAAAGAGTTCCGCGTCTCCGACTCCGCGATCGGGTCGATCACCTTCTGGTTCTTCCTCACGTATATGCTGTCGGCGCCGTTTACCGGGTGGCTCGGCGACCATCTTCCGCGCAAGCCCCTGATTATCATCTGCGCTGTGGCGATTAGCGCGGTTAATGTGCTTACCGGTGCCGTGCATGTTTTTGACTCGCTGCTATTCCGCCATGCGATCCTGGGCATCGGCGAGGCCTCGCTCGGCATTTATGCTCCGGCGTTGCTCTCCGACTTCTACCCTGAAGAACAGCGCAACCGTGTCCTCACCGTCTTTTACATTGCGATCCCTGTCGGCGCTGCCATCGGCGTCCTGATGGGCGAGACGGTTGGGGCACGATTTGGCTGGCGCATGCCGTTCTATGTGTCCGCCGTTCCTGGCCTGATCATCGCGCTGCTGATCCTTTTCCTGCTGAAAGAGCCAGAGCGCGGAGCCAGCGATCCGCACACCGAAGCTGCACCCGTTGCCGCGGCCCGTGCAAGTCTGGGCGAGGCTGTCGCCGAGAACCTTCGCATGATCGGCAATCTCGCCATCAATCCCCGCTACATGTACGCCACGCTCGGAATGGCGATGATCACCTTCTCGCTGGGCGGCATCTCCGCGTGGATGCCGAGCTTCCTTGAGCGCTCCGGTTTTTCGCCCGATTCCGTTGGCACGATCTTCGGAGCGATCATCGCCGGAGGTGGTCTGGGTGGCACAGCCGTGGGCGGATGGCTCGCCCAGCGCTGGCTTCGCACCAACCATCGCGCCCTCTACCTGGTCTCCGCCTGGTCCGCCGGGCTGACCGTCCCGCCGGCTCTGATTTGTTTCTTCGGGCCTCGCGCGACGATGCTTCCAGCGCTTACGGTCGCGATGTTCCTGATCATGCTCGGCACCGGCCCGCTGAATGCAGCCATTGTCAACGCCGTTCCCGTTGCCGTCCGTTCCACCGCGATTGCCATCGAGTTGCTACTCATCCATGCTCTCGGCGACACTCCCTCTCCCAAACTCATTGGCATGGTCAGCGACCGGTCTACCCTCTCAATCGGCCTTGCCCTTACCCTCGTCACGATGCTGATCGCCGCTGCCCTGCTCTTCATCGGCGCCCGCTACGAGCAACCCCTTCCGCCGAACTTCGATCTGGCCTGAACGATACTTATCGCCGGGAGTTGCAAAGGTGCTTGCGAACTGTGGGAGATTCTTTTCAGAGGCAGCGCAGAGGTGAGAGTCTATCCCTTCATGCACTCATCGCACATCGCCGTTTGCCTGATTGCGTGGCTCGTCGGCGTAGCCTGGCTCTACAAGCTGCTTGAAGCCGCTCGCGGCCTTGCCACCGTGCCCAACCTTCTGGGATCCGAGTATGACGTTGCCCCTGCCGGAAGCCCATCCGTGGCAGTCATTGTGCCGGCCCGCAACGAGGCAGCCAGCGTTGCCGCCTGCCTGGAATCCCTAATGAACCAGGACTACGGCGACCTCTGCGTCATCGGCGTCGACGACCGCTCCACCGACCAGACCGGCACAATCATGGACGGGCTGGCCCACGCGCATCCCGCTCGGCTCGAAGTGCTGCACGTTACGACTCTCCCGGCCAACTGGCTAGGCAAGACGCATGCAATGGCCTTGGCCGCCCGGCACGCGGTCGCAACCCATCACTCCGATTACCTGCTCTTTACTGACGGTGACATCCTCTTCCGGCACGATGCCATCCGTCGCTCGCTGGCCCAAGCCCTGGCTACCCAGGCCGACCATTTTGTTGTGTTGCCCACAACAATTGCCAAGACCTGTGGGGAAGGTATGCTCCTGTCCTATCTGCAAGTGCTAGGCCTTTGGGCGGTGCGCCCGTGGCGTGTTTCGGACCCCAAGGCCATGCGCGATGCCATCGGCGTAGGCGCCTTCAACCTCATCCGCACCTCTGTCTACCAGGAGCTTGGAGGCTTCGACGCAGCTCCGATGGAGATTCTCGAAGACCTGACCCTCGGCCACCGGGTCAAGCGTGCGGGTCTTCGCCAGCGCGTTGCCACCGCTCCGGGAATGGTGTGCGTGCACTGGGCAGCGGGCGTCTTTGGCCTGGTCAACGGCATGACCAAGAACCTGTTTGCGATCTTTCGCTTCCGCCCGGCGCTACTGCTAGCCGCGGCCACATTGACCATCCTGTTCTGCATTGCTCCGGTTGCGTTCCTGGCGCTGCCAGCCACGCGGATTCCTGGGCTCATCGGGCTAGCCTCGGTTGCCGGCTTGTATGTGCTGTCGAGCCGCACCAGCCGAATCTCGGCTATGTACGCCGCGCTCTTTCCCATCAGTGCATTGCTTCTCGTCTACTCCATGCTGCGTTCCATGCTGATCACCGTGCTTCGCGGCGGGGTCACCTGGCGCGGCACGTTCTACCCACTCTCTGAGCTACGCAAGCACGCTGGTCTGCCTTTCTGGCAGTAGATCGGCTAGAGGAGGCCTGAACATGCATATCTCCTGGGTTCGGCAGTGAGGCGCATATCGGATGATGAGAGGCGCTACAAATCTGTGAAAACCGGGAGTAGGAACAGGTCGGGTTCAGCAGATGCAGCCCGAGACTCCGAACCCGTTCGGAGGGCAACATGCATCGGCAACGGCGCGTCAATTTACGGCATCAGACGAATGAAATCAAGGCTATTTGCAACCTGAGATAATATGGGACGAGACGCGAATTGTTCTGTGCTGGTCTGTCCAGAACACTTTAAGAGACCCTGAAACTAAATGGTGGGGTTGATTCGTCAATCTCCGTAAGCCACAAGTTGCGTCGGGACTCTTGCGCCCTCCGTGCTTGGACAGGAGAATGCATTTGCAATCTGATCCAAATCAGCACCCGAATTTCGGTCCAGATCATCAACTCTCCCCCTCGACTGACCCAGCAAAACCCCAGCACAAAGGACTCCGTGCCATCGTATGGATTCTGTTGCTGGCGTTCTTTGCGGCAGGGTTTTTTCTGGTTCTGCGCCAGCACAACGCTGCTCCAGCTGCGCCGGCGGGTAGACGCGGGGCGGGCGGCGGGGCGGTCGCTGTTACTTCGGCCACCGCACAGAAGGGGAACATCGGCGTCTATGTGGATGCCATAGGCACGGTCACTCCCGTCTACACGTCCTCGATCACCAGCCAGGTGAATGGGATTGTGACTCAGGTGCACTTCACCGAGGGTCAAATGGTGCACAAGGGCGATCCTCTGATCGAGATCGACCCACGCCCGTATAGCGCGACGCTGCTGCAGTCGCAAGGAGTTCTGGAACGCGACCAGGGTGTGCTGGCGCAGGCGAAGATGGATCTTGAGCGCTACCAGGCGGCATGGGCGCGAAACGCCATTCCCAAGCAGACTCTCGACGACCAGGAAAAGATTGTCCAGCAGGTCCAGGGGACAGTACATAACGATGAGGGCACGGTGCAGTTTGACCAGATTCAGGTCGAATTCTGCCACATTGTTTCGCCGATTACGGGCCGGGTGGGATTGCGCCTGGTCGATCCGGGCAACGTCGTTCAAGCGAATGGGGGCACGGTGCTCGCCGTCGTCACCCAGATACAGCCGATCACCGTGGTCTTTACCGTTGCCGAAGACAGCCTGCCGCAGATTCAGCCTCGACTGCGGCAGAAGGCGAAGCTGAAGGTGGACGCGTATGACCGAACTAACCTGAAGCAACTCGCCTCGGGCACGCTATTAACGCTCGACAATCAGATCGATACAACAACCGGTACGCTGAAGGCACGCGCATCCTTTGCGAACAAAGACTCCTCTCTGTTTCCGAACCAGTTCGTGAATGCCCGGCTGCTGGTCAATACGCTGGTTGGGGCGACCCTGATCCCGACAGCGGCAGTGCAACACAACCCCCAGACGGCGTTCGTATACGTACTGGATGACAACAAAGCCCACGTACGTTCCATCAAGGTGGGCGTAACCGATGGACAGACGGCCGAGGTCACGGGCATCAATCCTGGGGACGTTTTAGCGACCAGCAGCTTCGATAAATTGCAGGAGAATACCCCGATATCTATCTCCGGGGCCTCAACATCGGGTGATACTGGCACCGGCGGGAGTGGTTCTCCCGGCGGGACAGACGGTCACGGGAATGATAAAGGAAAAAGCGGGAGTCCTGCTCCCGGTGGGAGTACCGCGCCTTGAGTCCGTCGCGTCCCTTTATTCTCCGTCCGGTTGCGACGTCGCTGCTGATGGCGGCAATCATGCTGGTTGGCATTGTGGCCTACACGCAGTTGCCGGTCTCCGCGCTGCCTGAGGTTGACTATCCGACGATTCAGATCCTGACGTTTTACCCTGGGGCGAGCCCGGAGGTAATGGCGACCACGGTGACGGCTCCGCTGGAGCGTCAATGCGGTGAACTCCAGGGATTGAGCCAGATGACCTCGACCAGTTCGGGGGGCAATTCGGTCATCGTCCTGCAATTCAATCTGAGCCTGAACATCGACATTGCGGAAGAGGAAGTGCAGTCGTCGATCAATGCGGCGCAGAGCTTTCTCCCTGCGAATCTTCCGTCGCCACCGATTTACAGCAAGACGAATCCGGCGGATGCTCCAGTGCTGACGCTGGCAGTCACTTCAAACACGACACCTCTCTCGCAGGTAGAGGATCTGGTCGATACAAGGCTGGCGCCCAAGATCTCGCAGCTCAGCGGCGTTGGTCTGGTCAGCATCAGCGGCGGACAGAAACCTGCGGTGCGCATTCAGGCGAATCCGACGGCGCTCTCGTCGTATGGGATCGATCTTGAGAATCTTCGCACCGCGGTTAGCAATGCGAGCGTCAATGCAGCCAAGGGAAATTTCGATGGCCCTCATCAGAACTATCAGATTGACTCGAATGACCAGTTGGTCACAAGTCAGGACTACAGAAAGGTAGTTGTCGCATACCGCGATGGCGCACCGGTGATGCTGACCGACGTTGCCAAAATCGTCGACGGAGTGGAGAACAACACGCAGGCAGCCTGGATGAACCAGACTCCGGCGATCATCCTAAACGTGCAGCGGCAGCCTGGCGGAAACACCATTACCGTGGTGAAGAGCATTAAGCGATTGTTGCCGCAACTGGAAGCGAACCTGCCTGCAGGCATCCAGGTGACGGTGCTTACTGACTTGACGACTGCAATCCAGACGTCGGTTGACGACGTTGAGTATGAACTGCTGTTGACGGTCGCCCTGGTCGTCATGGTCATTTTCCTCTTTCTTCGGAATCTCTCCGCCACCATCATTCCCAGCGTGGCCGTTCCGCTCTCGCTGGTCGGCACCTTCGCCGCGATGTATGGACTGGGATACAGCCTGGACAACCTGTCGCTGATGGCATTGACCATCTCGACCGGCTTCGTAGTCGACGACGCGATCGTGATGGTGGAGAACATCTCCCGCTATCTCGAGGCGGGCGACTCCCCCATGCAGGCGGCGCTGAAGGGCGCCGAACAAATCGGCTTCACCATCATGTCGCTGACCGTGTCGCTGATCGCGGTGCTGATCCCGCTGCTCTTCATGGGCGATGTGGTGGGCCGCCTGTTCCGCGAGTTCGCGGTGACGCTTGCGGTGACGATTATCATCTCGGCGGTGGTCTCGCTGACACTCACGCCGATGATGGCTTCGCGCATCCTGAAGCACAATCCGGAGGCGCAGCAGGGGCGCTTCTACCGGGCTTCGGAACACGCATTCAAGTCGATGATTGCGTTCTATGGACGAACTCTGAAGTTTGTCCTGCGCTACCAGACAGCCACGCTGCTGGTCGCCGTGGGCACGCTGGCCTTGACGGTATTCCTGTACATCATCATCCCCAAAGGCTTCTTCCCGGTGCAGGACACGGGCGTCATCCAGGGCATCTCGCAGGCTCCGCAGATCATTGGATCAAAGGGCATGGCGACGAAGCAGCAGGAGCTGGCGAAGGTTATTCTCGCCGACCCCGCAGTTGAGAGCATCTCGTCCTTCATCGGCGCGGATGGCACCAACACCACGACCAACAGCGGCAGGATGTCGATTAATCTGAAGGCGCTCAACCAGCGCGACCTGAGTGCGGCGAATGTGATCCGCAGGCTGGGGCCGAAGCTTGACAAGGTCGAGGGCATCCAGCTCTTCATGCAGCCGGTGCAGAACATCACGGTGGATGACCGCGTCAGCCGAACCCAGTATCAATACACGCTGGAAGACCCCGACCAAAACGAACTGAACCTGTGGACCAATCGTTTTGTCGCAAAGCTGAAAGATCTGCCGGATTTGGAGGATGTCGCTACCGATCAACAGACGGGCGGGCTCGCCGTATCGCTGGTGATCGATCGCGTGACCGCATCGCGTCTTGGCATTGCGCCGACGACCCTCGACAATACGCTCTATGACGCGTTTGGCCAGCGGCAGATCAATACAATGTATACGCAACTGAATCAGTACCACGTGATTCTGGAGGCGCAGCCGCAGTTCCAGCTCGATCCAGACAAGCTGAACCACATCTTCATCCAGGCGAACGCGGCCACGGGCACAAGCGGAGCCGGAGCTTCCAGCTCTTCGGGAAGGGGTTCTACCTCAGCCGGATCGAATGCGCTTACGGCATCCGCGATGTATACGCCCTCGGCGAACACACTGGCGCCGGCAACCCGCGTTCTTACTGCGGGAGCATCCGGTGTCAACGCGGCCGGCGCCACCGCGATAGCCCCGAGCCGCTCTATTCCTCTCAGCGCGTTCTCTCACTTCGAGACGACGACTGAGCCTCTCTCGATCACGCACCAGGGACAATTTCCGTCGATTACCGTCTCTTTCAACCTGGCGCCGAATGCCTCGCTGGGCAACGCGATCAGCACGATCGACCAGCTGCAGAAAGACATGGACATGCCGCCCAGTCTGCAGGCGGACTTCCAGGGCACGGCCGCTTCGTTTAGGAACTCACTCTCGAACGAACCGCTGCTGATCCTCGCGGCGCTGGTGACGGTCTACATCGTTCTGGGGGTGCTCTATGAAAGCTTCATCCATCCGATCACGATTCTGTCGACCCTTCCGTCCGCGGGTGTGGGCGCCTTCCTTGCGCTCATCATGTTCCATCAGGACCTGAGCATCGTCGCGATTATTGGCCTGGTGCTGCTCATCGGTATTGTGGAGAAGAACGGCATCATGATGGTGGACTTCGCCCTGGAGTTGCAGCGGCAACAGGGCAAGGAGACCACCGAAGCGATCTATGAGGCCTGCCTGCTTCGCTTCCGGCCGATCATGATGACCACGATGGCCGCGCTGCTCGGCGGCATTCCGCTCGCGGTCGGAAGCGGCATGGGATCGGAGCTGCGCAGGCCGCTGGGCATCGTCATGGTGGGCGGCCTGCTGCTCAGCCAGGCGCTGACGCTGTACACCACGCCGGTGATCTACATCTTCTTCGACACGATCGGGCACCGCTTGTCGCGTAAGGCCAACGGCGGCGAGCCGCAACCGGCAGGGCATCCGTGAACGTCTCCGCGCCATTCATCCATCGGCCGGTAGCCACCACGCTGCTGACGATGGCGATTGCGATCGCAGGCGGAATTGCGTTCCAGGTGCTTCCAGTCTCGCCGCTGCCGCAGGTCGATTTTCCGACCATTAATGTCGGCGCGGGGCTTCCCGGAGCCAGCGCCGAGATCATGGCGTCTTCCGTGGCGACGCCGCTCGAGCGGCAGCTCGGGCACATCGCCGGAGTCACGGAGATGACCTCTTCGAGCGGTCTCGGTTCGACCAATATTACCATTCAGTTTGACCTGAGCCGCGATATCGACGGAGCGGCCCGCGATGTGGAAGCGGCCATCAACGCGGCACGCACCTATTTGCCCGCCAATCTTCCTGGCAACCCGACGTATCGCAAGGTGAATCCAGGGGACGCCCCCATCATGATCATCGGGCTTACGTCGGACGTTTATGGTACGGACAAGCTTTACGATGTAGCCTCCACCGTTATGCTGCAGAAGATCTCCCAGATTCAGGGGGTCGGACAGGTCGGTGCAGGCGGCGGCGCTCTGCCCTCCGTACGAGTGGAGGTGAACCCCACCAAACTCGCGAGCTACGGCTTGACCATGGCAAATCTGCGGTCCGTTCTGAGCCTGCAGAACTCCAATCTTGCGCGGGGCCAAATCACCGATGGGAACGTGAGCGCCGATATCGTGGTCAACGGCCAGATCTCCCATGCTGACGAGTACAAGCCGCTCATTCTTGGTTACAAGAACGGCGCGGCGGTGCGCCTATCCGACGTGGCGGATGTCGTGGATTCAGTGCAGAACCTCCGTGCTGGCGGCTATCTGAACGGCAAGCGCGCGGTCATGTTGATCATCTCGCGCCAGCCCGGCGCGAATATTATTGACACCGTCGATCGCATCTATGCCCAGTTGCCTGCGCTGGACGCATCCATTCCCAGTGGCATCGATATTACCGTTGTAATGGACCGCACCACGACAATCAAGGCGTCCGTGACGACCGTCGAACGAACGTTGTTGATTTCGATCGCGCTGGTGATCCTGGTGGTGTTCCTGTTTCTGCGCAACCCTCGGGCTACGTTGATTCCCTTGGTCGCCGTTCCAACCTCGCTGGTTGGCACCTTCGCCGTGATGTACCTGTTTGGCTTTAGCCTCGACAATCTCTCCTTGATGGCGCTGACCGTCTCCACTGGCTTCGTAGTGGACGATGCGATCGTCGTGATGGAGAACATCACGCGTCACATCGAAAACGGGATGGAGCCATTCGCGGCAACGCTGAGGGGAGCCAGGGAGATTGGCTTCACCGTGATGACCATCAGCATGTCGTTGATCGCGGTATTTATCCCCCTGCTGTTGATGGGCGGAATTGTTGGACGCTTATTCCGCGAGTTTGCTGTGACCCTGTCGACTGCCATCATCGTGTCGATGGTGGTTTCCTTATCCACGACGCCGATGATGTGTGCCTATATTCTGAAGAGCGAGCATGAGCAGAAGCATGGCCGGGTCTACATGGCGTCGGAGAGGTTTTTTGAATGGGTATTGAACCTCTACCGCCGGAGTCTGCGGTGGACACTTGACAATCCGGGACTGGTGCTCACCGGCCTGTTCCTGACGATTGCCCTGAAT
The DNA here is from genome assembly GCA_003133205.1 of Granulicella sp. The sequence goes on along the minus strand of PKWK01000382.1, from coordinate 22,592 downwards.
GTGGCCATCGCAATCAAGATTCCAAAAGGTTTTTTTCCGCAGCAGGATACCGGCCAGTTGAACGGCAACATGCGTGGTCCCCAGGATTCATCGTACCCGCCGATGAATGAGGCACTGCTCAAGATTCAAGGCGTCATCAAGAGCGATCCAGCTGTTAAGAACGTCATTGGGTTTACAGGAGGAGGTGGTGCGACCAACTCCGGACAGTTTTTTATCATGTTGAAGCCACTGGCTGAGAGGAAGGTCAGTGCCGCGGAAGTAATCAACCGACTTCGTCCGAGGCTGAGCAAGATCACTGGAGCCTCGGCATTCCTGCAGGCGTCGCAGGATCTCCGCATCGGCGGCCGCGGCGGCAATGCACAGTACCAGTACACGATTCAAGCTGACAACATAACTGACCTTCAAATCTGGGGTCCCAAGCTGCTGCAAGCGATGACGCGTCTTCCGGGATTGCAGGACGTCAGCTCCGATCAGCAAAATGGCGGGCTCGACCAGCTTGTCACCTTCGACCGGATGACGGCTGCGAGGCTGGGACAGACTGCGAGTTCGCTGGACTCTGCACTCTACGCCGATTTCGGGCAATCGCAAGTTTCGCTTATCTACACGCAGTTGAACCAGTATTACGTTGTCCTGGAAGTCGCTCCACAGTTCTCTCAAACGCCTGCCGACCTGAAGAATGTATACATTCATCCCTCTGCGGGCAATTCAACTGTTACCGGGAATACGCCCCTCCTGAGTGCTGCTACGGTTCGAACCAATACGACCCCTCTGTCGCTCAACCATACCGGGCTCTTCCCGTCGGTCACGGTATCGTTCAATCTTGCGCCTAACGTTTCACTCAGCGACGCGACTGTGGCTATTGACGAGATGCAGCAAAAGCTGGGCATTCCCCCGACGGTCCGCGGCTTTTTTGCCGGAACGCTGCAGGCGTATCAACAGTCGCTGGGCTCCGAGCCGATGTTGATCGTGACGGCCGTGCTGGCGGTCTACATCGTCCTGGGAGTCCTGTACGAGAGCCTGGTACATCCGCTTACGATCATCTCCACGCTGCCGTCGGCGAGTGTTGGCGCCATGCTCGCGCTGATGATGTTCAAACAGGATCTGAATGTCATCTCAATTATCGGCATTGTGCTGCTGATCGGCATCGTAAAGAAGAATGCGATTATGATGATCGACTTCGCGCTGCAGGCAGAGCGCGAGGGTGGCATGAATACGGAAGACGCAATCTTCGAGGCATGCATGTTGCGCTTCCGACCCATCATGATGACAACCATGGCGGCGTTGTTCGGCGCACTTCCACTCGCCTTCGGAACCGGCACTGGATCAGAACTTCGCCGGCCCCTGGGCATCACGATTGTCGGCGGACTTGTGGTCAGCCAGATGCTTACGCTCTACACCACTCCGGTTGTCTACCTCGCGCTCGACCGGTTGCGCCTACGCGTGACTGGTAAGCAGCGCGACACTTTTCATCCCGAAGGCGGCCCTATTTCGGCCACTTCGGAGTAACGTTATGAATCACGGATGTTTAGACCTATGACCACCTCTCGTCTCCAAGCCGCAATCACCTCCGCCCTGGCGGCGCTGCTTTTGACCGGCTGCCGGGTCGGCCCGAAATACGACAGGCCACCGGCGATGGCGCAGGCGCCGCCGGTCTCCTACAAGGAATCGCCGGCGCAGTTTCCCAGCTCGGATGGCTGGAAGGTCGCGCAGCCACAGGATGCGATGCTGCATGGAAAATGGTGGGAGATTTACAACGATTCCGAGCTGAATGCGCTGGAAGACCGCCTGAACATCGACAACCAGACGATCAAACAGTCTTTCGAAAACTTCATGGCAGCGCGTGCCCTGGTGGCGGAGGCTCGCTCCCAGCTTTACCCAACAGTGGGTGCCGGGCCTTCATACCAGCATGCGGAGACCTCTGCCAACACGGGATCGGGCACCACGGCGGGCACCAACAAGCAGAGCGATCTTTTCTCGCTTCCATTTGATGTCTCCTGGGAGCCGGACCTGTGGGGCAAGGTTCGCAATCAGATTCGCGAGCAGCAGTACAACGCGCAGCTCAGCGCGGCAGACCTCGAGAATGTGCGTCTGACCGCGCAGGCCAACCTGGCGATTTACTTCTTCCTGATCCGAGGGCAGGATGCGCTGCAGGCGATCTTGAACCAGACCGCCGCGGACGATCAGAAGTCGCTGGACTATACCCGCGCGCAGTACGAGACCGGAGTCGGCACGGAAATATCCGTGGTTGAGGCGGAGAACACGCTGGAGAACGCACAATCCGCTTCCATGAATCTCGGCGTTGCGCGCGCGCAGTACGAACATGCGATCGCGGTGTTGATCGGGACGGGCCCATCGTCGTTTTCCATCCCGGTGAAGCCGCTGAGCGCGACTCCGCCGCCTGTGCCGATCGGTGTGCCATCGCAACTTCTGGAGCGCCGGCCGGATATTGCCGCGTCGGAGCGCGTGATGGCCTCGGCCAACGCGGCCATCGGGGTTGCGGATGCCGCCTTCTATCCAACGCTCACGCTGAGCGCCAGTGGAGGCCTTCAGAGCTCCGCCATACAGCAACTGTTCAACTGGTCGAGCCGCTTCTGGTCAGTCGGTCCTTCGATCTCGGAGACAATCTATGAAGGCGGACTGCGACGTGCCACGGTGCGCCAGTACACGGCGATCTACAACGCCGATGTCGCCAGCTACCGCCAGACCGTGCTCATCGCGTTTCAGCAGGTGGAGGACTATCTCTCGACGGTCCGCATCCTGTCGCAGCAAATCCAGCAGCAACAGTTGGCGGCGCAGTCGGCTCAGCATTTCGTCGATCTGGAGACGGCGCGCTACCAGACAGGCATCGACCCATACATCAACGTGGTGACCGCGCAGACGACGCTGCTCAGCGATCAGCAGACTCTGGCGAACCTGCACACGCAGGAGATGACTGCCTCGGTCCAATTGATAGAGGCACTTGGCGGAGGATGGGACAGCACGCAACTCCCAACGCCGGCGCAGGTCTCCGTCAAATTGACTCCCGCCGAGACCACCATCCAGAAATAGCGACGCCTGAGGTCGGGGCACGCGGCTTTCATGCTGCGTGCCCCGAACTGCGTCGGCGCGAGTTGGCCGTGATTGTAAGAGCGCTCTCATGGGTGCCCACTCCCGTTTGGCCCTGCGACTGCTCTCATCCCTATCGGGAACGAGGCGCAGACGATGCAGGTAACGACGGCGACAAGCGACGCGCTGCAAAAGTATCTGGACCTGGCCAGCAACCAGATGAAGCTGACGGCCGAAAATATGGCGAACGTCGATACGCCTGGGTATAGGTACGTCGGGTTCGACCAGACCAAAACCGAAAACAACGGACTTACGCTGACGACGGCGAACGGCGCTCCGCTGGTGAGCGAAGGCCAGTCGTTCGCGCTCAGCACCACGACCGTCAACGGCAACGCAGATGTGTTGTCGTCCGCAGGGCAGGACATTACATCCGCGTTGACGGGTGGCTCGCTCGGCGGCATCCTGCAGGCGAGAGACACGGATCTGTCGCAGGTCTCCTCGGCGATGGACGCGCTCGCCTACGCCATTGGGAGCGCGGTGAATGCGCAGAATGCGGCTGGCCTGGATGCGAATGGAAATCCCGGCGGAGCGATCTTCACCCTCCCTGCAAGTGCAGCGGGCGCAGCCTCAACCATCTCGCTGGCGACCTCGGACCCAAATGCAATTGCCGCAGCCGCCGTGGGCCAAGGCTCGAGCGGCGCCACGAACGCGGCCGCATTGAACAGTCTTGCGAACGCGGCTCTCGTGAACGGCCAGCCACCTGCCGTATTTTACGCGTCCTTTCTCACTCAACTAGGCAGTACGGTCACGCGGGTGTCCGACGAGAACACGACGCAACTGTCATCGTTGACGCAGCTAACGACACAGCAGAGCGCGCAGTCGAGCGTATCGCTGGACCAGGAGGCGGCGAACCTGATGCTCTATGAGCGGTCGTACGCTGCCGCCGCAAAAGTTTTCACCATCGTCGATCAATTGATGGCCTCGGCGTTGAATCTGGGCGAACAGACGACAGTGACATAAGCGGTCGCATGCTCGAATAAAGGAACGTCTCAAAGAAGAGGACGAAGATGCGAGTGGATCCACATTACGTGAGCGGGCTGGTCGCCTCATTGAACAGCTCCACCCTCTCCGAACAACAGTTGACGGCCGAGCTGTCGTCGGGACTCCGAGTGTCGTCGCTCTCGGCCGATCCTGTGGCCGCGGGGCAGGCCTCGCTTCTCAGTTCTGCAATCAGCCAGGACGACAGCTTTGTACAGACCGCGTCGAGCACGCAGAGCCTGATGCAGGTCGCCGACTCCGCGCTGGGAAGCGTAGTGACGCAGCTGACCTCGGCGCTGTCGCTTGCGGTCGGGGGCAACAGCGGCACGGCGAGCGCGTCCGACCTGACCTCGCTCTCCCAGCAGCTCAGCAGCGTGCGCGACCAGGTGGTTTCGCTGGCGAATACCAGCTATCAGGGCACGTACATCTTCGCCGGAAGCCAGGGAAACGTACCGCCCTTCACGGTGGACGCAAGCACCTCGCCGGCGACCACCACGTACAACGGAGATTCGCAGGCAGGCTCCGTGACCACAGCAAACGGGCAGCAGATTCAGACCGGTCTGGCTGGCTCGGCGGTGTTTGTGGCGCCCGGCGCCGACGTCATGGCAGCCCTGAACAATCTGATCGCGGACTTTGCAAGCGGCACCGTAAGCGCGACGGCCAGCACCGATGTAGGCATTCTGTCGGCGGCACTCGGCAACGTGTCGCAGCAGAGGTCGGTGCTGGACAGCTCGCTCAGCCGCCTGGAGAGCGCCAGCACTTACGCGCAGACGGATGCAACCAACCGGACCGCCGCCGTGAGCACGCTGGTCGCCGCCGACCCCGCAACCGTCGCCACACAGTTGAGTTCCGCCGAAACCCAGAAACAGGCGCTGATGAGCGTCATCAGCACGGTGGAGAAGCAAAGCTTGTTCGACCACCTCCCGGGGTGAAGCCCTCCCAGAATTGATCTGAAGTGATACCGGAACACCGGGCTGAAGCCGGGGTATAGTAGTTCTTTACCTGGCTGTTGTACCGCCTGGGAGGGAGCCGCTCGTATGGACCGCAAGGAAATCGTCGCCAAGAAGCAGCAATTCGTCTACCCCGCCGTCGCCAATTACTTCAAAGACCCGCTCCCGCTTGAGCGCGGCGAGATGCAGCATGTCTGGGACGTGGAAGGGAAGCGCTACCTGGACTTCTTCGGCGGCATTGTCACGGTCGGCGTCGGCCACGCTAACCCGCGCATCACGGGTCCGCAGAAGGCCCAGATCGACAAGCTCGGCCACACCTCCACGCTCTACCCGCACGAGACCATGGTTGCCCTCGCCGAAAAGATCGCGCAGATCACTCCGGGCCGCCTCGAGAAATCCTTCTTCACCAGCTCCGGCTCCGAGGCCAACGAGACCGCCATCGATTCCGCCCGCATGCATACGGGCAACCTCGAAATCATCGCGCTGCGCCATGCCTACAGTGGCCGCTCGGCCGTGACCCGCTCGCTTACTGGCATCGCCGCCTGGCGCAAGGCCTCCTACCAGGTCGGCATCGTCCACGCCATGAACCCCTACTGCTACCGCTGTCCGCTCGGCAAGACTTACCCCTCGTGCGAGGTCGCCTGCGCTAAAGACATCGAAGCCGTCATCGAGTCCTCCACCTCGGGCGCCATCGCCGGCATGATCGCCGAGCCCATACAAGGTGTAGGCGGGTTTATTACTCCGCCCAAGGAGTACTTCAAGATCGCCTTCTCCATCGTCAAAAAGTACGGCGGAGACTTTATCGCCGACGAGGTCCAGACCGGCTGGGGCCGCACCGGCAAAGGCTGGTTCGGCATCGAGCACTGGGAGGTCGAGCCCGACATCCTCACCGCCGCCAAGTCCCTCGGCAACGGCTTCCCCATCGGCCTCACGGTTGCAACGCCCGAGATCGCTAACGCCTACCAGGGGCCGACCATCGCCACCTTCGGCGGCAACCCCGTCGCCTGTGTCACTGCCTCCGCCGTAATCGACCTCATCGAAGAGGACGACCTCATCCGCAACTGCGATGTCGTCGGCACCTATCTCCACGACGGCCTGCTCGAACTCCAGAAGAAGTACCCCACCATCGGCGACGTCCGCGGCCTCGGCCTCATGCAGGCGCTCGAACTCGTCACCGACCCGAAGACCAAGGAGCCCGCCCCAGCCCTCGCCAGCGAGATGCTCGAAGCTGCGCGCGAGCGTGGCCTGCTCATCGGGAAAGGTGGGATGTACAACAACGTCCTGCGCATGTCGCCCGCGATGAATATTGCCAAGTCCGACGTCGACGAAGCCCTGCGTCTGCTGGACCAGGGCTTTGCCGCCGTCACCCAGAAGGCCATGGCCACCGCCTGAGCGTCCGTTGTCACCGGCGGTAGCAGCGCTCGCATCTTCAGGCAATCGAAGGCGGCTGTCGCACAGTCCGATAGGTGCGGTCAAGCAGGAAAGCGCCTTGCGATTCTTCCAGGCCGCCGCTCTCTTCCGGCTAGAATGAGAGCAGTGACTTTCCTCAAACACGCGCCCCTTCTCTCTGACGGTGCTCCGCCCGACCCGAAGGCCCACGGCCCATTCGCCGCCATCCGACGCGCCCTGCCATCGGGCGAGGTGATTCGTTTTTTGATGGTCGGTGTCTTCAATACAGTCTTCTCGCTTGCCCTCTACTCCGCGTTCGTCATCCTATTCAGCCATCTGCTCCCACACCGCGGTAAGCCGCTTATCGCTGACATCGCTTTCGTGATCTCAACCCCAGTGAGCATCACGGTCGCGTTCCTCTGCTACAAACACTTCGTCTTCCGCACCAAGGGCAACTACCTCAAGGAGTGGATCCGCTGTTTCGCCGTGTACAGTATCAGCTTTCCCATGGGACTTGTGATCCTGCCCACCGCGACCCATGTCTTCCTGCGCCTCGCGCTCACTCACGCCTACGCACCGTTTCTCGCCGGCATTGTGAACTCGTTGATCATCGCCTGTTACAGCTACTTCGCGCACAAGAAGTTTTCCTTCAAACGCTAACCGCAAGCCCATCTAAAGGCGCAGCGTGATCTATCCCCTTTGCGTTTGTCATTCCCCTTTAGGCTGATCATTCCCCTTTAGGCTGATCATTCCCCCTTTACGTTTGTCATTCTGAGCGCAGCGAAGAACCCCCGTATTGGCTCTAGCTGTTGCTTTCCTGACTGGGGCGCAGCGAACCGCTCCCGCCCACTCCATCCCCGGGTGTACTATTCTCCCCGTCGGAGTAGCACCATGCGCAAGCATCCGCCAACCCCTCTGATCTTCATCTGCGCAGCGCTCCTCCTCTGCTCCTGCTCCCCGAACCCACTCATTCCCCACCCCGAGCAGACCAGCAGCCAGTAAGAAGGTAGTCCCATGTCAGGCACGTCCTTCACACTCACCTCATCCGCGTTCCCCAACAGCGGCAAGATCCCCAAGAAATACACCTGCGACGACGCCGACCAGTCTCCCCAACTCACCTGGACTGGAGCCCCTGCCAAAACTCAATCCCTCGCCCTCATCGCCGACGATCCCGACGCACCCGCCGGCACCTGGACGCACTGGCTCATCTGGAACATCCCGGCGGAGACCACAACCCTGCCGCCTGGCACCCCAAAGATCCGAGTCCTCGTCAGCGGCGCCCATCAGGGACGCAACGACTTCCACCGCATCGGCTACGGCGGCCCATGCCCGCCTCCCGGCAAGCCCCACCGCTACTTCTTCAAGCTCTACGCCCTCGACGCCCGACTCGACCTCAAGCCCGGCGCCAGCAAGGCCGAACTGGAACTCGCCATCAAGCCCCACACTCTGGCCGAAACCCAATGGATGGGTACCTACAAACGCTAACCACGAGGTATTTACCCTCGAACCTCGAACCCAGTACGTCGAACCTGGGAAAAACGTGTCAAGCCCCCTCGCTCACACTATACCCGGGGGAGGGGTACCCCTACATCACCGGCGGAGCTTCGATCCCAAGATAGCCAAGGGCGCGGACCATCTCGCGGCGTGCGACTGCGGCAGTGGCAAGGAACAGGGCGCGTCGCGTTGGATCGGTCTCGGTGAGGATGTGATGGCGGTGGTAGAAGTTGTTGAACTGCTGGGCAAGTTGGAAGGCATAGCGCGCAAGGTAAGCTGGTTCCGCCGTCGCGATAGCTTGTTCGATCAGCACCGTCAGCCGCGACGCGAGCAGCCAAGTCTCCCACAGGCTGGTCCCGTCCTCGCCGCCGAGCGCGGATAGGTCCAGATCCGCAATCGCTGCGAGCGCGGCATCCTCTGTGGTCTCAGCCTTTCGAAAGATGTTGGCCGCGCGCACGATAGCGTACTGGCTGTAAGGGCCGGTCTCGCCTTCGAAGCTGAGCGCGTCCTTGAAATCGAACGCGATCACAGTATTCCGCGTGAAGCGCAGCATGAAGTAGCGCAGCGCGCCGACCGCGATTTGAGTCGCAATTGTAGTTCGCTCCGCGGCTGCCAGTTCAGGGTGTCGCGTGTCGACCTCGGCCTGCGCTGCAGCGACAAGCTTGTCGAGCAAATCGTCAGCCTTGACGCCGTAGCCCTTGCGCCCGCTGACCTCGATGAACGGTCGCGCCTTATCCTCGTCGGAAAGCGTGTAACCGAGATCGATCGCGCAGCGCGGAGTCATCGCCACCATCTCGTAGCTGAAGTGGGTGTAATGATCGGCGGCCTCGGTAAAGCCCATGCCGCGCAGCGCGGCGACGACGTTGTTCTGCGGATCGTTCTGCCGCGAGTCAATCACGTTGTAGATCGCGTCCGCTCGGCCAAACGTCGGAGCGGCAGGATGGCTCGCCGCGGCCGTCGAGATCCAGCAAGTGTGAGTTGGATACTCGTGGAACTTCGCGTAGCCAAAATCCTTACCCGGAAGCAGGCCGAACTTCCACAGGTGATAAGCGATGTCCTTGCCAACGTAAGTGACGGTCCCGTTGGAGCGAACGATCACCTTCGCGTCTTCGTCGGGGCCGTCGGCGTCAGAGCCTTCACTTTCCGCCGCGGCCACTCCGTTGCCGGCCCGGCGCATCACGTAGCAGCCCTTGTTCTTGCCCTCGGTTTCGAGGTAAAGAACACCGCGGTCGAGCATCAGAGTGCGCGCCGCGTCCCAGAAGTGCAGGCTCAGAATTTCGCTCTCGCGAGGCAGAAAGTCGTACTCGATCGAGAGCCGCTGCATGGTCTCGAGGTGCCGCCGAAGCACTGCGGTGGAGATGAGGTCGGCGATGGCGGCGGTTTCATTTCCGCCATGTTCCAGCGCATGCAGCGTGTCGAGCCGAATCTGCTTACGGCGCGCGAGTTCACTTGGTCCAGGCACCGTCTCATCGTCTCCGCCGGTGCCCGCGTACCACTGGCTGACGCGGGCATAGAGATCCCAGCAGTAGAAGTCGATGCGCTGGCTGGTCGCGGCCAACTCGGCGAGAAGCTCGCGCGTGCTGTCGAGCGTTTTGCATTCAAGATGAACGAGGCCGACAACGACGTCAGCGACTTGAACGCCGGTGTTGTCGATGTAATTCTGCACGCCGACCTGGTAGCCGCGTTTGAAGTCGTCAGGTCGCAGCAGCCGCTGGAACGTGTCGCCCAGGATCGCGTTGCGCAGATGGCCGATGTGCGCGGCCTTGTTCGGATTGATGCTGGTGTGTTCGACCAGGCGGAATCCAGGGCCGCCAATGTCGGAATGCCGGTCGGCGGCGATCGCGCGGGCAGCGGAAGCGCGGTCGAGCCGGATGTTCAGGTAGCCGGCCCCGGCAACCTCGACCGAGGCGACTCCTGGCAACTGATCGAGCGTCGCATTCAGTTCCGTGGCCAACTCAGTCGCAATCGCGCGCGGCGCTTTGCGGAGTCGCTTGGCCAGTTCAAACGCGACGGGCAGCGCGAGTTCGCCGAGCGCAATGTTCGGTGGCTGCTCGACCGCGAACTGCGCGAGAACGATGTCGTATTTCGCGGACAGAATTGCCTGAATGCGAGTCTGAAGGGAGAGTTGAATTGTGCGATACATGCGTAATCGAGTCTACTAGTTCCGTCTTGATCGGTGTTCCTGCGGCGCCTGTCTGGGTTGCACCTGCGCCGTTGCTGGCCTAAGCCGAGTAGCTGCGCACCCACTCCACAATCGACCGAACCGCAATCCCGCTCGGTCCATACGCAATCCAGGGTTTCTTCTCCTCGTCCCACGCGCAGCCAGCGATGTCGAGGTGTACCCAAGGCGTATCACCGGCAAACTCCTTCAGAAACATCGCCGCGGAGATCGCGCCGCCGTAGCGGTTCTTGCCCGTGTTCATGATGTCCGCAATCTCGCTCTTGATGTGGTCGCGATAGTCGTCGGTGCAGGGAAGCCGCCAGCCCTTTTCTCCGGAAATAGTCAATCCGTCCATGAATTTCTCCCACGTCGCCTCATCGTTCGAGAAAACGCCGAAGTTCAGAAGCCCCAGCGCCACGACGCACGCGCCAGTCAGTGTCGCCGCATCGATGAGGTGAGTGCATCCGAGAGTCTTCGCGTAGTGCAGACCGTCAGCGAGCACGAGCCTGCCCTCAGCGTCCGTGTTGACGATTTCGATCGTCTTGCCCGACATCGCAGTCACTACATCGCCCGGTTTGAACGCCTTGCCGTCCGGCATATTCTCCGCCGAGCACACGACTGCGATCACCTTTGCCGCAGGCTTCAGCCGCGCGATCGCATGCATCGCGCCAATCATCGCCGCCGCGCCGGCCATGTCGTACTTCATCTTCTCCATGCCGTCCGCCGGCTTGATCGAAATGCCGCCGGTGTCGAAAGTAATGCCCTTGCCGACCAGGCCAAACACGGGCGCATCGGCCGCAGGCGCAGTCTTTGGCTCGTAGGTCATCACAATCAACGCGGGAGGCTGGGCGGAGCCTTTTGCCACGGCCCAGAACGCCTCCATCTTCAACTCTTGCAGCTTGTCCGACGAATAGACCTCGCACTTGATTCCGGCCTCATCGCACATCGCCTTGGCGCGTGCGCCTAGCACAGTTGGAGTCAGCACATTGCCCGGCTCATTCACCAGCGACCGAGCAAAGTTCTGGGCCGAAGAGACGATCAGGCCTTCCTCAAATCCACGCTGCAAGTCGTCGATGGCGGCGGGTTCGGCTTCACTCGCGATCAGAGTCAGCGAATCAATCGAGCAGTCCTTGCGATCGCTGCGATACGTGTCCCAGTCAAGCTGCGCAAGCTCAGCGCCTTCGACGAGGGCGCGAGCAGTGAGCATCGCGGAGGGTTCGATCTGCCCGCCGGGGAGCGCGCTCGTATCCGGGAATGCGATCGCCATGCTGCGAACTTTGCGCGGCTTGGCGGCGCGGACCGCGGTGCCAGCACCCTTGCGCATTCGGTCAAGGGAGAGGTCCTTGAGCTTGCCCAGGCCGACCAGCAACAGCCGTTCAGCTTTCAAACCAGCCGGCGCATGCAGGACAACGATCTCGCCCAGTGCGGCCTTGAATTCGCCTGACTCGAGCAACGCTGCCGCCGCATCTTGCAAAGCGCCCGGCGGCATCAGCAGAGCGGGGATAGGTTCCGCATCCTTCGCTTCCGCCAGGTCAACCGCAAACACCGCAAGCATCGGCGTCTCAAACGCCGTCGCATCTCCAAAGAACAGCTTCGTATCCATATCCTCTATCGTATCTTGCCGGAGCCCATTCGCCTTGGGGCGGTCGCAGGTCGCTTTCCGACGTGTCAGCAATCGCCTGCGAGCACTTCGGATAGATGGACGGCGCTGCGGGGCGAGTTCTGCTTGATTTGCTCACGGCAACTGAAGCCGTTGCTGACGAGCAGATCGTGTTCGCCGGCCGCGCGCACGGCGGGCAGCAGCACGCGCTCGGCAAGCGTTTGCGATACCTCGAATTTGTCGGCCTCAAAGCCGAAAGGGCCCGCCATGCCGCAACAGCCGGAGTCGAGCAATTCAACCTCCGCGCCAGTGGAGCGTAGCAGGGACATCTCGTCGTTCATCGTCATCAGAGACTTCTGGTGGCAATGGCCGTGGACGACGATGCGGCGGCCGGGCATTTGTGGAGGCAGCCACGCCGCGGAGTTGCGCGCGAGCATTTCACTCAGCATGATGGTCTGTTTGCTGAGCCGGATTGCGCGCTCATCTTTGGGGAAGAAGTTGATGAGTTCGTCACGGAAGACGCTGGCGCAGCTTGGTTCGAGCATGACGACGGGAATGCCGGCTGTGATCTGCGGCTCAAACTCGTCGAGGATGCGGAGCAGGTAGCGACGCGCTTCATCGAGGAATCCGAAGTCGTAGAGCGGGCGGCCGCAGCAGACGTGTCGCTTGGGAATCTGAACGCTGGTTCCGGCCGCGGTGAGGACCTTTGCTGCGGATGTGAGGGCCTGCGGGTAGAAGTAGTTGTTCCAGGTGTCGGGCCAGAGCAGGACTGACTGACCATTCGGAACATTAGGATGTGCAATGCGGTTGAAGTGATCGCGGAAGTTCTTCGCGGCGAAACGCGGAAGCTCTCGCTGCTGCGCTACTCCGAGGACTGACTTGATCATCGAGTTGATGCCGGGTGTTCGCGATGGCAGGTTGAACAGCGACGGTGCGAAGGAGGCCATGCTTGCCCAGCGGTCCATGAAGCCGAACGCGTAGTGATGCAGCGGATGGAGGCGCCCTTGATAGTGGTGCGCGAGGAATTCAGCCTTCCACGTGGCCATGTCCACATTGACCGGACATTCGGACTTGCAGGCTTTACACGAGAGGCAGAGATCGAGCGCTTCGCGCACCTCCTGGTTTCGCCAGCCGTCTTTGATGACGTTACCCTGCATCATCTCCCATAGCAGGTGGGCGCGTCCGCGAGTTGAGTGCTTCTCTTCGCGGGTGGCCATGTAGCTGGGACACATGGTGCCGTGGTCCTGCTTGCGGCATGCGCCGACGCCGACGCAGCGCGTGGTTGCGTCGCTGAACGAGCCCTGGTCACCGGGATATTGGAACCATGTCTTCGCTTTGGCAGCCTGATAGCCTGCGCCGATGCGGAGATTTTCGGTTGGATCGTAGACCGCAATTGGATCGATGAGCTTGCCGGGATTCATGCGGTTCAATGGATCCCAGAGGGCCTTGAACTCCGCGAAGGCCTGCATCAACTCCGGCCCAAACATCTTTGGCAGTAGCGCGGCGCGAGCTTGGCCGTCGCCATGTTCGCCCGAGAAGGAGCCACCATATTTGAGGACGATGTCGGCTGCCTCTTCGATGAAATTGCGATACTTTGCGATTCCCTCGATGGTTTTGAAATCGAAGGTAATGCGGAGGTGCACGCAGCCCTGGCCGAAGTGGCCATACATCGGCGTGCGATAGCCGTTGCGGTCGATGAGTGCAAAGAGTTCGCGCAAATACGAGCCTAGTAGTTCTGGCTGAACCGCTGAGTCTTCCCAGCCTTCACATCCGTTCTTCTCGCCGGGAACGAAGACGCAGGCGCCGAGGCCGGACTCGCGCACTCGCCAGACACGCTCGGCTTCTTCGGGCGAGTAGAGGGCGCAGGATGGAACGAGGTCGAAGTGCCGCGAGGCTTCGATGAGCGCGTGAGCCATGCGGTCGGCGTCTTCCGGAGAGTCGGCGCCGAACTCGCAGAGCAGGAAACCTCCGCCTGTCGGCAGCAATTTGACGTCTTCGACAAGGAGACTCTTGCGCAGCATGAAGTCGACCAGAAGGCCGTCGAAGCCTTCGAGGCCGATGGGCTTGAAGGCGAGGACGGCGGGAACGTGATCGGCGGCGATGAATGCGTCCTCGAAGCCGAGGGCGACGAGTCGGCGATGCTGCGGGCTTGGCTTCAATTCGCACTCTGCTTCGAGAATCGTGACGCAGGTTCCTTCGCTGCCGACGAGCGCGCGGGCTACGTTGAAGCCGTTCTCCGAAAGGAGTTGGTCGAGATTGTAGCCGGAGACTCGGCGCGGAATGTCCGGAAAGCGCTGCCTGACGAGGTCGGCGTAGGTGTCGCGGAGGCGGCGCAGGCCAGCGTAGATTTCGCCGCGACGTCCACCTTCGGCGATGATGGCCGTGAGTTCCTCTTCCGTGGTGCGGCCGACGCGCATGCGAGTTCCGTCATAGAGAAGAATGTCGAGCGCTTCGACGTTGTCGACGGTCTTGCCGCCCATCAGTGCGTGGACACCGCAGGCGTTGTTGCCGATCATGCCGCCCAGGGTGCAGCGGCTGTGCGTGGCGGGGTCGGGCGCGAAGGTGAGCTCATGCTTCTCCGCTTCGACGCGCAATGCATCCAGCACGATTCCCGGTTCGACGCGTGCGAGGCGTGCAGACGGGTCGAGGTCAACGACGCTGTGCATGTACTTCGAGAAGTCGATGACGACGGCTACGTTGCAGGTCTGTCCGGCAACGCTGGTTCCGCCGCCTCGCGAGAGCACCGCTGCGTCGAACTCGCGGCATGCGGCTACGGTGGCGATTACGTCCGCGATATCTCTTGGCACGACGAGGCCAATGGGAACCTGCCGGTAGTTCGAAGAATCTGTTGCATAGAGCGCGCGCGATGCGTCGTCGAACCGCACTTCGCCTTTGACCGTGCTTCGCAGCCGGGCTTCGAGCTCGCGGGCGGCGGAGAAGCTCTCGTGCGGATGCTTGTGCAGGTGCTGCGAATCATCTTGAAGAATCGAAAAGGGAGTTGCGGAGGCCATGAGTCTGTTTCCTTTTGAAGCTCGTGGGGACTCCGCGAGCTACGCGTTAAGGAGTATAGGGCGTTTGAGACGGATCAACCTGTTTCAGGAGTTGGATCGCTTCGCGGTACTTCAGGCCGGGTGCGACCGGGGAGAACTGGTTCAACTCTTGCGCGACTTGATAGTTGAACGATTTCACCATCAGGGCCTTGCCTGTCACATGGATATTCAGGCCCGTGAGTTCCCAGTCGCCTCCGCCGACGTCGGCCTGTTCGAGAAGGACCGTTCCACCTTTGTTCAGTTTGCCGAGGATTCCGAAGCCGAAGTCGACATCGGAGATGAAGCGGGCTTCCAGGCGGGTCAGACGCTCCTGCGACTGATCGATCCAGAGTTCGCCGGCGATGCCGTGGAAGATATTCGCCTCGAGGTCGGGCGGAGTGAAGTGGGGATTGGGCGCGAAGCTCAGCCGGTAGCATCGTCCGGAGGGGCAGGGGACCATGTCTTCGAAGTGGTAGAGAAACGCATCGGGCAGCAGGCTGAGTAGATGAGTGACGCGGTCTGCGTCCTTCTGTTCGCTCTTACGGCGATGGTCCTGCAGTTCGGGATGCTGGGCCAGATAATCCAGCCGCTGCAACTCGACCTTATCGGCGTCGGCGCTGAGCGGTTTGCCGTTGATGGCGACAAGGCGAGCGACGTTTCCGTCCGTCGTTTCGACGATTGCCTTGGTGGTGTCGTGCCGCTCGTCGATTCTGCGCAGGAGATACCGGACCGGATGATGGTTCTTGGCGGAGTCCAGCCGGTGCTGTACGGCGCGGCGAACCAGTGCAGTGGCGTCAAGCGATACGGTGGGCACGGTCTGACTGAACGAGACGGCTGCGAGTACAAATGGCAGCAAAGCGAGGAAGAGGACAGTTCTGCATCTCACCTTGAGGCAAGGCGGTTGGGGTGCAGTGTGTTGTAGGTGCATCTTCGACAGAGCCGCGGGCTTTGGAGACATCTGTTCCCTAGGATACTCAACCAAATGGGATTGCATCGGCGTTTGGAGCTTAGAATCTGACTTGGCAAGTTGCCCGCGCGAAGGCGTTGAGGCCAGGAGAGGCGAGTTCAAGTGAAGGCACTGGTGAAGAGCAAGGCGGAGCGAGGGTTGTGGCTCGAAGAGGTGCCGGAACCCGTGATTGGCATCAATGACGTGAAGATTCGCGTGCTGAAGACGGGGATTTGCGGGACCGATCTGCATATCTACCAATGGGACGCGTGGGCGAGCGCGACGGTGCCGGTGGGGCTGACGATCGGGCACGAATTTGTGGGCGAGATCGTCGATGTGGGTTCGAATGTGGCGGACTTCGCGCCGGGTCAGGTCGTCAGCGGTGAGGGGCACGTGGTGTGCGGGCGCTGCCGGAATTGCCTGGCTGGACGGCGGCATCTGTGCGCGCATACGGCAGGCGTGGGCGTGAACCGGAACGGCGCATTTGCCGAGTACATCGTGCTGCCGATGACGAACATCTGGCTGCACGCGCCTTGGGTGGATCTGGACGTGGCGGCTATCTTCGATCCTTTGGGGAATGCGGTTCATACGGCGTTGGCCTTTTCGTGCGTGGGTGAAGATGTGTTGGTGACGGGCGCTGGGCCGATTGGGATCATGGCGGCGGCGGTTACGCGACGGGCGGGCGCGCGGCGAGTTGTGATCTCCGATCCGAACCCGTTTCGGCGGGCGCTGGCGGAGAAGGTTGGCGTTACGTTGGCGGTTGATCCGACGGCGACGAAGCTGCGCGAGGTTCAGGAGCAGCTCGGGATGCTGGAGGGCTTCGACGTCGGGTTAGAGATGTCGGGCAATCCGGCGGCGTTCCGCGAGATGCTGGAGAACATGAGCCACGGGGCGAAGATCGCGATGCTCGGGATTCCGTCGGAGGCGATGGCGATCGACTGGAACCGGGTGATCTTCAACCAACTGACGCTGCGGGGCATCTACGGACGCGAGATGTATGAGACCTGGTACAAGATGACGGTGCTGCTCGAGTCAGGGCTCGATGTGTCGGGCGTCATAACGCACCGGGTGGGCTGGCGCGACTTTGAGGCGGGGTTTGAGGCGATGCAGTCGGGCGAGTCGGGGAAGGTGATCCTGGACTGGCGCGAGTAATTTTTTTCGCATGGGGGTATCTTGTGACGCAAAGTCCTCAAAATACATGACTTAGATGAGGCTTGTGTCTGTAAAATCCTCCATTCAAACGGGTTACAGCTAAAATCTTCTCCTGTAAGGGGTTAGTGGGTTAAATGCGAAAGGCTGCAGGTCCCGGTTGGGTCCTTGCAGCCTTTTGATTTGTTACTAACTTAAGTGTAGCAGGTTTGAGCATAACTAGTATGCCAACTATTTTTATGCGGTAAGTGATTGTTGTTGGGTGGGTTATGGGAGAAATTGTGATCGCGGGGGCTTGACACGCGATTTTGCTTAGGTTTTTCGGAGAAAGTATTTTTGGGAGGGGTTTGTCGCAATGAATCAGAGGCTGCTCGCCCGAATCCACATCTCAGAATCGAGATCTTGATATGGGGCACGCGATCAGGACGTCATACCCCAGGGGCTGAAGAGGTGCTGAAGAAGTCGCTTATGGTACGGAAGGATTCCCTCAGCGGCTAAAGCCGCATTGAATATGGGCCAGTTGCGGCGCGACTGAAGTCGCGCCCTTTCAAAGCATCGACCTTTCAGAGCCTCTGAAGCCCCGATTCTTAGCTTGGTTCTGAAGGCTTGGCTTACCCAGTTAGGCGCGTGATGCCGCGCCGATCATGGGGCACCCATTTATCGCCACATGAAGTAGAAGCCGGGGGCCTGGTCGAGGAGTTTGCTGGGGTTGGGGAAGAGGCTGTCGGTGTCGTCGGTGAGGCTTGCGAAGAGGCCTTTTTTGTCGGGCGCGGGTCGGGCGATGGTGGGCTCGCCCTTGATGCCGACTGAGCTGGCTGTGTCCATGAGGGCGACGCGGAAGCCGCCGACCTTGTCGATGAGGCCGAGCGGGATGGCCTGCTGACCGGTCCAGACCTGGCCGGTGGCGAGCGGGCGGATTTTGTCGTCGGTGGAGTGGCGGCCGGTGGCGACGTCGTGGACGAACTGGCCGTACATGTTATCGACCAGGGACTGGAAGTAGACTTGCTCCTCGGGCGTCATATCGCGGGTGGGGTCGCCTGCGTCCTTGAGCGTGCCGGCGTGGATGACGACGCTCTTGAGCCTGACCCACTTCATGAGGTCGCCGTAGTTGGTCCACTCCATGATGACGCCGATGGAGCCGACTACAGAGGCGTCGTTGGCGTAGATCTTGTCGCAGCCGCTGGCGATGTAATAGGCGCCGGAGGCTCCGACGGATTCGACTGAGGCGATGATCTTCTTTTTCTTCTCCTTGCGGACGCGGACGACCTCGTTGTAGATCTCCTGCGAGGCGGCGGCGCCACCGCCGGGGGAGTTGATGTGGAGGATGATGGCCTTGATGGAGNNATGACGCCGTCGATGTCGATTACGCCGATCTTCGAGGTGCCGAAGCCATTGATGGAGGTGGATGCGTCCCCGTTGAGGCTGCGGACGGTGGACCAGACCATGGCTGTGATGAGCAAGGCGATGACCGCGAAGGAGCCTCCGATGACAGCGACCCAGAACCATCCGGAACGGCGCTGCCTCGGCGGCTGGCCGTATGTGGGGTATGGCGAGGGGGAGCCATAGGGCGCGGCCTGTGCATAGGGGGCGGCTTGCGCGTACGGAGGGCCATAGGGAGGGCCGTACGCGTAGGGCGGCGGGGGAGGCGGCGTAGTGGTTGCGGCAGGCGGCGGGGGAGGCGGCGGTGGCGTTGTGGGAAGGTCTTCCGGCATGATCAGGAGTTTAGACCATTTCTTGCGATCTTGCGACGGCTCGAATTTGCGGAAGCCCGAGTGGCAGTGGACGGATGCCGATTCGGTGATTAGGAAGGTTACTGCCTGGCGGAATGCAATTAATGCGGCTAAGCTGATAGTTCAAGCGCCCAATTATTGAAGTATGATGAAGTGCGCGCTTTGCGACGCCCAAACATGGGGGTGTTCGGGACGTTCTGGATGGAGTGGTTGGACCGCGAGCCTGAATGCACCGGGCCGTGGAATGAGCGGAGTACGACGAAGGGCCCAGGTAAGTGATGGCAAGTCCGCAGTTGAGCATTGTGATTCCGGCGTACAACGAAGGATCGCGCATTGAGCTGACGCTCGATCGGGTGATGGCGTGCGTTGAGAAGCAGGGCTGGGACGCGGAGGTGCTGGTCGTCGATGACGGGTCGACGGACTCGACGCCGGAGATTATTCATCGGTGGATGGAGCGGTATCCGCGGCTGCATTTAATTAAGAATGAAGGCAACCGGGGCAAGGGGTACTCGGTGCGCAACGGACTGTTGCAGGCGACGGGCGAGGTGGTGATGTTTACCGATGCGGACCTGTCGGCGCCGATGGAAGAGGCTGAGCTGTTGCTGGCGGCGATTGCGGATGGGGCAGATGTGGCAATCGGATCGCGGTGGATGGACAAGACGCGGCAGACGATTCATCAGCCGCTGTACCGGAGATTCTTTGGGCGATGTTTCAATTGGGTGACGCGGACGGTGATGGGGCTGCCGTTCAAGGACACGCAGTGCGGGTTCAAGGCGTTCAAGCGGCCGGTGGCGCAGATCATTTTCAGGTTGCAGCGGATTGAACGCTGGGGATTCGATCCGGAGATTCTGTTTATCGCGCGGAAGCTTGGGTATGAGATTCGCGAGGTTCCGGTGACCTGGGGGCACGACGAGCGCAGCCGGATGAGCTATCTGAGAGACGGCATGAAGATGCTGGAAGAGATGGCGACCATTCGCGGCAACTCGATTGCGGGGCGGTACGACGAGGACATTGCGGCGCTGAAGGACACGAGCAAGATGGTGACTCCGCCGGTGCAGCAGGTGAAGGTTCCGAGACCGCAGGCACACGGGTAGGGTGGGATCGGCTTGCCGGTGGGCGGGCGAGCGTGATGAAGATCAACGCAAGAAGACCAACGCAAAGACGTATGATGATCTGGCCGCGCGAGGGCCGAGTTGTGTCTGACTCTGCTGGTGCGAGCATAGGCGAAGGCATGGTGGGATAAGTTTGCTGCGGTCATTGTTTATTGCACTTTCTGGGAACAAGGCGGTGCGGGGTTGGGCTGAGCAGTCGCGGCTGGGGCGTCGGCTGGCGGGGCGGTTCGTCGCGGGGACTATGGTTGACGATGCGGTTGCGGCATGCGAGCGGGTGAACGCGCAGGGGATTGCCGTGTCGCTGGACTCGCTGGGCGAGAGTGTGGCCGCGGAGTCGGAGGCGCGGGCGGCGGCAGAGATTTATCACCGGCTGCTGGATGCGATTTCCGCTTATGGGCTGAATGCGAATGTGAGCCTAAAACTCTCGCAGATGGGAATGGACATCGATACGGGGCTCGCGGAGGGGATTGTTTGCGAAGTGGTGAGCAATGCGGCGAGGGTGGGCTCGTTTGTGCGGATCGATATGGAGGGGTCGGAGTACACCGACGCGACGATTGCGATGACGGAGCGGCTGCACGCGCAGTTTCCGGAGAGCGTGGGGACGGTGTTGCAGTCATACCTCTACCGGACGGAGGCGGATACGGAGCGGTTGCTGGGGCAGGGAATTCGCATACGGCTGTGCAAGGGGGCGTACAAGGAAGGGCCAGAGGTTGCGTTCCCGGCGAAGGCGGATGTGGATGCGAACTACGTGAAGCTGATGAGGCGGATGGCGGCTTCGGACGTGTTCTGCGGAATAGCTACGCACGATCAGGCGATCGTCGCGGAGATGCGGCGGTTTGTGAGTGAGCAGGGATTGGCGAAGAGCAGGTTCGAGTTTCAGATGCTGTATGGGGTAAGGCGCGACCTGCAGCGGCGACTGGTAGAGGAGGGCTTTGGAGTGCGGGTGTATATCCCTTTCGGGACGGCTTGGTACCCGTACTTCATGCGGCGGCTGGCGGAGCGGCCGGCGAATGTGCTGTTTCTGGCGAGGAATTTTCTACGGAAGTGAGAGTCGTTGGGGGACAGGAATAGCTAGCGGATGGAGGCGGAGTGGGCCTGCATCGATTCTTCGCGTTGCTCAGGGGGCTTCGTTGGCAGCGTGGTTGGGGGGATAGGGTTCGGCTGTAAGCAGGGTGCGGATGGTCGAGCGCTCGTCGGGGGAGAACTGGGCGGCAAAGCCTGGGGAGTCGACCGTCTGCTGGCGTTGGTTCGGAGGCATCTCGCGGAGATCGAGGACGGCACGGACCAGGACGCGCCGACGGGGAATGGGAAGCGCGGTCAACCGCTGCACGGCATCGCGATATTGCTGACGCTGCTGGGAGGTGAGACGCTCCAGAGCTTCGTTGCGGTCGAGCATTCTGGCGCGCTGCTGCGGATTCATATTGTTGAGATGGGCCTGCAGGTCGCGGTAGCGCTGCTGGGTCTGCGGGGGCAGTTCGTGGAAGCCGGGCAATTGCTCCAGCGCGCGTTGCTGCTCGGCTAGCGGGAGATTGCTGTGACTGGCCATCCATTGCGGGATGTGTTCCTGATTGGCGGCGGCGCGGGCGGCAGCTCGGGGCGGCTCGGGGCGCTGGGGCCTGACGACAACGGGTGGCGGCGGGGACTTCTGTCCGCGGCCGCGGGCGAGCGCCGGCATGGCGGCAAACAGCAGAACAAATGCCGTGCCGAGACAGAGCCGGGATGGACGATGCGAAGTCATATTGGGTGCGGAGCGCTCAACCGGACCGCAGTTGCAAACGGGTGAAGGTTTACGGGCAAAATCCTTTTGAATGCTAGAGATATTTTGTCCGAATTCTGGAGTTTTGCGGGGCCCATTGCTGCATTTGAAGTCTACTGCGAGTGGCCCAGGTTGCGAAATTCTTTTTTCGAACCTCCTTGGCGAAGGAATTGCACGGCAGACAGCCAAGCCTCGAGAGACCATATCTAGCTCTGAGGAGGCGTCGCGTCCTGGGTGTCGGCGGGCGCAGCGTCATCGAGGAGCTGATCTACCTGTTGTAGCGCCTGCTCATTCTTGTCGAGGACCTGAAGGTCGTTGATGGTCGCGGACACCGGGCCCTTGTGGAAGGTGGAGATGCCGAAGGTTCCTCCCCCTGCGATCAGCAAAAGAGCCATGACTCCAGCGAGCGCCGGGCGGAATTGGCGGCCGGTGTTCAGGAGGAGACGAGTCCGGATCTGCTCAAACCAGCCGGGTGCGGGAGCGGCCTGCTCCTCGCGAATGCGGACGGCGAGTTTCTGGTCGAAGTAGGGCGAGACCTCGGGGGTCTGCCAGGTGTCGAGCAGGGACATGGCGGCCTCAAAAGAGGCGAGATCCTGGGCGCAGACGGCGCACGTGGCGATGTGAGCCCGAGCGGCGGCGTTTTCGGGCGCAGCGGGATCGAACAAGAGATTGGGCAGAGCGTCCTGGCAGGTTTTGCAGTTCATCGTTTTGCTAAACATCTTGGGTTCTTCCTTTCCTTCGTCGACGCGTCGTGTAGTTGTCTTGCGCGTCTTTCTGTGAATCGGGCCTCCTGGTAATTTGGACGGGAAGCCCTGAACAAAGTCTCCTCTAAACAAACTCCTTCAATTTCTCGCGCAGGGTCTGGTATGCGCGAAACAGCAATGATTTTGTGGCGGACTCGCTGAGCTTGAGCACGTCACCGATCTGTTTGTAGTCCAGGCCTTCGTACTTATGCATCAGGACGGCCATGCGCTGACGCTCCGGGAGTGCGAGGACGTGCTGGCGGATGGCGTTGAGGCGTTCGCGACGGAGCAGTTCGGCCTCGGCCCCAGGGGTGCTATCGGCGACGTCGGGCGTAGTGCCGGTCTCGGAGTCCGTCTCGTCGAGATAGATGGTGGAGGCCATGCGCTCGTGCCGGGTGTCGCGCGCGTAGTTGACGCCAAGGTTGGTCGCGATGCGGTAGAGCCAGGTGC
>PKWK01000040.1 GCA_003133205.1 Granulicella sp. | reverse complement strand
GCACGTTGCCCGGCCACTCGTAGTCCATCAGGATGCGCATCGCTTCAGGCGCCAGCGTCGGCACCGGCACATCGTTCTCGTCCGCATAGAACCTCAGGAAGTGCGCGGCCAGCAGCGGAATGTCCTGCCTGCGCGCGCGCAGCGGCGGCAGTTCCAGGCAGATCACGTTCAGCCGGTAAAAAAGGTCCTCGCGGAATCGGCCTTCCTTCACCGCCTGATGCAGATCGACATTGGTTGCAGCGATGATCCGCACGTCAACCTGGATCTCCTGCGTCCCGCCAAGATGCATGAAACGCCGGTCCTGCAGTACGCGAAGAATCTTCGCCTGCATGTCCGTCCCCATGGTTCCGATCTCGTCGAGGAAGAGCGTTCCGCCGTTCGCCACCTCGAACAGGCCCTTCTTCGCCGCAATCGCTGAAGTGAACGCGCCCTTCACATGGCCGAACAGCGTCGATTCCAGCAGGTCCGACGGCACCGCGCCCGTATTCACCGGAACGAATGGCTTGTCGCGGCGCGGCGAGTTCGCATGCAGCGCCTTCGCGATCAGCTCCTTGCCGGTCCCGCTCTCGCCCTGCACCAGCACGGTCGAGCGGCTCGGCGCCACCTGCGCCACCAAGTCGAACAGCCGTAGCATCGGCTCGCTCTTGCCCACGATGTTCTCGAAGTTATAGCGCTGCTTCAGTGCGCGCTTGAGCTGAACCAGTTCTTCTTCCGCGCGATGCCGCCCGATCGCGGCGCGAATGTCGGCCAGCAGCTTCTCGTTGTCCCACGGCTTCTGAACAAAGTTCTCAGCGCCCGCGCGAATCGCGTCGACCACGTTCGAAACCGTGCCGTACGCGGTAATCATGATCACCGGCAGCGCGGGCTGCATCTCCAGAATCCGAGGCAGCAGATCGATGCCGCTCTCGCCCGGAAGCGCCAGGTCGAGCAGCAGCAGATCAAACTCGTTGGTCGCAAGCTGTTCCACGCCCGACGGTCCGTCGACAGCCATCGTCACATGGAAGCCCTCCATCGTCAGCAGAGCTTCGAGCGATTCGCGGATCGCCGCCTCGTCGTCGATGATCAGGATGCGCGCGGGACCAACCACACGCGCGTTCGATGCGGCCGCCTGCGCCGTGGTGACTTCCGAATTCATGGGAACTGTCGCTTCAGTCATGGACCTTCTTCAACGTGCGTGAACGGCCGATTCCAATTCCGGCTTGAGCCTCAACTCTAGACATGTACAGCGCTCCCAACATCGCGAGTCGCACCCTCTTCGCCCGCCGAAGCCACCGACGAACCCGCGGCGATCCTGGTCGCGCCCGGAGCCGAAGCCTCGGGAAACTCCAGCCGAAACGTCGTGCCCACGCCAACCTCGCTCTGCACATGCATCTTGCCCGCGTGTTCCTGCATGATGCCGTAGCTCACCGCGAGGCCGAGCCCTGTGCCTTTGTGCTGACCCTTGCGCGGCTTGGTCTTGGTGGTGAAGAACGGGTCGAAGATGCGATGCAGATGCTCCGGCTCGATTCCGCCGCCGAAGTCCTGCACCACAACCCAGATGCGTCCGCCCGCTTGTTCCGTGGCAATCCGTATCCGAGCGTCCGGCGATCCATGCATGGCATCGCGCGCGTTCAGCAGCAGATTCAGCACCACCTGCTGCAGTTTGCCCTCGTTCCCATGCACCCGCGGAAGGTTCACGTCGAGATCGGTTTCCACCCGGATCTGCCCGGTCTTGAACTGGTGGTCGAGCAGCGTCAGCGTGTCGTGCAGCAGCCGGTTCAGATCGACCAAAGTAAACTCGGCACCGCCAGTCCGCGAGAAGTTCAGCAACCCGTTCACAATCTCCGACGCGCGGAACGTCTGCTGCGTAATCTTCTCCAGCACCGGCGCAAGGCGCGTGTCCTGCTCCATCATCGGACGCAATTGCTTCGCCAGCATCTGTGTGTAGCTGGAGATTACCGCCAGCGGCGTATTCACTTCGTGGGCAACACCGGCCGCGAGCAGCCCGATCGACGACAGCTTCTCCGCCTGCGTCAACTGCGCCTCAAGCTCGATGCGATCGGTAATGTCATCCACCAGGATGATGCGTCCGACCACGGCGAAGTCGCGCGTCAGCAGCGGCGCAATCGCAATGTTCGCAACCCGCGTCTCGCCCGTCGGCAAGGCCAGCCGGACCTTGTAAAACGTGTGCGTCCCCTGCTCCTCGCGCACGTTGTCGAAACGGGCCATGAACTCTGGCGGGAAGATCGATGCCAGCGGCTGGCGCAGCGCCTCGCCCCGCGACTTCGCGTACATCACTTCCATCTGCGCGTTCCAGCTCTCAATCTGGTCGTTCAGATCGACCGCGAAGATGCCGATGTGGATCGACTCGACGATATTCTCGTGAAACTCCTTCAGCCGCTCGAACTCGGTGATCTTCTGCTCCAGCCGGCGATAGAGTTGCGCATTCTGGATCGCGATGCCGATGTATCCCGCAAGCGATCCCAGCACTTCCATATCTTCGCTGGAGAGAAAGTCGCCGTCGTCGGTGCGCCCCAGTCCGATGATCGCGACCGTGCGCGTGCCGCGGCCTTCACGGTTGGCCACGCGACAGGGCAGGTAGTAGTTCAGATCAAGCAGGCCCGCGCTCCGCTGCTGCGCGTTGGGCAGTCGCAGCACCTGCTGCGGGTTCTCAAGGAAGATGTGGTCGTTCGAGTCCTCGCGGTCGAAGTCCAGAAAACGCACATCGAGCGTGCCAAGGTCCGCCGCCGCAAGATTGGTAAGTCCGTGCGAAGCCGCCAGTTCGAAGTGGTTGCCTGGCTCTCCCTGCGTGTCCGCTTCGCCCGGATTAGCGTCTTCCGTAGCCAGAAAAACCGCCACTCGCGTCACCAGAAGCGTCTGTGGCAGGCGCTCCACAATCGAGTCCACCAGGGCGCGCAGGTCGGTCTGCGAGTTCAAGCTGCGGCCAAAGTCGATCAACGTTTCGCGATAGTCGAAGCTCTTCTGGTCGAACACACGATCGACCCGCCCCTGAATCATCCGCTTCAGCGGATCGAACGATAGACCCACCACCATAATCGCAACGATGGGGCCCCAGATGCCGAACGCGGGGTACCGTGTATGCACCACCTCGGAAGTAATGGCGACCAGCCCAAAGTAGAGTCCTGCCAACGCCGCCGTCGCCAGCGTATAGGTCACGCCGCGCTTGAAGATCAGGTCCACATCCATCAGCCGGTAGCGCACAATCGCCCAACTGAAGGTCAGCGGAAGCAGAGCCAGGAAAAGCAGCACAACCTTTGACAGCAGGGTCGGCACCGTCAGGCCGCTGAGATAAGGGATCGCGTAAAGCAGTGTGAACGGCCCCACCGCCAGCAGCGTTCCGCGCGTCAGCCACTTCAGTTGCTGCCGCTCCAGCCCCGAGCCAGCGCGCACATAGCGCGAGTGGAAAACGACCGCCGCGACAACGTAGTAGAACGCGACATAGCCGATGCCAAGCTGGTCCAGTCGGTGACTCAGAACGCCCGTCGCTGACCAGAAGTTGATCGCCCAAACCTGCAGCCCGGCGAGAAACGCGCCCGGCACATACAGCAGAACAACGAGCAGCCTCCGGCGCAGCCTGGACGGAGTCTCCTCTACTACCGCATCGGCTCCCGCACGATCGGAAAAACTGAACGCGAAATGCAGGAACAGAGCCGGCTGCAACATCGTCGCAAGCAGGTTGCCCCAGTAGACAACGCGGTCGAAAAGTCCAGGCTCGCCCGTCGATCGGAACGCGTACAGCACGAACGACACTAGGCAGAAGACATAAAAGTGCGTCGATTTGGGCGCCGTCCAGCGCCGGAACAACACGTACAGGCCAATCAGGAGATAGACCAGCGCGATCAGCCGGGAGCCCTGATCCGTGCTCCGGTCGGCAGACTCAAGGTAGACCTGGACCGGGAATGCGGCCCCCCTCTGAAGCCCATGTGTCCCCTGCTTGGGGCGAACGATCGAGTAGCTGGCCGCGTGCTCATAAATCCCGTTGCGGTACATCGCCCGAACCTGCGATGCCAGCCGCGACGTCGGCTCACCGTTGATCGCCTCCAGGATGTCCCCGGGGCGAATTCCCGCCTTCCAGCCCGGCGAATCCGCTGGAACCCGATCCGCCAGCAAGCCACCCTGCGCCTCCATCCACACCACGCCGTCCGTGGGAAACTCGACGCTCAACTCCTGTGACAGGTTGAACCCTGCGAGGACGCACACCCCCAGCGTCGCAAGAGCAAGCGCGACGGCGAAAATGCGCGTCTGGAAGGCGTTTCTCATATTGCGCAGAGCAAACTACGACTACGAGGCCCGCAACTACAGTCGCTTACCCCACTTAATAGCCTAAGCATCTCAACTTAAGCACATTGGTCGCCAAACGGAAAACCGCAGATTTCAAGAGATGCCAGCCTATGGGTTCAAATGAACCTACCGATAATCATAAACACTTCCATTAATTGGGGAACGGCTCAACCTGAAGAAAATCAGCAATGCTACTCAGGAAAGGAAGGTCTGCCGGGGTATCGGAGGCAAAGGCGCACCAGATTACCAGTTCCCGCCAGCTCCGATCCATACTAACCCTGCCCCGCGAGCCGTATCATCATCCTAGGATCATCTGTGACTACACTCTCTCCACTGCCCGCCGATTTCAACGACTTCATCGGCAACACCCCCGCCGTTGAATCCCTGCGCACCGCCATCGCCGCCGGTCGCCTGCCGCACTCGCTGATCCTCGCGGGCCCCGCCGGAGCGGGCAAATATACCCTCGCCCTCATGCTCACCATGGCTGTCGAGTGCGAGCGCCAGCCCCGCGATCTGTGGTCCAACGGCCAGTCGCTCGCCGGCTTCTGCGGCCGTTGCCACAACTGCGTTCGCATCGCCTCGGCCGCCAACCTGGAAGAGCAGGTCGCCGCCGCCGTCGCCGCCCGCGAAGAACTCCGCGAGACCGACAAGAAGGACACGCGCGTCCTCATCCAACCCCACCCCGACGTCCTCATCCTGCCGCCCGATCCACCGCAACTCCTTATCAAGCTCGGCCAGATTCGCACCCTCATCCAGCGCGCCCACTACCTCCCCGCGGAGGCGCCGCGCCGCATCTTCATCCTCACCGCCGCCAACATGATGAAGGAGGCCGCGAACTCCCTGCTGAAGGTCCTCGAGGAACCGCCGGACACCGTCCACATCTTCATCCTCGCCGAAAACCCCGGCGAGTTGCTGCCCACCATCCGCTCCCGCTGCGCCACAGTCCGCCTCGGCGCGCTGCCGGTCGAGGAGATCGAAATGCTGCTCGCCCACCGGCGTCCCGACGTTCCACCCAAACAGCGCTCCCTGATCGCGCGCCTCTCACAAGGTGCAACCGGTCGCGCCCTCGCATTCGACCTTGAGACTTACATCGCCGCTCGCGCCGATGCCCTCATCTTTCTTACCAACGCCGCAGCCGCAATCCAAAGCGCTGCAAACGCCGAACCCGACCACACCGCCCTCTTCAAGATGACGGAAACCTACCGCGCCGGAGCCGACGGCCAGCAAAAAACCACCGCGCTCCTCCGAGCCTTCTCGCTCCTCCTCGAAGACCTCCTGCTGCTCGACGCCGGAACTCCTGAACTTCTGCGCAACATCGACCTACGCACGGAGTTGGAGCGCCTCGCCCAGTCCCTCCCCTTCGCATGGATCGAACGCGCCAGTCACTCCGTAGACCAGGTCCAGTCCGGTCTCCGCCGCAACCTCCTCCGCTCCCTCTCGCTCGACGCCTTCGCCGCCCAGATCGCCACCCCTGCCTGACCGGATCTCACTTACCACTGACCACTTATCACGGTTTTCTCGCCGCCTTCTCCAGCCGATCGCGCAGCGCCTCACCCAATCCACCCATCGCCGGCACCGGACAAACGATTACCTTCACCCCGCGCTCATCCAGCAGCCGCAATCCAAAATACAGCAGCCGCGCCTGAATCTCCGCGTCTCCCCACGGCCCCCAGCGAAACACAACCTGCGCGGCGCCCTTGTCCCAATCATTCGGCAGCATCACGCCAACCTCGCCATCCAACTCCGCCGCGGCATCAATCGCTTCGACCAGGCTTAGCTCCACCGGACGGCTCGATCCAGAATCCTCCCGCACCAGCACCAGCCGCGCTCGCGGAGAATAATGCCGCAGTCCCGATCCAGGAGACGGCTGACTCTCAGGAGCTTCGTCGCCGCCCACCGGACGATAGGTTGCAAAGCATCCCTTCCCAACCACTGATTCCAGCCGCTCAATCGTCACTCCGCCCGGCCGATAAACCAGCATCCCATGCTCATCGTCCGGGTCAGGCCCAACCACGGTCGACTCGACGCCAACCGTAGCCGGCCCACCGTCCAGAACCGCATCGATCCGCCCATCCAGATCGGCCAGCACATGCGCCGCAGTGGTCGGACTTGGGCCCCCGAAGCGGTTGGCGCTGGGCGCCGCCAACGGTACGCCCGCCTGCCGGATCAACTGCTGCGCGATCGGATTGGCCGGCATCCGCACGCCCACCAACGGGCGTCCAGCCGTCACCGCATCGGGAACCTCGGCCGTACGCGGAAGCAGCAGCGTCAGCGGCCCCGGCCAGAATGCCTCCATCAATTGCGCAACCAGATGCCCCTGAAACCCGGTCGGCACCACCGCAACCCGCTCCAGCATCTCGCGACCCTCGACATGCACAATCAGCGGGTCCCATCCTGGCCGCTCCTTCGCCATAAAGATCTTCGCAACTGCCGCCGGATCAAGCGCATTCGCCCCCAACCCATACACCGTCTCGGTAGGAAAGGCGACCGTCCCGCCTGCCCGCAGCAGTGCGACCGCCCGCGCCATCCCCGCCACTCCGGGTATGCCCTCCGCCTGTAGCCGCTCGGTCTTCACGCCCACCCCCGGCTTCGGCCGGCTCTCACTTCCCCGCTCAGGTCCATCCCCTCCACTCCTGGAAGCCGTCGCCTCCTCTCCCTCATCCTACCTCCGCCGCCGTATACTCTTCGAATGCAGAGCGCCGAGATCGAACTCAAGTTTCCCATTGACGATCTCGCACGCCTCCAATCGCTTCTCCCCGGCCTCGGTTTCCTGCTCGATACGCCGCGCTCCTTCGAGCAGAACACCCTCTACGACACGCCCGGCCGCACCCTGCGCGAAACGAAGCAGATTCTCCGGCTGCGGCAATATGGAGGCCTCTGGACCGTCACCCATAAGCGCCAGCCATGCCCCTCCGCAAGCAACGACCCAGCCCAATACGGTGCCGCAGGCCGATACAAAGTCCGCATCGAAACTGAAACCCAGGTCGACGACGGCCCCGCCCTCGGCGCAATCTTCGAACAGATGGGATACGCGCCCGCCTTTCGCTATGAAAAGTTTCGCACCGAGTGGTCGCAAATCACTTCAACCATCGATGGCCCACTCTTCTCTGGCGCGCCTGAATCCGTTGAAGACGTGACGGTAAGCCCCCGCAGCCATCTCGTGATCGACGAGACGCCCATCGGCGACTACGCAGAGCTCGAAGGCCCTCCCGCGTGGATCGACGAAACCCTCGCCAAGCTCGGCGTCGATCCCGCCACCTGCATCACCGAAAGTTATGGCCGCCTCTTCCTCGCCTGGAAAGAGCGCACCGGCAGCGCAGCCGAGAATCTCACCTTCGACGAGATTCCAGCCCCGGAACCCCTCCAACCCGCCCTCCGCTAACGCACGACTCCCGCCGCGCCGATACACCCTCTGATAGCCGCTCTGTGGCTTGGGCGTCAGAGGAGTCCATGAAGCTCGAAAGAAAGCTCGGAATCAGCACCGGTGTCCTCATCCTCGCCATGTTCGTTAGCGCGTCGGTCGCGCACTTGCGCATCGAGGAGGCCAACCGCCTCTCCGCGACCATCACCGACGAACGCCTCCCTCTCATCCGCCTCACTCGCGATCTCCGTTTCGCACCCCGGATGGGCGTCCGGTCGCTGGAGTCCTATATGCTGTTCGGCGACGACCCTGTGTCGTCGGCTCGCTTTCGCAAGGAGCGTCGCGACAACCTGGCCACGGGCGATGCCGCCGTAGTCAAACTCCGCACTCTGATCGATCGCTACAATCTCGAAGCCGACGCTGGCCCTCTCGAGAACTTCCAGGCCACGAGCGGCAGACTCAGCGCCATGGAAGATGAAGCAGAGCGACTCAGTGATCTCCATTCTCCCGAAGGGACGCGTCAAGCCTTCGCTCTCCTGCATGACCAGATTCTCCCGCTCGATGCAGCGCTCTTCGACTCGCTCAAACCGTTCGTCCTGTCGCAGGAAGCGCTGCGAGATGGAGAGACCGCCCGGCTCCGAGAGGCGAACCACGCCGTCCTCATCACCCTGTGGACCGCTACTCTCCTCTGCGCGATCCTCGGCGGCTTCATGTCCTTTGCGCTGGCCCAGCACCTCACGCGCAGAATCGGACTCGTCGCCGCACGCGCCAACGCCATTGCATCGGGAGATCTCACCAGCGCTGAGCTCGACGCCGATTCCACTGACCAGATCGGCTCGCTCGCCCACGCCATGCAGCAGATGCAGAGCAGTCTCAGAAGCATCATCCGAACCGTCGCGCACACCGCCAGTTCGCTCACCGCAAGCGCCATCTCCATGAGTTCCGCCACCGACCACATCCATCGCCGCGTCGATCAGCAGACCCAGCAAACCCAGCAGGCCGCGACCGCCATGCAGGAGATGTCCGCCTCCATCGCCGAAGTCTCGCGCCACACCCAGTCCGCTGCCGAAACCGCCCGCTCCGCAGCGCAGACCGCCCATGAAGGCGGAGCCATCGTGAAGCAGATGCTCAGCGCCATGCAATCCATCGCCACCGCCGTCAGCGACACATCGTCCACCATCGGCCTGCTCGGGGAAGACTCCCACCGCATCTCGCAGATCGTCACGGTCATCGACGAGATCGCCACCAAGACCAACCTGCTCGCCCTCAACGCCGCCATCGAAGCAGCGCGCGCAGGAGACCACGGCCGAGGCTTCGCCGTCGTCGCCGGTGAAGTTCGCCACCTCGCAGAAAGCACCGCCCAGGCCACCGGCGAAATCTCATCCATGATTCAGGGCATCCAGGACCGCACCCGAACTGCCATCGCCAGCATGGCCTCGGGAACCGTCACCGTCCAGCAAGGCGTCGTCACCACCAACCGCGCCGGCGAAGCACTGGAACGCATCATCGGTATCGCGGAGCGCGTCGATCGCATGATCACCCAGATCGCAATCGCCGCCTCTCAGCAGGCCGCGGCCGCCGATCAGTCCAGCTCCTCGCTCGACTTCATCAACACCCTCAGCCAGGACAATCTGTGCGAGGTGGCCACCACCACCACCGGCATCGAGAGCCTCCGCGCTACCGCCGCCGCACTCGAATCCCAGGTCGAGCGCTTCCGCCTCGATCTCCCTGGTCAGGCTTCGCAACCGAGCGCAACTCGCCCCGTCCCGGCGCCACCCGCGCACGGAATCCTATCCGCAGTCCGCCAAGGAACGAGTTAGCGAGCTACCCCGCTGACTTGCTGACTCGCTGCCTTAGAAAATCTGGAAGTTCACCTCGACGTTCAACTCCACAGCGACAGGCTTGCCACCCTCCATCGCGGGCTTGAACCGGTACTGCTTCACCGCCTGGACCGCCTTGTCGTCCAGCCCCATGCCAACGCCGCGCAAGATATGCACATTCTTTGGCAGGCCGTCCGCACCCACGATCAGGTTCACCAGAACAACGCCCATGAACTTCGCCTTGCGGGCCTCCTCGGAAAACTCCGGATCAACCTGGTAGATCACCACGGGAGACGAAACTCCGCCGCCAATCTTCCTCAACCCGCCGCCATAGTTCCCGCCCGACCCAGGCCCAAGCCCCGATCCGTTGCCGGACCCCAGCCCCGAGCCGCTTCCGTTCCCCATCGACGTCCCGATCAGCGGCGAGTTCGGCATGCCAATGTTCGGCATGTTGTTGTTCGCCATCTTCAGGTCTTTCTGGACCTCGATCGTCGGTTCCGGCATCGTGATCTTCGGCTGCTCCAGCGGAGGAGCCTTGGGCGGCGTAATCTGCGTATCGGCAAACTTCGGCAGATGTCCCTGCGTCACAGGAGTCGGTCCACGCTGGCCGCCACCGCCACCCATGGTATCCTTCGCCGGCGCCATCGGAGGCGGAGTCGTCAGCGCGATGAGTTGCAGCGTCTTCTGTATCTGCAGTTGCTGAATCTTCCGCGCTCCCCAGAATACGAAGAGCAGGATCAGTGCCGCATAGATGACAATCGCGGACGCCGTCGCCTTCGGGTCCTGGTGCATCTCCATCCGGTCCACGACAGGGATCGGCTTCGACTCCAGAACCAGCGGTGGCAACTTTACCGGAAAGAATACGTCGCGCAGATTGCTCCACAAAGAGGCGAAAACTCCCTCTTCATGTTGCATAAGATCGCCTTCGCCAAGCGAAGACTCCACTCCGGCCCGCAATGTCGGACCAGGCTTCCCCGGATCATCCTCTGGTATAAACCCAAATTCGGACAAGTTAATTTGCCTCAACGGCAGAGTCGGGCCTTAGCCTCTCTGCCTTCCCTCTCGTATCTCGCGCGCCGTTTGCTGTCTCTCACTATGTGTCCGGTCTCGTGCCGGTTCAGTGCGAGCCGCGCGGCATCTGGCCCCACATCACATTCTACAAAAGATTCTGTCTACGAGTTGTCTCCGTTCCGTCTTAGTTCTCTCATGTCTTTGACGCAGGACAACCCCCGGAAGTCTCTACCGCCCTGCCAAACCACCCCCAACACCATCGCCACCCACTCACAGATACAATAGAAGTTTATCCGTAACCGAGGAACGAATGCCCGAAGCACCCGACCCGAAGTCCGCAGGCGCTAACCATCCAAAGCCGCTTAAGTCCACCCTGAATCTGCCGCAGACCGCCTTCCCCATGAAGGCCGGCCTGCCCGTCAACGAACCGTTGCGCCTAAAGGTCTGGGAGGAATCAGCCCTCTACGACCAGATCCGCCGTGCCCGCGCCGGCTCCCCCCGTTACATCCTCCACGACGGCCCGCCCTACGCCAACGGCGCCATCCACCTCGGCCACGCCCTCAACAAGACCCTCAAGGACTTCGTTGTCAAAACCAAGACCATGGCTGGCTTCGACGCCCCCTACGTCCCCGGCTGGGACTGCCACGGCCTCCCCATCGAGATCAAAGTCGACGAGCAACTCGGCCGCAAGAAACTCGAAATGGAACCGGTCGCCGTCCGCCGCGCCTGCCGCGAGTACGCGCAAAAGTACCTCGATCTCCAGCGCTCCCAGTTCATCCGCATGGGCATCTTCGGCCGCTGGGCCGAGCCCTACTCCACCATGGACCCCGTCTACGAGGCTCGCATCGCCGAGACCTTCTTCCACTTCTTCGAGAACGGCTTCGTCTACAAAGGCCTCAAGCCCGTCTCCTGGTGCATCCACGACCGCACCGCCCTCGCCGAAGCCGAAGTCGAGTACGAACAGCACACCTCGCCCAGCGTCTACGTCCGCTACAAACTCACCAGCGACCCCGCCAAAATCGCCACAGAACTGGGTGCCCCATTCACAAAACCGGGTGCCCCATCTCAGGCGGTCTCATCGCCTGAGGTGGGGAGTTCACCAAAACCCGTCTTCACCATCATCTGGACCACAACCCCCTGGACCCTCCCAGCGTCCCTCGCCGTCGCCTTCCACCCCGAACTCGAATACGTCGCCCTCGCCACCCCCGAAGCCGTCTACATCGTCGCCCAGGCGCTGCTCTCCGAGGTCATCGTCCACGCTCACCTGATGAGCAGCAAGAACCCCGCCGAGCCCGCGTCCCAGGTCGACATCATCGCCCTCTTCCCCGGCACCGCGCTCGAAGGCACAACCTTCCAGCACCCGTTCCTCGAACGCCAGATTCGCGGTGTCATCGCCGATTACGTCACCGCCGACCAAGGCACCGGAGCCGTCCACACCGCGCCCGCCCACGGCGTCGACGACTTCGCCACGGGCAAGCGCTACGACCTGCCCGAAGTCCAGTACGTCGACGACGCCGGCCACCAGATGCACACGGAGCGCTTCGGCGGCATCCAGCCCCAGCCCTACGAAGGCCTCACCGTCTTCAAGTCCAACCCCATCATCATCGAGCTTTTGAAAGAAAAAGGCGCGCTCCTTGCCGCCAGCCACTTCGAACACTCCTACCCCCACTGCTGGCGCTGCCACAACCCCGTCATCACCCGCGCCACCGAGCAGTGGTTCATCGCCATGGATACCCCCATGCCCGCCGCTTCCTCAGAAGTTGTCACCCCCTCAGAAGTTGTCATTCTGAGCGAAGCGAAGAACCCCCGTATTTTGTCCGAAGCACCACAACCCTTAGAGGAAATTCCACAAACCTTCCGCCAGCGCGCCCTCGACGAGATCAAGACCGTCACCTGGGACCCCGCCTGGGGAGAAGAACGCATCACCAACATGGTCACCACTCGCCCCGACTGGTGTATCTCCCGCCAGCGCATCTGGGGTGTGCCCATCGCCGTCTTCCTCTGCCGCAAATGTTCCACGCCGCTCAAAGACGCCGCGATCAACAAGCTCATCGTCGACCTCTTCATCAAAGAGTCTGCCGATGCCTGGTACATCCACGCGCCCGAAGAAATCCTGCCGTCCAACACCTCGTGCAAGGAATGCGGCCACACCGAGTTCCGCAAAGAAATGGACATCCTCGACGTCTGGTTCGAGTCCGGTGCCAGCTCCCACGCCGTCCTCGACTTCGACCCCGACACTCAGCAAAAGCCCGGTACCGACCCACGCGCCGACCTCTACGCCGAGGGTGGAGACCAGCACCGCGGCTGGTTCATGTCCTCGCTGCTGTGCTCGATCGGCATGCACAACCGCGCGCCCTTCAAGTCCGTCGCCACCTACGGCTGGACCCTCGACGAAAAGGGCCGCGCCCTCTCGAAATCCCTCGGCAACTTCATCGACCCCGTCGCCATCATGGACCAGCTCGGCGGCGACATCGTCCGCCTCTGGGTCGCCAGCGTCGACTTCCGTGAGGACGTCGTCGCCAGCCTGCCCCTGCTCAAGCGCCTCGCCGAAGAGATCTACCGCAAGCTCCGCAACACCTTCCGCTTCCTCCTCGGAAGCCTGCGCGAGATCGACCCCACCACCGGCCTCACCCACGACTTCGACCCTCGCAGCATGGCCGATGGCGGCGACGCCATTCCCTTCGAGCAGATGCAGCCGATCGATCAATACATCCTCGCCCGCACCGCAGAACTCACCAAGAAGGTCTGCGGCTATCAACCCATTTCTGAATTTGTTGAACTGGGTGACATTCGCGAAGAAATGGATACTCCAAAGGACGCTAAAGGCTACTATGCGGAATTCCAGTTCCACCGCGTCTACCACCTGCTCAACGAGTTCTGTAACTCCGAACTCAGCGCCTTCTACCTCGACGTGTTGAAAGACCGCCTCTACACCTACCCCATCAAGTTCAAGCCCGGCCATGCCGAGCAGGAGCGCCTCTACCTAGCCCGCCGCAGCGCCCAAACCGCAATCTACAAGATCACCGACGCCCTCGCCCGCCTAACCGCCCCCATCCTCACCTTCACCGCCGACGAAGTCTGGCAATCCCTCCCCCACACCCAGGGCAGCGTCCACCTAACCCTCTTCCCAACCTCCGAAGACCTTGTACCAACCACTGAAGCCGTCAGCTTGTTGGCTGATTGGCGAGTTCTCATGACCATTCGAGATGCCGGTCTGCGAGAACTTGAAGATAAGCGCGTAAACAAAGTAATTGGTAAATCCCTTGAAGCATCACTTCTGATCGAATCCAACGGAAAGCGTTCGGCATATTTGCAGCTATTAGCCAAGTATTCGACGGAACATTTACAAGAGCTCTTGAACGTCTCCCAAATAACCATCCAACCCGACAATGCTGCGAAAGTTCACCAGTTTCCATTCAAAGTTCAAGCGCGACCGGCCGGGAGCACCAAATGCGAACGCTGCTGGCGACACGTTCCCGACGTAGGCCAACAAGAAAAATATCCCACCGTCTGCCTCCGCTGC
The DNA here is from genome assembly GCA_003133205.1 of Granulicella sp. Next base: position 3,065 of record PKWK01000040.1, on the reverse strand, counting down.
GCCGAAGCCCTCGACGCAATCGACTTCGCACCCTACGCAGCAACAAACAGCTAGGACCTTTTCAAGAATGGGGAGAGAAAAATTGGCTATCGAATCAAATTCGAATCACACGCACCCAAAGCGCCAAAGGCGCGTCATATACCAGCCTAGGGCGTAGCCCTAGGTATACCGCCAAATAAGCCACAAAGGGCTGAAGGCCCGCAACATATATACCGCGCCAAGACAGCAACAAACAACCGTCCCACGGAGCCGCAAGCCTACAATGTCCCAGATCACCATGCCCACCCCGCACCGCACCGAAGACCCGCAAACCATGACGAAGCCCGCAACCTACTCGACCGATCGCCGCCCCATACTCCTCGTCATCACCGCCCTGGTCATCCTGTTCGACCGCCTCTCCAAGAACTGGATCATCCACCGCATCCGTCCCGGCTACGACATCCCGGTCATCCCCGGAGTCTTCCGCCTCTCGCACGTCCTCAACACCGGCGCGGCCTTCTCGCTGCTCGAAAACCTCCCGCCCAACGGCGTCCGCATCGGCCTCATCAGCTTCTCCGTCATCGCCGCCATCATCGTGTTCATCCTGCTCTGGCGCACCGGCCGCGACATCACGCTGACCTCGGTCGCCCTTGCCCTCATCCTCGGCGGAGCCCTCGGCAATCTCTACGACCGCATCCGCTTCCACCACGTCGTCGACTTCCTCGCCGTGAAGATCTACCACTACAACTGGCCCGACTTCAACGTCGCCGACTCCTGCATCGTCATCGGCGCCTGCCTCCTCCTCCTCGAAATCTTCCGCCCCCAACCCGCTCAATCCTAGCTTGCAAATGGGCATGTGTCGGCGCATCCTAGCAAGAGAGGGTTGACTCATGGTTGCCGCACCTCGACCGCGACAGCTTCAGGAAGACCTGGCCGCAACAAACCTTCCTGGCCACAGTGTCGACGCCCTGCTTGCCGCAGGGGACATTGATGGAGCGCGAGCAGAATTCGAACGCCTCTGCCTTGAAGGTCTCGATTCGGGTGATCCGGTGCGGATGACGCTCGAAAAATGGCAAGAGTTTCGCCTTGACCTACACAGGAAGGCAAAGCTCGCATCCTGAATCCTGGTAACTTTTTCTCCCCAATAGCCCTTCGCGAAATCGATCGACGATGGAGCCGCTGTGCCTCGACGCGAGTCCTCTCGTCGCCGACCGATTTCTCGACGCCGTCTTTGAAACCGCCACCATGCTCCGGACATATCCTCACGCCGGAACACTGTGCGCAACTCAATCTCCGCTCCTCCGAGAACTCAGGCGATTTCCTCTGACGCTACCCTCGGCAACTGGCTCATTCTCTATCTTGTGCGACCAGAACAGATCCTGATTCTTCGGGTTCTGCACGGTTCGCAGGATTGGAAGAGACTCTTCCCTTGATCGCCCCCGATTCGCAATCCTCGCCCATCTATCCGACAATTCACCGCTGACGTGTGGCGCATCCCCCATCTAATCACTCATTCTAAGCAACTTAACCATAGAAAATCTCGCACGCAGGGAACCTCCCACCGCCTCGGATCGTTGTGGTTATTTGTCGTTATCGGCCACCGTTGGTCACACTCTGGTCACACTGCTTTCGACCTCGTCTGGAGATAAACATTACTCCCCGCCCGCCTTGGAAGAACTGCACCGCCAGAGCGATCCGAGCGGGACCGTGCCGAGATACTGCCCCTGCTGCGGTGCCTTTCGATGGATCGACTAGAGACACCGGAGTAGGAGGTGTCCCATGCCCAACTCTCACGCTGTTCCTGTCCTCCTCGACAATGAGGTCAGCGCCCTCAAGTGCCGCCTCGCCGAAGCAACGATTGCCCTGGACCGCATCGAGGCCGCCGTCGTCGCGATCGACAAGGATGCCCCCGCCGAGGTTCACGCCTTGGCCGCCACCGTCCTGGCGCAGGTCCTAAGCTCCGCCGATCATATTCGTTCCAAGGGTGATGGCTTCAAACACGACTGGGAGCTAGAGGCCTACGCCGGCTATGAGGCTAGTGGACGTCACGCTGCAGGGGCCTACAACTCTGCGCGTGTGCTGATCGCAAGAACGAAATCATTCTATGGGCGGTAGCGGGCCACACCTCACCCGCCTATGCCGGTGCCATGCCTCGCGTTCTGCTCAACTTTCAGCACTGCGGCAATGCCCGGACCGTCCGCCTCATCGAGGACGATTGCCGCACCGGCATCGGCCCCAAGACGCGCTACTAACCGTTTGCCGACCTGGAGGCCCTCCGCAGCTTTGTGACGCGGTGCAACCCCGAGGACGCTACGCTGGCGGGGTTCGAGCGGAGCGTCAGAGCCTGGGGCCGGGCCAGCGAGTACGTCCACCTGACGCCGGAGCAGTATGCAATGCTGATGAGCCGCTAGAATCTGATTATGTGTGGCCGCTACTATCGACGGTCTGATAAGCGGCGCATCGCGGAGGCGTTCCACCTCGGCAGACTGCCCGATGGCTTCGTACTTCCGCCCGACTACAATGTCGCTCCGACCACGTTCCAGCCCGTCATCCGCGCCGACAGAGAGACCGGAGAGGGTGAGCTGGTGACCATGCGGTGGGGCATGGTGCCGTACTTTGCCAAGAGCCTTGCCGACTTCAAGGGCTTCTCGACCATCAACGCGAAGGCCGAATCGCTAACGAGTAAGCCGATGTGGCGCGGCCCCTTTCAACGTCGCCGTTGCCTAGTCCCGGCAGACGGCTTCTACGAGTGGAAGACCCTGGACGCCAAGACCAAGCAGCCGTACGCGTTCACCTTGCGCAGCGGCGAGCCGTTCGCCTTCGGTGGCATTTGGGACGCCTGGAAGGAGCCTGATGGTAGCTGGCTGCAGTCCTTCGCCATCATCACGACCGATCCCAACGAGCTGACCGCGACGGTCCACAACCGAATGCCAGTCATCGTGAAGCCGTCCGACTACAACCGGTGGCTGACGCGAGACGACCCCGAACGCCCGCCCGTTGACTTGCTCCGACCCTACGACGCCGGGGAGATGAAGGCCTTTCCCGTCGCCCCCCGGGTGGGTAACGTGCGCAACAACGAGCCTGGC
>PKWK01000333.1 GCA_003133205.1 Granulicella sp. | reverse complement strand
CACCTCTGCTCCATCTGCAACAACATCACCGACGTTGACCCCTGCGGCTACTGCACCAGCGCCGTCCGCGACCAGCACATTGTCTGCGTCGTCGAGGAGCCCACCAACATCGCCACCATCGAAAAGACGCGTAGCTACAACGGCGTCTACCACGTCCTCCACGGCACGCTCTCCCCCATCGGCGGCATCGGCCCGGAGCAGCTCCGCATCGCCAACCTCCTCACCCGCCTCACTCCCGCCTCGTTGCCTGACTCATCTCGCGACGAGAACGGCAGCCCCGCAGGCACGCCCTCGGAAGCCGACAGCGATTTGGCGTCACCGGAGGAGGCCGACGGCCTTTCGTCATCGCAGGAGGAAGAGGGCCGCACTATCCGCGAAGTCATCCTCGCCACCTCACCCACCACCGAAGGCGAAGCCACCGCGGCCTACCTCGCCCAGGAGATCCACCGCATCGCACCTACCCTCCACGTCACCCGCATCGCCACCGGAGTCCCCGCCGGCTCCGACATCGAATACGCTGACGAAGTCACCATGACCCGAGCCATGGAAGGCCGCCGCGACTTCTAGGCCAGCATCGAATGCGGTACATCCATCTGGATTGTCATCCCCAAAGAAAGTTGTCATTCTGAGCGCAGCGAAGAACCCCCGCATTTTGTCTGTAGCACCGCAAACCGCACCTCGCGAATAAATTGAAGTGGCCAGAGTAAAGTCAGGAATGCGAGGGACCGCCATGTTCGCTCTTGCCGCTATCGCTCCCGGACTGGCCGTGCGCGCCGCCTCCGAAGTGCCGCGAACCCTCTCACCCCGCACCGACCTCCTCGCAACCCTGTCAATTCTCGCCATCGGTCTCGTCCTCGTCGCCGCAGCGATCCGCACCGTCTGCAAACGCGAATGACCAATTTGAAGTGCCGAAAGTGCGGCCTGTACCACCGTCAACCCACAGCCGAAAGCTGACCGCTCATACCTCACACCTCATACCCCACAGCTCGACGACAAAACGCTTAACCTCACTCCAGGGGGGTCACCCCAGACTGTCAACCCCCTTCGCTCACAGCCCCATAAATAAAGAGGTTCAGCCCCGCGGCTGAGCCTTTCGCATTTTAACCATGGTCTAGAACAAACACAGGACCGGTCCCGACCTAACACCTTTAGAAGTGAATACTTTAGGACTTAAGTACGGGGGTTGGGGGACAACGCCAGCCGCAACCGACACCGCCGACCCGAAACGCCGCTACCCCTATCGTAGCCGCTAAACCACATGTAATGAAATATTTGACTATAACCTGCATGGAATCAGATATTTACAAGGATAAATTTTGGCATATCATTGTAAACAAGCAACTTAATACCACCACCCCCGGGGGGTACATCCGAATTGGAGTTCTCAACCTAGGAAACGATCGGCACCATCAGATTCCCGCCCGTCATCTCCTTCGGCCGTTCCATCTTCAGCAGCCCAAGAATCGTAGGCGAAATATCCCGCAGGCTTCCGCCCGGCTGCAAGCTTAGCGTCCCCTTCGGAGCATCCGTCACCAGGATGAATGGCACCGGATTGGTCGTATGCGCCGTATGCGGCCCGCCCGTCAGGGGGTCGATCATCATCTCGGCGTTGCCATGGTCCGCGGTCACAAGCAGCGAACCGCCGCGCTGCTTCACTGCCCGGTAAACTCGGCCAAGCTCGCGGTCCACCGTCTCGACCGCGCGAATCGTCGGCTCAATCTTGCCCGAGTGCCCGACCATGTCCGCGTTGGCAAAGTTCACGATGATCACGTCGAACGCCGTGTCCGCAACCGCCTTCACCACCGCATCCGCGATCCCCGCCGCAGACATCTCCGGCGCCAGGTCGTACGTCGCCACCTTCTGCGAGGCGACCAGCGCGCGGTCTTCGCCGCCAAACGGTTTCTCGATGCCGCCGTTGAAGAAGTACGTGACATGCGCGTACTTCTCCGTCTCCGCAACGCGCAGATTGCGCAGGTTCGCCCGCGCCATCAGGTGCGCCAGCAGGTTGTCCATCGACTCCGCCGGAATCACGATCGGCAGCTTGAAATTCTTGTCGTACTGCGTCATGCAAACGTAGTGAATGTTCTTCGGCACCAGGCTGCGCGGAATCTCGAGATCGAGTTCGGCAGCCTTCGGCAGGTCCAGCCCGCCGTTCAGGGTCAGGCCGGAGTTGCGCGCCAGCACCCGCGTAATCTGTCGCACGCGATCCGCCCGGTAGTTGAAGTTGATCACCACATCGTTTTCGCGAATCGGACCCACAGCAAGCCCGGCCGCGTCGACCACCGTGAAAGGAGGAATGAATTCATCCGTAGTCCCGCTGTTGTACAGGTCCTTCACGCGCTCGGCAGCGTCCGCATAGGTCCCGCCGACCGGCGATCCGGTCACCAGCGCGTCGAACGCCTGATGCTCCTTCTCCCAGCGCAGGTCGCGGTCCATCGCGTAGTAACGTCCGCTCACGCTGGCGAGTTCGCCAACGCCAATCCCGCGAAACTGCTGCTGCAACCCCGCCAGATAGCTCAGCCCGCTGTTGGGCATCGTGTCGCGCCCATCCATGAAGGCGTGCACGAAGACGCGCGTCAACTTCTGCTGCGCGGCGAAGCGAAGCAGCGCGTAAAGATGGCGTTGATGCGAATGAACGCCGCCGTCAGACAGCAATCCAATGAAGTGCAGCGCGCTGCCTTTCTCCTGCGCCGCCGCGGCCGCCGCCAGCAAGGTCGGGTCGGTGAAGAAGCTGCCGTCCGCGATCGCTAGATCGATGCGCGTCATGTCCATGCGCACGATTCGCCCCGCACCGAGGTTCAGATGCCCGACCTCGGAGTTGCCCATCTGCCCATCCGGAAGCCCCACGTAGTGGTCGCTCGCCCGCAGCAGCGTGTTGGGAAAATCGCGCAGCAGCGCGTCGTACACCGGCTTGCGTGCCAGAGCAATCGCGTTGCCGTTCGTTTCGGGCCGATAGCCCCAGCCGTCAAGGATAGTCAGAACAATAGGTTTCGCCATGTCAGGTTTCAGAATAGCAAGACATGGGCACGGTCCGTGTGAGGGCGGTCACTATTGAGCAGGCGCTGCCACCCGTTTGTGGGTCTCAACCGCCTTCCGTGTCCATTCCTCCGCGAGTTTGAGGTCCGCACTGAGCGCTGTCTTATCTCCGCACGCCAGGTCCGCGTGGCGCCGATACATCAGTTGCAGATACTGCATGGCGTCCGCATTATCCGGCTTGAGTTCGATTGCACGCTTGAGGTTCGCAATCCCATCGTTCACCAACGCGGTATTTTCCGCCCGCAACTTCTCGCAGGCGCCGCGCAGCATCTTGGTATTGCCAATACCATCGTCACTATCTCCATCTTCAGTCAACCTCTTGATTGCATTCCTATAAGCCTCCGTCCAGTCGATGTAGCCAATCGCATAGATGGCGTCCGCATCGCTGGGATTGATCGCGACCGCCCTCTTCTCCATGCTCAGGGCTTCATCGTACTTCTGGATATTGCGATAGATGGAAGCCTCCTGCTTGATCGCGGTCAGGTAATCGGGATGGGTCTTGAGCACAATATCCAACTCCGCCAACGCCGACGATGCGATCTGCGTGTTCTCCGGAGTCAGCAGATTAGGAACAACCTGGACGGCATATGCAGTGCCAAGGTAGAGATGCGCCAATGCATTCCCCGGGGCGAGCCGCGTAGCGATGATGAAACTTGCAGCCGCGTTCGCATATTGCCCATTTTTGAACGCTGCCACCCCGCCGTCCATCGCCGCGCGCACTTCGAGAGTTTTTTCGTCTTCGTCCGTTTGCTGCGCGTGCGCACCCGGCCCAACCACCAGAGAGACAACTGCAAGAATCATTCCTGCAAGCGCGAGACCCAACGACGATTTCATGCGGGAAGCATAGCAGAGGCGGGCTGTATACACCCTCACAGCCTGCCCCGCCAATCCCGGTCAGCTACACGTAGCTCGAAACGCTGTTCGCGTTGCGCGCACCGCGTTCTTTGCTGATCGTCTCCACGTAGCCGCTCTCCTTCAGCGCCGCAAGCGGTTCGACCGGCAGCTTGCGCGCCTGCCGCCACTCCTTCACCACAGGCCGCACGTCGGTCCAGAACGCGGTTCGCAGGATCTCTTCCGCCGCAACCAGGTCGCACGACTGCTGCAAGGCTGCGAGCTTCTCGTGGTCGACCAGCGCTGCCTTGGCAAACAGCTCCTGCGCCATCACCACGGTCTGCACCATCGCCTCCACCTTGCCCTTCAGGTTGTGGCTTTGGTCGATCATGTAAGCGATTCCGCCCGTAGCCTTCGCATCCGGGCAGCTCAGAATCTCGTGGAAGATGCGGAACACCTGGTAAGGATCGATCGACCCCAGCGTCAGATCGTCGTCCGCGTACTTGCGATCGTTGAAGTGGAACCCGCCCAGCGCATCGCAATGCAGCAGCCAGGTCACGATCTGCTCGATATTCGTGCCCTGCAGATGATGGCCCGTGTCGACCAGCACCTTGGCCTTCGGGCCCGCGCGCCGCGACAGTTCAAGCGCCATGCCCCAGTCCGCGATGTCGGTGTGATAAAAAGCCGGCTCAAACGGCTTGTACTCCACCAGCATCCGCTGATCGGGGCCAAGCGCCGCATGGGTCGCTGCCAACACCTCTTCCATCCACTCGATGCGCTTGCGGATCGACTGCGTGCCCGGATAGTTCGACCCGTCGGCGATCCACAGCGAAACATCCTTCGAGCCCAGTTCGAGCCCGATTTCGACGGAATCCAGCAGGTGCGCCAGCGCATTGCCGCGAATCTCCGCGCTTGGGTTCGCAATCGAGCCGAACTTGTACTCCTGCGCCTGGAAGAGATTCGGGTTGATCGAACCCGCCTTCACCCCAAACTTGCTCTCCAGCCGCTTGATCTCCGGCACATCGCCCTTGCCGTTCGGCAGGTCCCAGAGCACGTGCAGCGCGACCGTCGGACTGGCGCCAGTCAGCTTGTTGACCTGCGCCGCATCGGCAAACTTCTCCTCAATCGTCGTCGCCGCGCCCGCCTGAGAGAACTTGCCGAACCGCGTCCCCGTATTCGCAAAGCCCCACGATGGGACCTCGATCCGGAAACCATCCAGCGCCGTAAATATCCGCTCCGTCGCGCTCGCGCCGGCCCCTGCCCCATTCACGCCCATGTAAAACCCCTCAATACTTCAATTACGGAAATATACTCTCTATTGAAACCGTTTTGGAATGAAAGTTCATCGCCCTTTTCGCAAAATATTCCGGCGGACGGAACCGGCCTATGTCGACAGGATCACATCCAGAAATCGCGGCCCATGCACTCCCTTGATCCGCGTCATCTCGATGTCCGCGGTCGCCGATGGCCCCGACACGAAGGTCGTTGCCAGCGAAGCACCTGCCTGCAACCGTGCCATCGCCTCCGGAACGGTTTCCACCACGTCTGCAGCCCGCACCACGCATAGGTGGTAATCGGGAATCAGCGTCGGCGCCCGTCGGCCTTGCCCCGGGACGTTCTGCAGCACAATCGTGCCGGTCTCCGCAATCGCCACCGTTGACGCCGTGACGACGCCCTCGAAGCTATCCAACTCCTCTATAGTCAGCCCCTTATCGACGACAAACTCAACGCCAGCGGGCAGCGATTCGCCGAGCGCCTCCGCCAGTCCCATCGGCACAACCAGGCGCCGCTTGCCCCGTTCGGCCAGAATCCGAGCAATCTCCGCGCTAACTTCGCCGGCCTTCGCCCGCACCACGTTGGCGTCGTAGTCGCGCAAACGATCCTCCAGCATCTCCAGAATCGCCTCGCGGTCGAGCGACGCGGTCCGCTTATAGTTCCGTGGCAATGCGTCCCACTCGCCGCGAATCAACGTGGCGTCGACCGCCGGAGCATCTGCAATCGCCGCACGAATCCGCCGCAACACCTCATCCCGCGAAGAACTTGCAGCCACTTCAACGCCCATCGTCCGACCCCTTCCCAGCCTTGTCGCCGGCTCGCCTGCCTGCCGCGTCTTTGCTGCGCTTTTCAAACCATTCCCGGAACGTCTGCTTCGGCATCACGTGCAGGTCACGCACCTGCGTCCATCCGCCGAGCATTCCGGGTAGCCACTCGATCCAGCCCTCGCCCTGCCCATCCTTGCGCGACAGCGGCAGTTCGCCCAATCGCCCAAGCTTTTGTGCCGCGCGAAAGACCGGTTCGCTGCGGAAGACCATCGCCACAGCCTTCAGCGCCATCACCTCGGGGTTGGCGAGAATGTTGAATCCCGATGATTGCTGTTTCACCACCTTGTTGCGCAGGTGGATCAGCACCTCGGGAATATTGATCTTCACCGGGCAAACTTCGTAGCACGCGCCGCACAGGCTCGACGCATACGGCAAACTCTGCGCATGATGCATCTCCATCAACTGCGGCGTCAGGATCGCCCCGATCGGCCCCGCATACACGCTCCCATACGCGTGGCCACCGGTCTGCTGATACACCGGGCAGGCGTTCTGGCAGGCGCCGCAGCGGATGCAGTGGAGCGTCTGGCGCGACTCCTCGTCTGCCAGGATCTCGGTCCGCGCGTTGTCCATCAGCACAACGTGGAAGGCGCGCGGCCCATCGCCGCCGTTCGAAGTTTTGTCTACCCCCGTCCAGATCGAGTTGTACGGATTCATCCGCTCGCCCGTCGCACTCCGCGGCAGCAACTGCAGCATCACTTCGAGGTCCTGGAACGTCGGCACTACCTTGTCGATGCCCGCCACCGAGATCAGCGTCTCGGGCAGTGTCAGGCACATACGCCCGTTGCCCTCGCTTTCGACGATGCACACGCTGCCCGTCTCCGCGACCAGGAAATTCGCCCCGCTTACGGCGGTCTTCACCCGCAGAAACTTCTCGCGCAAAAACTTTCGCGCGGCATCCGCAAGGTCCTGCGGCGTGCCGCCAAGATCGGGCAGATTCATCTCGCGCTGAAATATTTCGCGGATCTGCGAGCGGTTCTTATGCAGCGCAGGCACGACGATGTGCGAGGGCTGGTCGTGTCCGAGCTGAATGATCAGCTCCGCCAGGTCAGTCTCGTACGCGTGGATTCCTGCCGCTTCGAGCGCCTTGTTGAGCTGAATCTCCTCGGTCGTCATGGACTTGATTTTGATGACCTCGGTCGGCGAGGCGCTGTTCGCACCGCTCGCCTTCACCAGCCCGACGACGATCCGTCGTGCGTCCTCGGCGTCCCGCGCCCAGTGGACCACGCCACCCGCGGCCGTGCAGTTGCGCTCAAACTGCTCCAGGTAGAAGTCCAGATGCCGCATCGTGTGCTTGCGAATCTGCTTGCCCGACTCGCGCAACTCCTGCCAGTCCGGCATCTCGGCGACCACTTTGGCGCGCTTGGTCTGGATCACCTTGGTCGCGTGGCGCACGTTCTTGCGCAACTGCGAATCGCCCATCAGCGCCTTTGCCGCCACCTGAAACTTCGGCGCCGTCCTCGGATCCAAAGCCGCTCCGCTCATTGCTGACCGCCCTCTTCGCTCGCCAGAATCTCCGCAAGATGCACCGGCTTCACGCCCGTCCTCTGCCGGTGCAGTGCCCCGCCGATGTGCATCAGGCAGGAGTTATCGCATCCCGTCACCGCTTCCGCCCGCGTATTCAGAACGCCTCGCACCTTCTCCGACAGCATCGCGCTCGAGACTTCGGCGTTCTTGATGGCGAATGTTCCGCCAAACCCACAGCACTGTTCCAGGTTCTCGATCTCCACCAGGTCGATCCCCTTCACCGCGCGCAGCAGCCGCATCGGCCCATCGCCAATATGCAGACTGCGCAACCCGTGACAGCTCGCATGGTAGGTCACGCGGTGCGGATAATACGCGCCCACATCCTCCAACCCAAGCTTCTGCGTCAGGAACTCCGAGAACTCCCAGACCTTCGGAAGCAGTTCTGCAACAGCGGCTTGCAGCTTCTTGTCCTTCGAACGCTCTGCCATGATCGGATAGTGGTCCCGCATCATCGCAATGCAGCTCGTTGAAGGACTCACCACCGCCTCTGCATGTTTGAACTGCTCGACGAACCGGCTCAGCAGGGGCATCGCCTCTTCCTGGTAGCCCGTATTCCAATGCATCTGCCCACAGCAGGTCTGCCCTGCCGGAAACTCGACCGTATGCCCAAGTCGCTCCAGAACCCGCACTACCGCCTTGCCCGTATCCGGAAACAATGTGTCGTTATAACAGGTAATAAATAGCGAAACTCGCAAACTTGCTCCCCGTTTCTCGATCCAGCCTCAAATCCCGCCGCGCTCATCCGCGGTCTTATTTGCCTCTGAACAGCGTCCAAACGGCCACGCCATTGCCTTCGATATTCACCTTAGTCCAATAGACAATGTATTTCCACAATAGAATCCACTCAGGTAGGATGGTACCCGTCTAAGTCGTAATCTTTGATCGCAGCGAGGCACCTTGGGACCGAATCCGCTTTTAGGCGTCATCTTTCACTGGATTGGGGGCTTCTGTTCCGCCACCAACTTCATCCCCTTCCGCGGCATCAAGCGCTGGTCATGGGAGGTCTACTGGATTATCCAGGGCTTCGCCGCATGGATCATTGCGCCGTCGCTGCTTGCCAGCCTCTTCGTCCCGCACGTCTGGCCCATCCTGCACCAGGCGTATCGCACCGACCCCAGCAGCATCGGCTACGCCGTCCTCTGGGGCATAATGTGGGGCGTCGGTGGAATCACCTTCGGCCTCGCCATCCGCTACCTTGGCATCGCGCTCGGATACGCCATCGCCCTGGGCCTTTGCGCCTTCTTCGGAACCCTCGTTCCGCCCGTCTACCACCGCCAGATCACTACGCTGTTTCACCAGACCTCTGGCAGAATCATCCTCTTCGGCGTCTTCGTCTGCCTCGTCGGAGTCGCGGTCAACGGTGCCGCCGGGTATTCCAAGGAAAAGGAAATCACCCCCGAAGAGAAGCTGGAAGCCGGCGAACGGGACTACAACTTCGGCAAGGGCATCGCGATCGCTGTTCTCGCGGGATTCATGAGTTCCTTCTTCGCCTTTGGCCTCGATGCCGGCAAGCCTATTGCCGCCCTCGCCAAGGCCGAACTCATCGCCAACGGCAGGCTCGATCTCTGGGCTAACCTGCCTGTCCTGATCGTCGTTCTGCTGGGCGGTTTCTTCACCAACTTCATCTGGTCCTCCATCCTCATCTTCCAGAACGGTTCCCGGCGCCAGTTCGCCGGCGAGCCCGGAATCAACCCCATGCGCGCTGCCGCTACCTCTGGCGACACGCTCGTCGACTTAGATCCACTTGATCCGTCCACCTTCGACCGCCTCGCACCGGCCACGCTCTTCTTCAACTACGTCTTTGCCGCGATGGCCGGCGTCATCTGGTACTTCCAGTTCTTCTTTTATTCGATGGGCCAGACCAAGATGGGCAAGTACGACTTCTCGTCGTGGACCCTGCATATGGCGTCGATCATCATCTTCGCCACGCTGTGGGGCCTGGTGTTGAAGGAGTGGCACGGCACCAGCTTGCGAACCAAGCTGCTGGTCACCTGCGGCCTCTTCCTGCTGGTCGGATCCACCATCATCGTCGGCTACGGCAACTATGTCCACGCGGTCTTCGGAACCTAAACCTCCACCGCGTCCCGTTAGCCGCTCCGCATGTCTCCAAGGTATCTCCCCGGTTACTCGGGGGTAGCATATTCACACGGCTGTTTCACATCTGCGTCACAATAGAGGCCGATAGCTTTTTGCAGAGGAGCCTCGCCATGCCGCGGATTAATTTTCATCAACAACTGGCTGCACTGAAAGACAAGCTGTTGGCGATGGCCGCGCTGTCCCAGCAGGCGCTGGAGTTCTCGGTCGAGGCGTACCTCGCGCGAGATATGGCTCTGTGCAACCACGTACTCGAGATCGAAGAGGCAATCAATGCCGCGGAGACGCAAGTCGACGAGATGGCGTACGAGCTTCTGGCCAAGGAACAGCCGATGGCCATCGACCTGCGATTCATCTTGTCGGTGATCAAGATCAATGGCGATTTGGAGCGGATCGGCGACCAGGCCGCCAACATCGCCGAACGCGCGCAGTTACTGAAAGATACCCCGGAGATCTCGCTTCCGATCGACATTCAGGAGATGGGTGAGAAGACCGGAGTCATGATCCGCACGGCGATCCAGGCGCTGCTCGAGGCTGACCCAAAGATGGCCGAGAGCGTGCTGATGATGGACGACGAAGTGGACGAGATGAACCGGGCGGTGCAGTTGGAACTGGTGGACGTGATGCAGCAACACCCGCATGTGAGCGTGCAGGCTTTGAACGCGATCCTGATCTCGCGCAACCTGGAGCGGGCGGGCGACCATGCGACAAATATCGCCGAGGATGTGATCTTCTGGCTGCGCGGCTCGGATGTGCGGCATAAGATGTCGCTGGCCGAAGCCGACTGAAAACGAATGCGCGCGGCGGGCAATGTTGACTCAAAGGGCGCGGCGCGATTAAGCTGGAAGCAATGAGGATGCGCGACCAAAATCCGCCCGCGTGCTGTTCGACCTGTTGTTGCGACGCCGCGCGCCGTCGCCCCTGTCCCGCATCGTAGAGTTCAATCCAATACGAAAGCGGACAAGCTGCTCCGAGCGCCCACGAATCTGGTGGGCGATTTTCATTTAGACATCCATTTCGTTGCTATCCGTCAGCGAACTTCAGCCGCAATCGATAAGGACCTCCAGGAATTTATGAGCGATACCGCCACCCAGCCGCCGCCGGCCGCAATCCCCGCCGCAAAGGAAACCAAGGCTCAGAAGGCCGAGCGCCTGAAGCTCGCGAAGAACCCGTGGGAGGCGTGGGACGAGGTGCGCCAGTTTGCGCGCGAAGGCCGTGCATCGGTGCTGCCCGAATGGGCGGAGTTCTACTTCAAGTGGTGGGGCGTGTACACGCAGGGCGACGGTTTGGGCGTGACCGGCGGCAAGGATGGAGTGGGCAAGGCCACCGAGTACTTCATGATGCGGATCGGGCTGCCGAACGGGCTGCTGACATCCCACCAGTTGCGCGTCATCGGCGAATTGACGAAGAAGCATGCGCGCAACCTGGCCGATATCTCCACGCGGCAGAATATCCAGTTGCACTGGCTGACCATCGAGGCGATGCCTGAGATCGTGGAAGCGCTGACCGAGATCGGGCTGAGTCCCAAGGGCGCATGCGGCGACGTGCTGCGCAATGTCACGGGCTGCCCGATTGCGGGGCTCGACGGACATGAACTGATCGATGCGAGTCCGCTGGCAATTGAAGTCGCGCACAAGCTGACGGCGAATCCGGAGTTCTACAACCTGCCGCGAAAGTTCAAGGTTACCGTCACGGGCTGCCCGCTGTGGTGCTCGTATCCGGAGATCAACGACGTTGCGCTGACTGCGATCAAGCGCGAGGTCAACGGCCTGGAAGAGATCGGCTACACGCTGCGCGTCGGTGGCGGGCTTTCTACCGAGCCGCACATAGGAGAACGCATTCCGGCATTCATCTCGCAGGACAAGGCGTTCGCCGTCGTGGAAGCCGTGCTGCGCATTTTCAAGGAGCAGGTTGAGCTGCGCGAGAACCGCACACGTGCGCGCATTAAGTACCTGTTCATGCGGCATGGCTGGACGGCCGAGACCATGCTCGAGGCGATCGAGGCCAAATTAGGTTACAAACTCGATCCGTCGCCGATTGAGGCGGATGTGGTTCCCGATGATGTGTATCGCGACCACGTGGGCGTGACCCCGCAGCTTCAGCCGGGACTGTCGGCGGTGGGCGCGAGCGTGATGGGCGGACGGCTCTCCGGCGACCAGCTGATCCAGTTGGCCGATCTCGCGGAGGAGTTCGGCGACGGGCAATTGCGCGCGACCATCATGCAGAACATTGTGCTCGCCAATATCGCAAACGCTCGCACGCGCGACCTGGTGCATGCTCTAGATAAGATTGGTCTGAAAGTTGAAGTGACGCCGTTCTGGCGCGGCGCGATCGCTTGCACGGGGACCGAATTCTGCAAGCTGGCGATCGCGGAGACGAAGGCCTTTTCGAAGTGGCTGACCAGCGAGATGGAAGAGCGTCTGCCGGGATTCGACCAACAGATCAAGCTGCACGTCACCGGCTGCACCAACTCGTGCGGACAAAGCTGGATCGCGGACATCGGCCTCGAGGGCAAGAAGATCAAGAAGGACGGCGTGATGGTCGACGCGTTCTACTTCTGCGTCGGCGGCGCGGTAGGCAAGTACGCGCGCATCGCTCGCCAGATCGGATTCCGCGCGGCGGCAGAGGACTGCCCCGAGGCGCTCGAGCGCCTGCTGCGGGCGTATCTAGCCGCACGCGAGCCGGGCGAGGACCTGCGCGCCTACTTCGCGCGTACGGATGATGAGAGCCTTCGCGCACAACTCGCCGGAACTGTCGTCACTCCAGTCGAGCGCGACGCTCCGCCAGTGGGCGCTGGGCGACACGCGCCGGGAGAGTAGCGGGCCATGCCCCTATTCCCAATCTTCCTCAAGCTGACTGGCCGGCCCTGCATCGTGATCGGCGCGGGCAATCTTGCTGAGTCGAAGATCGAATCGCTACGGGCGGCGAATGCCAGCGTGACCGTGATCGCTCCGGCCGCGAGCGAGCGAATCGTCGCGATGGCGGAATCGGGCGAAGTCGTCTGGCACAAGCGCGAGTATGCTGCGGGCGATTTGGCCGGGCAGTTTCTGGTGGTTGCGGCGACGGACAATCCGGCGGTGAATCGCGCGGTGTTTGCCGAGGCCGAGGCGGCGG
>PKWK01000043.1 GCA_003133205.1 Granulicella sp. | reverse complement strand
TCCGATGTACTTCCTCATCTCCATCTGGGGAGGCGAACGCCGTACCTATGCAGCGATAAAGTTCTTTCTCTTTACGCAATTGAGCAGCCTGCTGATGCTTGTCGCCATCCTCGCGCTGTACTCTGCCCATCATCATGCGACGGGCACTTACACCTTCGAGTACACAGACTTGCTCGGTACGCCGCTCAGTCCTCATGCGGCAATGTGGATCATGCTGGGCTTCTTCATCGCCTTCGCAGTCAAGCTCCCGATATTTCCGTTCCACACATGGTTGCCAGACGCCTGCGCCTCGGCTTCCACTGCAACGAACCTACTCCTCGCCAGTCTTCTGGCAACTACAGCCGCATATTCGATGATCCGTTTTATCTTCCCTCTGTTCCCGGATGCGGCACGCACGTTCGCACCGGTGGCGATGACGCTTGCGGTGGTTGGGATCCTTTACGGGGCTATCCTGGCCTTTTCACAAACAAATCTGATGCGGCTGATTGCCTATGCCAGCATCAGTCACCTCAGTTTCGTGCTGCTGGGGATTTTTGCCGGGAATCAGCTCGCACTTCAGGGAGCCGTAATGACCGTGATCGCACATGGCATCAGTACCGGTGCGCTCTTCCTTGTGGCCGGCGCTCTCGAAGGTCGAATGCACACGCGCGACATCGGTGCCATGGGAGGCGTATGGGACACAATGCCGAGGTTGAGCGGAGTTGCTTTGTTCTTCGCCCTAGCATCTCTGGGACTCCCTGGTCTCGGCGACTTTATCGGCGAGTTCCTGATTTTGTTGGGAACCTATCGTGCCCATGTCGCTATGGCCGCCGTGGCGGCCTGTGGAGTTCTAGCGGCAACTTTCTATGCACTCCGTTTTGTGCAGCGCGTCTTCCAGGGACCGAACCTCCGCCCATGGCAATTGCCTGATCTGGCTTTTCGCGAGGGCCTGGTTCTAGGTGCGATGATCGTTTTGCTGCTCTGGCTTGGTTTATTCCCCCAACCCGTCTTTCAAACCTTCGCGCAAGCTGCAAAGCACGCTCCTGTACTTTGGAGATGATCCATGACTGCCGTTGACTTGCTAGCCCTGTTGCCGCTCCTGATGGTCGCCGTGACCGCTGTCGTGGTGCTTGGAGCGGTTGCTGCGGGCCGCAATCACGCGGTTGCATTCGGACTTACACTTGCCGGTCTGGCGGCGGCCTTTGGGTCAATATTCTTTGTTCCCATGCGCCAGGTGACGGCGCTGCTCGTCATCGACAGGTACGCTCTCTTCTTCTTCGGATTGATTCTTGCGGCCAGTTTTGCAGTGGCGCTGCTGGCGTATGGCTATCTGGAAAAGCGGGAAGGCAACAAGGAGGAGTTCTATATCCTGCTGCTGGTGGCGACGCTAGGCGCCATGGTCCTGGCCGCCAGCAGTCACTTCGCTTCGCTGTTTCTCGGACTCGAAGTCCTCAGCATTGCGCTCTATGCTCTGATCGCCTATTTCGGCGATCGACCGCTTCCGTTAGAGGCAGGAGTTAAATATCTGGTTCTGGCTGCCTCTTCGTCAGCATTCCTCGTCTTTGGGATCGCCTTGGTTTATGCCGATCTCGGGACAATGGACTTCCGCCAGATGGCCCATCTTTTGGCTATCCGTGCAGACTTGAATCTTGGACTGCTCCTGCCCGGCACGGCGATGATCGTTACCGGCATCGGCTTCAAACTGGCCCTTGTGCCTTTCCACATGTGGACGCCAGATGTCTATCGGGGAGCGCCCGCGCCGGTGACCGCCTTCGTTGCCACTGTTTCCAAAGGGGGCATGTTCGCACTGCTGTTGCGGTATTTCACCCAGTCTGGGACGGGCCAATTCGCACCCCTGCTTCTCGTGTTCTCGATTATCGCCATCGCGTCTATGTTCACGGGCAACTTGCTCGCGCTCTTCGAAAACAATGTGAAGCGAATCCTGGCATACTCCTCCATTGCGCACATGGGCTATCTGCTTGTGGCCCTCGAAGTCGGCGGTGCCCTGGGCGCGAATGCCGTGGTCTTCTATCTCATGGCTTACTTCGTCATGACCCTGGGCGCATTCGCCGTGGTTACTTTGCTCTCCGGGCAAGAGCGCGATGCTGACCAACTCGAAGATTACCGGGGACTGTTCTGGCGACGGCCTGGAATCGCACTGGCCTTCACGGCTATGCTGCTTTCGCTGGCTGGTATTCCACTGACGGCAGGTTTCCTCGGCAAGTTCTACATCATCGCCGCAGGCGCAGCCGAGGGAGCTTGGGCGCTCATCCTGATCCTGGTTATTACCAGCACCATCGGTCTCTTCTATTACCTGCGAATTGTGACAGCCATGTACCAGCGCCCGGCAGAGGGCGCCCTGGCTCTCGAACCGCTTCCACTCCGTGCGCCGGCGGCAATCCTGGTTCTGGCCGTGCTCCTCGTGGTACTGGTCTGGCTGGGAGTTTACCCAACGGCCTTGGTCAATGTGATTCAATCTGCAACTCGCGGTCTGATCTGAAAGAGTTGCAGATTGGAGATACCACGCTTCGGGGCACTCAAGTCTGCGGGGGACCACATTTTTCAATTGCCTAAAACAAATCGGGGAATACGCTAGCTCAAAAGGCGAGGTGATGCATGGCTACAGAGGGTGCACGAGAGTTGAGGCAGACAGCCATCGGTATTGATGCATCTGGAAAACGCAAGGAAACGGACTCGATGGGCGATATCGACGTTCCGGCAAATCACTACTGGGGAGCGCAGACGGAACGCGCGCTCATCCACTTTGCCATTGGCAATGAGCGTCTTCCCAAGGAGGTATTTCACGCTTATGGATACGTGAAGAAGGCCGCGGCGCATGTGAATGCAGCGGCTGGACTCCTCGAACTGTGGCGGGCAAATGCTATCTCCGCTGCCGCCGACGAAGTGATAGCCGGTCACTTGGATAGTGAGTTCCCTCTGTTTGTATGGCAGGCCGGATCGGGAACACAGACAAACATGAACGTCAACGAAGTGATCGCTAACCGCGCAATTCAATTTCTTGGTGGAGAATTAGGGAGCAAAACTCCGATCCATCCGAACGACCATGTCAACATATCGCAGTCTTCGAATGACACTTTTCCAACGGCGATGCACATCGCTAGCGCGCTGGCAGTTAAGAATTATCTCCTGCCCCGAGTGGATGCCTTGGCCGCGGCGATCGAAGACAAAGCAAATAAGTGGCATTCCATCGTCAAGATCGGCAGAACGCATCTTGAAGATGCTGTGCCGCTCACCGTCGGCCAGGAATGGTCAGGCTACGCTGTCCAGCTTCGCGATGCCATTCGATTGATCGACAATTCCCTTACTGGCATCTATCAGTTGGCGGCGGGTGGCACCGCAGTGGGCACCGGACTGAATGCTCCTCCTCGCTTCGCCGAAGGAATCGCAGCAAAGATTGCGGAGTTGACTGGGCTGCCCTTCGTAACCGCACCGAATAAGTTCGCTGCACAGAGTTCTGTTGACGCCATGGTGAACGCGCACGCCGCGCTTCGCTCGCTTGCCGTCGTACTGATCAAGATTGCCAACGATATGCGCTGGCTGGCATCTGGACCGCGCTGCGGACTTGGTGAGTTGATATTGCCCGCCAACGAGCCCGGGTCTTCGATCATGCCCGGCAAAGTGAACCCGACACAGTGTGAGGCCATCATCATGATCTCGATCCAGGTCATCGGAAATGATTCGGCCGTAGCGTTCGCCGGGTCGCAGGGCAACTTTGAACTGAATACGATGCGACCGCTCGTCATCAATAACTTTCTTCACTCCGCACGCCTTCTCGCTGACGGGTGCGAGAAGTTTAGGGTCTTCTCGGTCGAGGGGACGTCCCTGAATGAAAGGCGAATCGCGCAATTTGTTCAGAACTCACTGATGCTGGTGACTGCACTGAGTCCCGTCGTTGGCTACGACAAGGCATCGAAGATCGCTTACAAGGCGCTGGAAGAGGAGACGACGCTGAAGAAGGCGGCGCTTTCAACTGGCTTGATCGACGAAAAGACCTTCGATGACGCCGTCGATCCGCAGAAAATGGCCTTTCCGAACGGCTGACGTTTTCCAGGCCTACTATACCCTATGATCCGCAGCAACTGGACGCTTCGCGAGATGGAAAGACAGTCTCTGACCGGACTCGCGAAAAGGAATCTTGGGCACGAGAAAGATCCCGTAGCGACAAATCTCTACGTACTCTTGACGATAAACACCGTCTTGTCGTCGATGCGGTCAGTCTCCCCACTCAGTCTGAGAAGCTCATCATTTCCAATTGCACGCTCGAGAATCGCGTTACAGATATCCTTTGCCGGCTTCTTTTTATGTTCTCGAATGATTCGTTCGAACTCTCTTCTTTCCACTTCATCACTACCGTCGTAAACACCATCCGTGTAAAGAAATAGGATGTCTCCTCTGCCCATCAGGGTAATTTCTGCCAAATCAGCGGCATTCATCTGGCTTTTACGTGATTTGATGGAAATATATCTGCTTCGGTCAGGATGGTCTTCGGGAATTTCGAGCCCAAGCGCTGGGAATTGCACCATGCAGCACTTCCTGATCTCCATGAATCTGCCATATTCCGAGGAGAATACAAGCGGTGGAGGATGGCCGAAGTTTACAAAGCGAAAAAGTCCGTCAGGGCGTATCTCCCCGTATAGAAGAGTGGCAATTTCCCTTGGGCTGTCTCCCATGCCAGGGCTCAAGGCGTTGCGGGCTGTAACAGACCGCGCAAGCCTAAGGTTAATTCTCTCGAACATCTCCGGAGTTGTTCTCCCATTGCAGTCCAGTTCAGAGAGCATGGCCGTATGAAAAGTGTCATGTACAGTCGACGCGATCTTTGCCGCAATGATTCCGTGTCCCTGGGCATCTACCAACAACACTCCTGCAGTAGTGTGGAGTTCTTGGAGCGCCTCGGCAATTCTCAACTGCTCAGAGCTCTTGGCTTTTCTGTATTGGATTGCATCGGCCAGGGTAAAGTCCGCTCTGGACTCCAGCCAATGCACATGAAGATCGACTACATTACCTAGCGTTGTTCCTTCTGAAAGGGGCTCCAGATACTTTTGGGAGAGTTTGATTGCACGGCAGGTTCGTGCATCGATGTTGTAGCGCTGCTGAAAGTTGATGTACTCAAAGAGGTCGCCGCCTACCTTTCCTGCGGGAACCGAATTACCGTACATCTCAATGCCATTAAGGAGTGGAATTGCGCCCTCGACGGGCATCAATCTTCTACGAAGATATTCGTCAATGCCGGGTTCTGCCTGGATCATCTGAATTTCAGGAATTTCGGATTCTACTTGCATTCTCACGACCTCAAAGTGAATGGTCAACGTCTACTTGTGGCGAGCGTAGGGGTACCAGAAGAGTTCAGTTCATCCCGACCAGACAGTAGAGAGGATACAGGCGACGAATCGTAGCCAGTAGGTCCGTATCCGGACGGATACTCTACACGCTCCCAGACAGTTGCCGCAGCACGTACTGCAGGATACCTCCGTGCTGGTAATACAGAATTTCTTGCGCAGTGTCGATACGCACGAGCGCGGTAAATATCGTCGCCTGCCCGTCTGAAGCCGTAGACTTTACGGTCAGACTACGGCCATCGGCAAACTTCGTGTCCAGCATCTTGCGCAAACCGGCAATCTCAAAAACTTCCTCGCCCGTCAGGCCTATTGATTCGAAGTTCTGGTCCGTTTCAAACTGCAGGGGCAGGATTCCCATGCCGACCAAATTCGACCGATGAATCCGCTCGAAACTCTCGGCGATCACCGCACACACACCCAGCAGCTTTACTCCCTTGGCCGCCCAATCGCGGGAGGAGCCGGAACCGTACTCTTTGCCTGCCACAATAAACAGAGGCGTCTTCCTAGCGGCATAACATATTGCCGCATCGAAAATGCTCATGGGCTCGCCTTCCGGCAGAAGACGCGTCACGCCGCCCTCCGTACCTGGCGCCAGTTTATTGCGCAGCCGAACATTGGCAAACGTCCCGCGCACCATCACTTCATGGTTGCCGCGACGAGAGCCGTAGCTGTTGAATTCTGCCTGCTTCACCCCATGTTCGGTCAGGTACCTGCCTGCCGGACTATTGATCTTGATTGATCCTGCAGGAGATATATGGTCTGTCGTCACACTGTCGCCAAGTACTGCCAGCACACGCGCGTCCTGAATATCTTCAACCGCTGCAGGACTGGCCTGCATACCGTCAAAATAAGGCGCTTTGCGGATGTAGGTGGAGTTGGCTTCCCAATCGTAGGTCCTGCCGGTTGGAAACCAAAGATTCTGCCAGTTGGTATCGCCTTCGCTCACCGACGAGTACCCTTTGCGGAACATACCTGGATCGATCGAATCAGTTAACGTGCTCTGTATCTCCCTCTGGGACGGCCAGATATCCCGCAGGTAAACAGACCGCCCATCCTGATCCTTGCCGAGCGGGTCGTTATCGAAGTCATGATCGATGCGACCCGCCAACGCGTACGCCACAACCAGGGGTGGGGACATTAAGTAGTTTGCCCGCACATCGGAATTGATACGGCCTTCGAAATTGCGATTACCGCTCAGTACGGAAACAGCCACAAGACCGTGATCGTCTATGGCCGTCGCGACATCGGGTGGCAGCGGCCCGGAGTTGCCAATGCAGGTTGTGCAACCGTAGCCCACAATATTGAAGCGTAGCTTGTTGAGATATGGCGTGAGTCCTGCTTTATCGAGATAACTCGTGACCACGCGCGAACCTGGAGCCAGCGAACTCTTCACCCAGGGTGGAACTTGCAGATCCCTCTCGACGGCCTTCTTCGCCAACAGCCCTGCCGCCAGCATGACCGATGGATTGGAAGTGTTCGTGCAACTGGTTATCGCGGCAATCACGATCGAGCCATGGTCAAGATACTTATCCACCTCGACTCCAAATCGGTCTTTTACTGAAGTAGCTCTGCCGGGCTCCGGGGATCCTTTCGTGCTGTTATTTTCGCTTTCAGCCGGGTGGCCACCCTCAGCATCCCACCTCCAAACCTGGCGTTCATCATCAGCACTCGCGTTCGGCCCTTTCAGCGTGGGCAACTGCTTTTTGAAACTCGCAGCAACTTCGCTCAGACGCACACGATCCTGAGGACGCCTGGGACCTGCTACACTCGGCTCGACAGATGCCAGATCGAGCGACAAGGTCGTGGAGTACTTTGCCTCTGGTGTGCTCGCTGTATGGAACAGGCCCTGTTCCTTGTAATACGCGTCCACCAATGCGATCTGTTCCTCGCTACGGCCGGTCAGACGGAGATAATTGAGCGTTTCTGCGTCGACGGGAAAAATTGCGCAAGTCGCGCCATACTCTGGTGCCATATTCCCGATTGTGGCGCGGTCGGCTAACGTAAGTTCGCTGATGCCGGGCCCGCAAAACTCCACAAACTTGCCGACAACACCGAACTTGCGGAGCATTTCTGCCACGGTTAATACCAGATCGGTTGCCGTACTGCCTTCGCGCAACTTCCCAATCAGCTTAAAGCCAACCACCTGCGGCACCAGCATCG
>PKWK01000085.1 GCA_003133205.1 Granulicella sp. | reverse complement strand
GAGTTTCTTTACAGCGATGGCAGCAACTGCATTTTCCAGAGACTGGACTCCTTTGAACAGGTTGAGTTTCCTGCGGCCAGCTTTGGTTTGGCGGAAAAGCTTCTGCAGCCGGGAGTCGAAGTTCCCGCAGAGTTTTTCCGGGGAGAACCGATCAGCGTAGTTTTGCCCGACACTCTGGAAGCTCGCGTGATGAGCACCGCACCTCCCGCACGTTCACAGCAGGATTCGGGCCGAAAGGAAGCCACGCTCGAGAATGGCCTGATCATACAGGTTCCCCTGTTCGTTGCTCCCGGCGAGCTTGTGAGTGTCGACCTCAAGACTGGACGCTACGTCGAGCGGGTTCGGACGCAGCACAAGAAAGGTGTATAGAGGAGCCCTGAAACGGAGGAGAGACCATGTGCGATCTGCTGACAGTGCCCATGGAGATTCCGGATGAAGCCAACATCATCATCGGCCAGTCCCATTTCATCAAGACGGTGGAGGATATCTACGAAGCAGTGGTGTCGACAGCGCCGCATGCCAGGTTTGGCTTGGCCTTCAACGAGAGTTCCGGAGCGTGTCTGATTCGCTCGGACGGAAACGATCAGGTTCTCCGCGATACAGCGATCCGGAACGCCAAGGCTCTGGCTGCGGGTCATGTATTTGTCTTGATGATTCAGAACGCCTATCCCATCAATGTGCTGAATGCCCTCCGAAATGTTCCGGAGGTTTGCTCCATCTTCTGCGCAACGGCCAACAAGGTCGAGGTCGTACTGGCAAGGAGCGAGCAGGGGCAAGGGATGCTTGGCGTCATCGACGGAAGCTCTCCCAAAGGGATTGAGGGAGAAGCGGATGTGGCCTGGCGGCACGATCTGCTGCGCAAGATCGGTTACAAGCGATAGTCAGCCAGAACCGGAACGAGCCTGACTGCTTGGCGCGGCTTGCGACCAGGAATTGGCAAACGCGTGTGATCGGAATCATCACGCTCATCTCAACGCACAGGAGAGCGCGACCGGGCGAGGAGGTAGTTATGGCACTCACGAGCTTGACGGAATATCTCGATGCGCATAACGTCGCGTACGTTGTCATCTCCCACTCGCCCGCATACACGGCACAAGTTATTGCCGGGCTGACACATATTCCAGGAAAGGACCTGGCGAAGACCGTGATCGTCAGGATGGACGGCAGGCTGGTGATGGCGGTGCTTCCTGCAAAACTCCACGTGGACCTGGAGTTGCTCAGGAAGACGGCGGATGCGAAGTCCGTCGCGCTCGCCGTCGAAGAAGAGTTCAAGGATCGATTTCCCCAGTGCGAAACCGGTGCGATGCCGCCCTTTGGGAGTCTCTTCGGACTCGATGTCTTTGCCGATGACAGCCTGGAGAAGGACAAGGAAATTGCTTTCAACGCGGGGACGCACCGGGAACTGATTCGCATGGCCTGGGAGGATTTCAAGAGGCTGGCCGAACCCGAGGTAATGAGGCTCGCTGCGGGGCGTTGCGCTGAAGCAGCGTAGATCAGAGGATTGTTACGCAGAACGCAAGCCAAACCATCCGACTGGAGGGTGGCCTTGTCCTCACAGGCGGCGGTGGACTTTCGGCTCCTGCGAACGAAAGAAAGGTATTGCGATGTCCCTTGCACTGAAAACAACTGCATTTGCAAATGGTGGCGAGATCTCAAAGCGGCACACGTGCAGCGGTGCCGACTTGTCTGTCAAGGGCGGAGTAAAAGGGTACCAGTGAGGCGGAGTAAAAGGGTACCAGCAGCAGAGATGGTGAAGTGGGGATTTTCGGGGGAGAAGGGGCTCTGGAGCGTAGCGGAAGAGCCCCTTCTCCCCCGAAGTGCGTTCTGAGAGGCAGGGTTCAGCGGTCCTGAGATGGGGTTCGTTTGCGGCGGCTTTGTTTGAGGCGGTAGCTGTCGCCGTTCATCTCCAGGATGTGGACATGATGGGTGATGCGGTCCAGCAGTGCCCCGGTGAGCCGCTCTGAGCCGAAGATCTCGGTCCACTCCTCGAAGGGGAGGTTGCTTGTGAGTAGAGTCGAGGCGCGTTCGTAGCGTTGGCTGAAGGTTTCGAAGAGTAACTCGGCGCCGGTCTTCGACAGCGGCACGAAGCCGAGTTCGTCGACGATGAGCAGTTCGTAACTGGCTAGCAGTTTCTGGAAGCGCAACAGGTGCTTTTCATCGCGGGCCTCGATCAGCTCGCTAACCAGCGCCGCGGCTGTAGTGAAGCGAACGCGGTGTCCGCGTTGGCAGGCAGCCAAGCCGAGCGCGAGTGCAAGATGCGTCTTGCCGGTTCCACTGTTGCCGAGCAGCAGCACGTTCTCTTTGTGCGTGAGGAACTCGCATCGAGCCAGATCCAGCACCAGGGTCTTGTTGGCCGACGGGATGGCGAGGAAATCGAAGCTGTCGAGGCTCTTCACCACTGGGAACTTGGCCTGCCGGATGCGGCGCTCGGTCGAGCGGCGGTCGCGGTCGAGCAGCTCCAGTTCGGTCAGACGCAGCAGAAAGCGCGGGAAGTCAGCCTTCTCCTGGGCGCACTGCCGGGCCACCTTGTCGTACTCACGCAGAATGGTCGGCAGCCGCAGCGCCTTCAGGTGATGCTCCAGCAGCAGTTGCGGTGTGTCGGGAGTGGGCATCGCAGGCTGGTCGTTCTGGTCGCTCATAGCGTCACCTCAGGGTTCAGAAGCGGAAGTGCCGGCGGACAACTAAGCAGCGCCATGTAATCGGCGGCCTGCGTGGTACGTACGTTGGCCGTAGGCAGATGCGGCCAGTTCTGAAGATCCAGCCGCGGCGGCCTTCGCTCGATGCGGCATAGAACGAGGTGCCGCACGGCGTCGAAGCTGATGGTGTTCAGACGCAAGGCATCTTCGATGGCATGAGTAACTTCTTCCAGCGCAAAGGTCTCAAGCAATCGCAGCACTTGGATATACTCGCGGCTGGCGTGCTTCTTGAGCCGCCCTTCGATCAGGCGCCGCAGTTGGGCGAAACAATCCGGCAGCTGCCAGCCCACCAGCGGAGCTGCCTGATCGAGCGCACGGCTCTTGCGTTCGAGCAGGGCCAGATAGTGCAGCGGATCGTAGACCGCAGTCTCGCGTGCATAACTGCGTTCGTGCCGGGCGATCACTTCGGCGCCGCAAACGATATCCACGCGATGCACGTAGCCCTTGACCAGCACCTGACGGTGGCCGTACTGGGTCGGAACCGAGTAGTCGTTGGTGCGATAGCGAACCAGCGAGATCGAACTGACGCACACGGTGACCTTCTCGCAGGCTTCGTAGGGCGTGGCCGGCAGCGGCAGCATCGCCGCGCGGTCGCGCTCGAAGCGCTCTGCGATGGTCTCCGTATGACCGCGAAGCCGTCGCGCACGACGCGCGCGGCAATCGGCTGCAAGCTGCGCGTTGAGCGCTTCCCAGCTTCCCGCCTGCGGAATAGGAACCATGAAGTTGCGCCGTGCATAGCCGACCAGGTTCTCGACCTTGCCCTTATCGTTTCCCTTGGCCGGGCGGCCAAACTTCTCGGCGAAAAGATAGTAACTCTGTAACTCGGAGAAGGCGCGTGTCTTCTTCCGTTCGCCGTCGCCCAGTATCCGTGCCACCGCAATCTTGGTGTTGTCGTACAGTATCCGCGTGGGAACGGCGCCGAAGTACTCGAAGGCGCGCACGTGGCCTTCGAGGAATGCTTCCGTCGTCTCTGCCGGAAATGCCTGCACGAAGCAGTCGTCAGAGTGAGGCAGGTCAAAGGCCATGAAGTGCGCCTTGCACTCCATGCCAGCGATAACCACCAGAGCCTCGCCGAAGTCCGCCTGCGCCTCGCCCGGCGCGTGGCTCAGCGGCACAAACATCTCCTGGCCGCCGATCTTCGAGGCGCGTATGTAGTCCTTCACGATCGTGTAGCCGCCCGTGAACTGATGCTCTTCCTTTAGGCGCTCGAAGATCCGCTTCGCCGTGTGCCGTTGCTTCACCGGCCTCTGCTTGTCGTCGTCCAGAACGGCGTCGATTACGCCCAGCCATGGACCAAGCTTGGGCCGCTTAATCGGCTGCTGCCGCTGGTAGCCTGGCGGCACCGCGTACTGCAGCATCTTCCGTACCGTCTCCCGCGACAGACCAAACTCCCTGGCCACCGCCCGTTGACTCCGGCCCTCAACACGAACCGCCCGCCGTACACGCCCGTATATCTCCACCTGGAACATCCCTCCGGTGTTCCATGAACCACGTTGCAAACGCAACCAAGGTCATGAAACCAAGATCCGGCAATGGACTACTTTTACTCCGCCGTAGAGCACCGCTCACGCGACGCACTGTGGCCTAGTTTTGCACTGGCGCGCATACGGTGTCTCGGAGGCTCAGAAACAACGGCGAGTCACGGTAAATGGCGGCCAATTCCTGCTGGCGTATGTTGCCTGCCGAGAGCGGCATGAACCCGCTGGGGAAGACCTCTCCAGTGTGCGAAACGAACACGAATCCTTTGCCGTCGTTCAGTCCACGCGGCGCTCGGCCAATGGCATCTGCGGCCTTCTGCTGCGAGCTGGTTGTTTCAGTACCGACCTTTCGTTCCGCGACTCGTTGCTGTAGTAGGAACCGCCGATAGTGCTGTGCCTCAGTAGTCTTGATGTCGAAGCTCGCGGTCTTCGAGAGGGTGTAGAGTCTGGCGAAGACCTGCTCGAACTCTTCGGCGTTCAGCAGATCGCTGAGCTTGCCGCGACCGGTGGGGACGAGGAAGAAAACACTCCACAGCGTAATCTGGAGGCTCTCCATCAGGGCGACGAGGTCCTCGATCTCAGCGATGTTCCGGCGGCTGAACGTGGTATTGATCTGGACGGGGAGTCCGATTTCGTTGGCCCAGCGAATGGCGTCGAGCGTTCGAGCAAACGAGCCCGACATGCCTCGAAATGCGTCATGCGTCTCGGCGCACGCGCCATCCATGCTCACCGCAAGGCGTGCGAGGCCAGCCTCTTTCAGGCGTACGACCATCTCCCTGGTCAGCAGTGGAGTAGCGCTCGGGGTGAGGGATACGCGAACGCCTATAGTGCGGGCATGACCGATCAATTCAAAGAGATCGGGCCGCTTCAAAGGATCGCCGCCGGTGAGCACAAACACCGGGACCTTCAAGTTGGCAATCTGGTCAATCAGATGCTTCCCTTCTACAGTGGTGAGTTCCATCGGATAGCGATCCGGCTGCGCGGACGCGCGGCAATGAACACAAGCCAGATCGCAGGCCTGTGTGATTTCCCATATCGCGATGAATGGGCGTTCGTTGAAATCGATCGCATGAATAAGCGGATTCATGATCCTATGAAACCCGATAGCGCCGTCCCGCGCAGTGACAAAAGTTACTGCGGGTGAAACTGGCAGGGCCTAGTGTTGGTGGTGGAGGCTGACATGGGTACCGCCGGAGAGAGTTCGATGCACACGATTGTGGCTCGCGAGCGCCAGAAGAGCCTGATGCTCCGCGCCTGGATTCTGAGCGGCCTCTTCTTCATGGCAATACCTGGTACCCTGCTGGGCTTTTCCAACCTGATGGCCATCAGCGCCCACCACGGGTCGGCCAGCCTGCCCGCCGCATGGATGGAGGGCCACGGCCACGCCCAGATGTTTGGTTGGATTGGCAGCTTCATCCTTGGGATCGGCTTCTATTCGCAGCCCGCTCGCGACCGGTCGGCCCTTAGAATCCCGCTGACGTGTTTCAGCCTGTGGACCGTGGGTGTTGCCCTGCGTTGGCTGGCAAACATCTACGCCTGGCACTGGAGAGCACTCTTCCCGGTTTCGGCAGGATTCGAGTTGATCGCGGTCCTCCTGTTTCTCTCCGCCGCCTCCCACCACAAGCTACCCGAGTCGGCGCAAGGCAATCATGCGAAGTCAATCATGGAACCGTGGATGGTTTCCGTGCTATTGGGCACAGCGGGACTCGCCGCCGCTGTCATCTTCAACTTCGTTGAGTGCCTGCGGCTGGCAATCCAGGGAACACTACTCTCGTTTCCCCACGCCCTCGATCAGAAGTACCTTGTCCTGATGGGCTGGGGTTTCATTGTGCCGGTTGTATGGGGCTTCTCGGCACGTTGGCTGCCCGCATTTCTGGCGATTCCCAAGCCGGATACTCCCAAACTGCGGGTGGCACTGGCTCTCGACCTGCTGGGCGTACTCTGTGGAGTCACCGGTTGGACTGGGGCGGCGACGATCCTGCTGGCCAGCAGCACAATCGTGATCGTATTGGCGCTGCATCTCGCGCAACAGCCGCTGGGAAACGCCAAGGTTCAAGGCATCCATCCCAGCTTCCCGTCATTTGTCCGAATTGCTTATGCGTGGCTGGCAATAGCAGGCTGTATGAGCATTTGGGCGGCTTTTGCGGACCGCCATGGCGGCATCTGGGGAGCATCCCGCCATGCTCTCACGGTCGGTTTCGCGGCGACCATGGTCTTCTCTATCGGGCCACGCATACTCCCCCACTTTGCAGGGGTCCGAGCTATCTTCAGTAAGCGGCTGATGTTCCTAAGCCTATTGCTATTGCAGACAGGATGCTTACTGCGTGTCTCCTCCGAGCCTCTGGCCTATGAAGGCCTCCTCCCCTTCGCATGGAACGTATTGCCAGTCTCCGGCGTGCTGGAGCTAAGTGGCGTTCTCTTGTTTGCAGTTAACCTCACACTCACCCTCCTGTTCGGCAATTCGGTATTTGCAGGGGACAGCCCACGCGAACCGATTGCGGCGTAGGATCGTAGTTATATCGTGTTACGATATTCCTGATCGAGCGGTATCGTGAATGCCTGTTCTTATCCGCACCGATTGGCGCGCATGCCAACATCGCCGCCGATTCTTCTGCTGTCTTTCACTATGGAGCGATCTAAATGACTAATAGCAATTCCCACGTCGCTACTCTTCCCGAAGCTTCATCACTGGACCTGGCCGGTCTGCAGCAGACGGGCTACGGTTCCTGATCTTGTCGCTCAATGGGAGCGTAGTGGGCAACCAGCATCCTCAGAAACATGAAAGCCTCCGGGAGATGTGCAATGATCTCATTCGATGCAGCACACGCCGCCGTCCATTATCCCCCCGATCGCCGCTTTCGCATCTGGATCCGCTCCTCGATCCTCGTCACCGCGGCCCTGCTGGTGCTGCTACCCGTACTTGCGGCATGGATTGAAGTTCTCCTATTTAGACTTCCCCAAATTCCCACTATTCCGCAAATTTATCCCAATAACTTTGCCGGTCCTCATGGCTTCCCTTTGTGGGTGCGCTACTGTCACTTCTTCAACTTTCTCTTTGTGACAATGCTGATCCGAAGCGGTCTCTCAATTCTGGTTGACCACCCTCGCCTCTACTTCAACAACCACTGCACCCCAGGCAGTGAGTGGATCCGCCTGACGCCAATAGAGGTGCCGACAGATCGGCTATGGACCGCGAAGGATGATGCCCGCTACATCTCGCCCATGATTGCCACGCCGGGTTATCGGCATACCATCGGCACCGCCCGCTCCTGGCACTTTCTCAATGTGTACGGGTTCATCATCACGGGCGTCTTTTTCGTCATCATGCAGTTTGATACCGAGCAGTGGCGACGGCTGGTTCCCCAGTCCACGCTCGTGCTGTTGCAAGCCTGGAATACGTGGGTGCACTATGCGACGTTTCACCTGCCGACGGAGCTGAACGGGTACTACGGCTACAACGCGCTGCAGCAGATCGCCTATTTCTCTGTTGTCTTTGTCTTCGGCCCGCTGGCCATCCTCACCGGTATCGCCATGTCGCCCGCTGCTGTGAATCGCTTCCACTGGTACCCAAAGCTATTTGGCGGCAGGCAAGCGGCACGCTCCATCCACTTTCTAACCATGCTCAGCTTCTTCGCCTTCCTAGTGGTCCATGTCACCTTGATCGCGATGACGGGCTTCGTTCGCAATATGAACCACATTGTGATGGGGACAGACGACCAGAATCACACTGGAATGATTCTGGGCTTCGTCGGCATCGGCGTCGTCGTAGTCACATGGATTGTGGCGCATTACATCTCCTGGATCTACCCGCGCGGCCTGCAGCACATGCAGAAGTTCATCACCTACCCCTTGATGTTGACTACGCTCAATCGCCTCTCGCCGAGCGAACACTACACCGAGGCAGACATCTCTCCGCGCTTCTGGCCGAACGGCAAGGTCCCCGAACGTGAGGATTGGAAGCAGATGGCGAGCGATGGCTTCCAGAACTTCAAGCTGAAGGTGGGCGGCCTCGTCGATAACCCGGTCGAGCTCTCGCTCGCGGATATCGAGAGGCTGGCAAAGACCGAGGAGATCACCATGCACCACTGCATCCAGGGCTGGACCGGCATTGCCAAGTGGGGCGGGCTTCCCATGAAGTCTCTCGTCGACCTGGTCCGCCCGAAACCCAATGCAAGAGTCGTCGCATTCTTCTCCTTTGGCGGCTCCCTTTATGGTGGTGCCTACTATGACACGCAGAGCCTCGAAAATGTGCTCAAGGCCCAATGCCTGCTTGCTTCGGAGATGAATGGAAAGCCTCTGACCGAGGTATACGGAGCCCCATTACGGCTGCGGGTCGAGAATCAGCTTGGTTACAAGATGGTGAAGTGGATCGAGCGGATCGAGTTCGTCGAGTCGGAGAAGACCGTTGGTCTGGGTGAAGGTGGCAAGAATGAAGACGATGAATACTTCGATCTGCTCCCCAATATCTAATGACCTTCCCTAACGACTTGGATCAGCCAGATGAGCGGAGCCGGACAACTGCCGAGCACAAGGGGTTTGAGCACGTCGGCGTGCTCCTCGCACATATGCGACTCGAATGGCTCCTGCAGCACTTCCCGTCGCGCCTGGTGTGGGCTGTCTATG
>PKWK01000082.1 GCA_003133205.1 Granulicella sp. | reverse complement strand
TCGCTTCGCGGTCTTACCGAGACGCGGCCGTTCGGATCGAGTTGTAAGTCGACCTTGGGAGCGCACGCGGAGCAGAGCCAGAAGAACTCTGTGTCATCAGACGGTCGTTCATGCGCATAGAGATCGCCTGCGTTGAGAAGCTTGAACTCTGCACGGCAGGCCGGATTGACGCAGCAACTGATCATGAGACACCTCACAAGTTTCGGGGTTTCGGGGGGAAGTCCCATAATCTCTATAGGGTTCCTCGGCATGCCATCTAAGTTGGATCGAGCCAAGGCAAACCATCTAATTTGGATCAATGTCTCGCGGTGGCCACTAGGCTAGGGCTCGCGAAAGTAGACGTTGAATACGCAGGAATGACCAAGCTTGACCTGTTCCCTCGCGGCGTCTGCCTGCTTCGCGAAGAACATGTATCTCTCTTCTATTTCGGTCACAACACCGGGGTCTTGTTGGACTTCGTGATGCTGGATGCTTTCGCCGTCGATCATCTCACTCACCTGGACGAAGTCAGGTGAAGAGCACTGGAAGCTGATTACTGCGTCCCGGGGCTTCATGTCACGTTGAAGCCGATTGAACTCCTTGCTACCTTGCATGATTAAAGTCTACGACTCCGGCGGCTTCGTGTCGGTGTCCTACCGCACATGGATCAACGTGGGAAGCTACTCGTCGTCCGTACCCCAGAAGAACACCCCGGGTGGGGGTAAGCGCTTCGCATTGGCCAGAAGAAAGTCGTGGGACAGGACACAGGCGTGGTCCTAATGGAGTGCCCCGGGCTTTCTGTGTAACCAATTTGGTAACCACTTTGCCCGATTTGGGTCTATAATAGGGGTATACAGTGGCTCACATTGACTCACAGCCGCTTAAACGTAAGTCATACTTAACAAAGGGCATAGATCTGAGTAACTTGTTGGCTCTACAGGACTGGGTGTTTGGTGGCGGTGGGCAGACTCGAACTGCCGACCTACGGGTTATGAGTCCGTCGCTCTAACCAGCTGAGCTACACCGCCGGGTGTAAAAGGGGCTGCAACAAGGCAGAAATCGCGCCCGAGCCCCAACCACAGGACTCCAAAGCACAACTTAGCTATGATACGTGAAACGGCACACCGAGTGAAGCCGCATATTGTTTATCATGCCGAAGCGAATCTGCCGTTTCTATTGCATTGCTCCTGCCGCGATCGATCGTCCCTATGCCTAACCCCCACCGCGTCCTCGGCGTCATCCCCGCCCGCCTCGCCTCCACCCGCCTGCCCCGCAAACTCCTCCGCGAGATCGCCGGCAAGCCGCTCCTCGCCTGGGTCGTCGAAGCCGCCCGCGCCTGTCCCCAGCTCGACCACGTCCTCGTCGCCGCAGACTCAGAAGAAGTCGCCGATCTCTGCCATCGCCTCAACATCCCCGTCGAACTCACGTCGCCCGAACTCCCCAGCGGCACCGACCGCCTCCACGCCGTCGCGCAGTTCCACGACGCCGACATCTACGTCAACATCCAGGGGGACGAACCGCTCCTCCGCCCCGAACACATCGCCGCTCTGCTCCGCCCCTTCGCGCACGCACACGTCGACCTAACCACGCTCAAAGTCCGCTGCACGCCCGAGAACATCACCAACCCAAACGCCGTAAAAGTCGTTACCGCCGCCGACGGCCGCGCCCTCTACTTCTCCCGCGCCACCATCCCGTATGATCGCGACGGCACATCCCCGCCCTACTGGAAGCACATCGGCCTCTACGCCTATCGCAAGGCCGCCCTCAATCTCTTCCCCACTCTCCCCACCAGCCAACTCGAGCGCACCGAACGTCTCGAACAACTGCGCTTCCTCGAAAACGGCCTCCACCTCTACGTCGAGCCCACCGACCACGACACCATCGGCGTAGACACAGAAGCCGACCTGCACCTCGTCGAGCAACTCCTCCTCGCTCGGGCGCACCGCTAAGGCCGCGCGCACGCAAAATTCGCAGCCTCATCCGTGCTCCCGCGCACACACCGCTTCCCCATCTCAATCCTCCCGCCAATCGCCTATCTTCCACCATCTCTCGCATCGTCGGTGACTATCGGCACAAACTCCCACGCGGCGCAGCCCTTACGAACTCCATCCCCTCAAAGTTGCAACCCCACAAAATTTATTTAATCGAATTCCACAACTATGCATCCCGCACTGGGGGCTTTGCCAACGGACGTGCCAAAGGAATCGAACTATTCCTCGGCCGCCCAATAAAGCTATCTCCGGCGATGACTCCGTACACGAGTGCGCCCAGGACGATCCGTCCGCGTCCTGGCGGAGTGGCAGAATTGCCAACTCAGCACTCGTCCTAAATAAGCTGCGGAGCACGCAGAAAGCGAAGTGTCCTATGTCCTCTTTGTCGTCCTCGATTCTGCCAAAGCTTCATGGCAAATCTCCGATCTGCCTTCTCTCTCTCGCCGCTGCCTCGCTGCTTGCAGTGGGTTGCGGCGGCGCCATTGATAGCACAACCGCAACCAGCAGCATAACCGGACCAGCCTTCGTGGTCGGCACCGACGCTCCACTCGCCAGCGTCACCTCGTTCGCCGTCCAGGTGCAGAGCATCAACGCCATCGACGCCAGCGGAAAGAGCACCTCCCTGCTGAGCGGCTCGCCCACAGTCGACTTTGCCCGCTTCAACGGACTCCAGACTCTGCTCGACATGAACGACGTTCCGGCCGACACATACACCAGTGTCGCCATCACGCTCGGCCCCGCGACCATCGGCTACTTGAACACGGCCTCTGGCACCGCGCCAACCATCGCGTCGGAAGCAGCGACCCTGACCACATCCACCGTCAACGTCACGCTCGCCTCGCCTCTCGTCGTCACCCAGACGTCGCCGGTCGGCCTGCGTCTGGACTTCGATCTGCGCAAGTCGATCCAGCTCGATAGCAAAGGACAGATCACCGGCACCGTTACGCCAACCTTCAACGTCAGCGCGGTCGGCCCCAGCGACTCCGGAGCCTACATCGACGAGTTCGACGCAGCCGTCGTCAGCGTGAATACCACCGCGCAGTCCTTCGTCATCCAGGGACCGCACGGCCGCAATTTCACCGTCAACGTAACCGGAAACACCGAGTGGGACAACAGCGAAAGCCTCAGCTCGCTCAGCACCAGCAGCATCGTGCAGATCTCCGGTCAACTCGATAAAGCCGACGCTACCATCGACGCGAACGAGGTAGCCATCCTCTCGCAGAACGGCTTCTACGCCGACGGCCAGGTCACCTACGTCACACCGGCCTCGGGAGCGGCAACCAGCTTCGACCTGTATGTGCGCGGCCTTCTGCCCACCACCACAGGCCTCTCGCTGGGCCAGATCGCGCAGATCAACCTCACCGGCCAGGAGAACTTCTTCATCTACCGGCAGCACAACATACTGTCGCGATTCCTCTTCAACTCCAGCCTGATGCTGCCCGGCCAGGCCGTCGCTATCGGCGGACCCGCGAGTGGCGCGACCAACCCGCAGGCGGTCTCCACCAAACGCGTCGTCCTGCGCCACTGGGGCTTCAATGGAACCGTCGTCACAGGCTCCCTCAACCCGGCAGCCAACACCTTCCAGATGCAGGTGAACGGCTTCGCCGGATTGCTGATCCCGCAGACCGTAACGGTCTACGTCTCAGGCCCAACGGCGTTCCGCGCCGGTCTCACAGCATTCAGCAGTGTCACAGCCAGCGCCAATGTGCGTGTGGTCGGCCTGCTGGTCAAGGATCCCGTCTCGGGACAGACAGTCCTGCTAGCCCGCTACGTGGATGCACTCAACTAACCATTACAGCTACAACTCGATGCTTCAAATGAAATCGCCGGAGCCAGAACCCAGGGCTCCGGCGCATTTTTTTCAGCAAAGAAGTTGCCGCTTATCGGTGCTTGCCTTTTGTTTGTCATTCCCTTTGTTTGTCATTCCCGAAGGGAATCTGCTTTTGCTCCCCTACGCACCCACCCGCGTAAACCGCAGCTCCAACCCATCCCCCACCACCGTCACCGCAATCTCTTCGAGCGACCCCACAATCCACGTCGCCGCGCGCAACTCGCTCACCTCATGCGTCCCCATCACGCCGAGCACGCGGCAACCCGCCGCCACACCCGCGCCAATCCCTGAAGGCGCATCCTCCACCACCACGCAATCCTCCGGCGCCAGCCCCAGCAACTCCGCCCCGCGCCGATACGGCTCCGGATCAGGTTTGCCTCGCTCCACCATGTCCCCTGAAATCAGCCGCTCCGGAACCGGCAATCCCGCCGCCGCAAGCCGTCCCAGCAGAAGCCGTCGCGTCGCCGAAGTCACAATCGCCCAGCGCTCCGGCGGCAGTCGTTCAAGCAGCAACTTCGCCCCCGGCAACACGGTCAGATCGCCCGTGTCCACAATCTCCATTTCCTCAATCACGCGCAGTCCGTCGGCCACTTGAGCCTCGTCCCACTCCGGCTTCAGCATCCGCATGATATCCACCGCGCGCGTGCCATGCGGAACCTCAAAACTCTCCGCATTCGGCACGCCATACTGCATGCACCACCGCTTCCAGCACCGCTCCACCGACCCGGTCGAACTGATCAGCACGCCATCCATATCGAACAGCAGCCCCTTGGTCTCAATAGAGGCCGCCTCAACACAAATCTCTTCCGCCAAATCCGTCTCCGCCTCCATCGCTACACTCACGCCGTGCGCCCCGCCAGCACAAACTCCCGCGCCGCCTCAAGCACCGCCGTCACCGACTCCGTCGAACAGCTCTCGCAGTACACCCGCAGCAGCGGCTCCGTGCCCGACGCCCGCAGCAGAAGCCAAGTCTCCGCCGCATTCTCCTTGCCCGCACACGCCGGATTCTCCAGGAAGAATTTAATCCCGTCCATCGTCTCCACGCGCAACACCTTCATCCCGGCCATCGTGTCGCCAGCACTCAGCGCGCGAGCCCGTGCAATCGCCGCCTGCTTCAATTCCTCATCAATATGCATATCGATGCGCCCGTACTGGTGTTCGCCAAACTCCTCCTGCAACGCCGCCACCAGTTCGCCCAGCGTCTTCTTCTCGTCGGCCATCACATTCGCCAGCAGCAGTGCGTTCAGCAGCCCATCGCGCTCCGGCAGATGCCGGCTCACCCCCACGCCGCCCGACTCCTCGCCGCCAATCAGGATCTCGCCCGCCAGCATGAAATCCACTACATACTTGAAGCCGATCCCGTGCTCATGCAGCGTGCGCCCATACTTCGCCGCGATCCGGTCCACCATCTTCGTCGTGTTGAACGCCCGCGTCACATCGCCCGGCCAGCCCTTGCGCGCAATCAACCACTTCGCCAGCACCGCAAGTATCTTGTGCGCGTCCACTACATTTCCGTGCTCGTCCACCGCACCAATGCGGTCTGCGTCGCCATCCGTAATCAGCCCCGCATCGCACTTCTCCGCAACCACCGCAACCTGCGCCGCCTTGATGTGCGGCAGAATCGGCTCCGGATTGATCCCCGGAAACAACGGGTTCAGCTCGCTCCGTATCTCCACAAATGGAATCTTCGCCCGCGTGAAGATCCCCGCAATCACACCGCGCCCGCAACCATACATGCAGTCAATCAAAAACTTGTACCCCGACTCCCGGATCGCATCGAGATCGACAAACCGCGCCAGCGCCGTAATGTACTTCGGATTGAAGTTCACCTCTTCGATGCGCGCCTTCTTCTCCGCATCCGGCAGCGGCTCGTTCAGATAGCTCTCGATCGAAGTCATGATCGTCGGTGTGCCCGACCCGCCATAGCTCGCCTTGTACTTCACACCGTTCCACTCCGCCGGATTGTGGCTCGACGTAATCATCACCCCACCCGCCGCCTTGCGCCCGCGCACTGCATACGAGAGCGCCGGCGTCGGCGTAATCTTCGAAGCCAGCGCAACCGGAATCCCCGCATCCGCCAGCACCTCGGCCACCACCCTCGCAAACGACCGCGACCCGAACCGCGTGTCCCATCCAATGCACACGCCGCGCTTCGCCTCTTCATGCTTCAGCACGTAGTGTGCGATCGCTCGCGCCGCCACGCGCACATTCGCATAGGTAAAGTCGTCGGCAATAATGCCGCGCCATCCATCCGTCCCAAACTTCACCACTGTCGTCTCTGCCATATCCGTCCGTCTTTCCTTTGTGTCGCTTGAACGATGCGCTACTCGGAGATTCAAAGCAAATCCGTCAAATTAATGTCTGCAACTTAGCTTCCAGGTAAGCCAGGCCTTCAGGCTTGGCCCTCTAGGCCCACCGACAAATCGGGGGCTTTAGCCCCTGGGGTATGTCCTAAATCAAGTCGTCCCGGCCCCGCGCCTTCAACTCCGCAACCACCTTGCCCACTTCCTGTGACCTCTCCCGAGTCGTAATCAGCAACGCGTCCGCCGTCTCCACCACCACTAAATCACTGACTCCGAGCAGCACCACGGCCTTACCCGGAGCATAGACATAGTTTCCATGCGCATCGATTTCAACCGGCAACTCGCTCGCGCCATCGCACACATTCACCCACGCAGCCTGCTCCGGCGCTCCACCCGCGCGATGCTCATCCAGCGCCGCCCACGAGCCGATATCGTTCCACGCAAAATCCGCCGGCAGGCAATAGATCTCCGACCCCATCTCACCCTTCGCCGATCGCGGCTCCAGAACCGCGTAATCGATGCTGATGTTCTCGCATTGCGGATAAAGCTCCGCGAACACGCGCTCAAACTCCGGCCCGCCATGTGCCGCGGCGATCTTCTCCAGCAGCGGCGCCGTCGCCGGACAATGCTCGCGAATCGCCCCCGCCAGCGTCCGCGCGCTCCACAGAAAAATCCCGCCATTCCACGAATAGTTCCCCGACGCGACAAACTCCTCCGCCCGCGCCCGGTCCGGCTTCTCCGTTAATCGTTTCACCCGCCGCACCGGCACGCCCCCGACCGCCTCCACCGTCGCGCCCAACTCGATATATCCATACCCCGTCTCGGCCCGCGTCGGCGGCACACCCAGCACCACAATCCGCTCGCCGCAGGCAGCCAATGCCACACCCGCCCGAATCACTTCTTCGAAGCGTGCCTGGTCCTTCACCACGTGGTCCGACGGAAATATCCCGATCACCGTATCCGGTTCGCTCGGCTCCAGCAGGAACGCCGCCAGGGCGCACGCCGGCGCAGTATTCCGAGCAACCGGCTCGCTCAGAATGTTGCCTCGCGGCACCTCCGGCAACTGCTCCGCAATCGTCTCATCCAGCAGGGCGTTCGTAATCACCCACACGTCGTCCGCCGAAGCCAGAGGAAGCAATCGATCCAGCGTCTGCTGAATCATGGTCCTCTCGCCGTCGAGTGCCAGCACCTGCTTCGCTCGTGCCCGCCTGCTTCTCGGCCAGAACCGCGTTCCGCTGCCGCCCGCAAGAATCACCGGAGCAAACCGCGGCCCCGCCTTACCGCCCGCAAAGTTCATAGGCACCAATGTTAGTGGAAAGTCAGCACTTAACCTAAAGTCGCAAAATACTCCCGCATCCGCTTCACGCCCTCATCCACCACATCCGCAGACACGGCATACGACAGCCGCACGTGCTCATTCGTCCCAAACGCCTCGCCCGGAACCACCACCACATGCGCCTCCGTCAGCAGCTTCGACGCCAGGTCCGAGGCAGACTTCACCCCGCCCTTCCCGATAAATGCGCTCACATTCGGATACACATAGAACGCGCCCTGTGGCACCGTGCAGGTCAGCCCGGGAATCGTCTTGAAACCCGCCAGCACCTGGTTGCGCAGCTTCAGATAATCCGCCCGCATCTCCGTCACGCAAGCCTGCGAACTCGTCAGCGCCGCAATCGACGCCTGCTGCACCATGCTCGCCGTGTTCGAAGTGCTCTGCGACTGCAGCTTGCTCATCGCCGAAATAATCTGCTTCGGCCCCAGCGCAAACCCCGCGCGCCAGCCCGTCATCGCATACGTCTTCGACAGCGACCCAAGGATCACCACATGATCCTTGCAGTCCGTAAACGTCCCGCCGCTCACCGGCGCGCCCGTAAACGTCAGGTACACGTAACACTCATCCAGCAGCACATAAATCCCGCGCGCATGCGCCAGGCGAACAATAGCCTCTAAATCTGCTGGCGATACGACGGCCCCCGAGGGATTCGAAGGCGTATTCAAAATAATCGCCTTCGTCTTCGGCGTTATCGCCGCCTCAATCATCTTCGCCGTAACGCGGAAGTCCTCGCGCTCATCGCTCTCGACCAGCACCACCTTGCCGCCCGCATACTGGATGATGTCCTTGAACGACACCCAGTACGGCACCGGCAGAATCACCTCGTCGCCGT
The DNA here is from genome assembly GCA_003133205.1 of Granulicella sp. Next base: position 6,225 of record PKWK01000082.1, on the reverse strand, counting down.
GGTCCACCAGCACCTGCACCGCGTTGAACAGCGCCAGCTTGCCGCCGGTCGTAAACACGCATTCCTCAACCGTATAGTTCGAGCCGAAGTCCGCCGCGTGCCGCTCCACCACCGCCTTGCGCACCGCAGGAGTCCCGGCGACCGCCGTATACTTCGAAAAATTCTTCTCGATCGCCTCGATCGCCGCATCCTTAATGTGCCGCGGAGTCGCAAAGTGCGGCTCGCCCGCACCGAAGTTCGCCAGGCTGATCCCGGTCGCCGCCATCTTCAGCGCCTCGGCCGTAATCGCCATCGTCGCCGATACTTCAATCCGATTAATCCGATCCGTCAAAACCTTGGTCGCAGTCACACTCATAGCCAATAAGCTCCTACCTACAGTCTGTCAGATTTCCCCACCGAGATAAAGCCCGGCAGACCCTTGCATTTCCTTTGCTTGTCATTCCCGCAGGAAATCTGCTTTTGTTATGTGTTCTTCCGCACCACCCAGGTCGTCATGCACCGCTGCCCCTGCACCACAGTCGTCTTCAACGGATCGATCAACTCTCCGCCCAGCGCCCGCGTCAGCCCCATCAACCTCGCCTCGTCCACCAGGAACCACTCCGCCCCATGGGACATCCGAAACCGCCCCTGCCCCACCGCCTCGAACTCTATCCCATTCCAAGCGCCGATTTGAGACCCCAGCCGGCAGAAGAGCATCCCACCCGGCCGCAGCACCCGCCAAAGTCCGCGCACCATCGCGTCAAGATGCGCCTCATCCCGCGCAAAATGCAGCACCGAGTGGCACACCACCACATCCGCAAACGCATCCGGAAACGGCATCGCCTCGACCGCCGCCACCTGGAAGTTCGCGCTCGGCAGCCCCGGCGCAATCACCCCCGCCGTCTTTCGCACGCTTGCCACCGCGTCCGCATCCGCATCGACCCCGAACACCTCGTACCCCTCGCGCAGCAGGTAGACGACGTTCCGCCCAGGCCCGCACCCCGCATCGACCACCCGCATCCCAGGTGCAATATTCCCGCGCAAAATCTGGTCGAACAGATAAATATCGATTTGCCCGAACTGCTCCTGAAGAGTCATCCGTTCCCCCTGCATCTCCCGCCATCTTTGCCACTGAGATAACTCGGGACTCTAGCCCAAACAGCGTCTTTGCTTCTGAGATAGGTTCGGGCATTAGCCCGGACAATTGGGGCTACCAAACCTGCGGGCTTTAGCCCCGGGACATGTGTCTCAAGAAGCGGCAAGGAGCACCCACACGCATTCGCATTTGATCCGCGCTCATCCGTGTTCATCCGTGGTCGTCTTTCAACCAGCCGCCGTAATACCCTTGGCCTTCGCCCTCATCCTCGCCATCACCAGAGGCGGCACCAGCGCGCTCACATCCCCACCCAGTTTGAACACGCCCTTGATCAGCCGCGAGCTGACATACGTATACTGCTCCGTCGGCATCATGAACAGCGTCTCCAGGTTCGGATCGAGCTTCCGGTTCATCATCGCCATGGGGAACTCGTACTCATAATCCGTAATCGCCCGAATCCCGCGCAGCACCGCCTTGGCTCCCTGCGCCCGCGCAAAGTCGACCAGCAGACCATCGAACGTCGTCACCGACACATTCTGGAAGCCGGATTCGACGATCGCCTCCGAAATCATCTCCACCCGCTCGGCAACGGTGAACAGAGGTGCGCCCTTGTCCGAATTCCGCAGGATCGCGACCACCAGTTCATCCACAATCTTCGACCCACGCGCAATCAGGTCCAGATGCCCATTGGTCAGCGGATCGAACGTCCCCGGATAGATTGCCTTGACGGTTTGCATATCTAGAGCAGCATACCTCAGCGCCGCGGCTAAAATATTCCCTCATAACCGTAGACTTCCTCCCACCCGCTCCCGTCTGTCCTAGTAGCCGCTCAAAAAAAGGCCGACGGCCCGCCGTCCAGCCCGCATGAGCCGCGAGGAATGCACATGGTGCCGGAAGACATCCAGACCTTCCCGTCAACAAGCCTCACCCTCAGCGCAGGCGCGCGCACCACCCCGCTCGACGATCTCGAAACCGTCGTCGCCCTCTATCAGCCCCGCGTCTTCCGCTTTCTGCTCGCCAACCTGCGCGACCGCGATGCCGCCGAAACGCTCACGCAGGAGACCTTCCTCCGCGCATGGACCGCCCGCGCCAGCTTCCGCGAAGACTGTTCCGTCGCTACCTGGCTCATACGCATCGCCCTCAACCTCGCGCGCGACCACACCCGCACCGGCCGCTTCCGCTTCTGGAAACACATCTCCACCAGCGCCGTCGATGTCGACGAGGTCGCCGCCAGTCTCCCCAATCGCGAAGGCTCCGCCGAATCCCACCTCATCGCCCAGGAACAGGTCAAGCTCATCTGGGAGACGGTGGCCGGCCTCTCTCCCCGCCAGCGCACTGTCTTCCTGCTCCGCTTCCTCGAAGAGATGGAGATCCCGGAAATCGCCACCGTCACCGGCCTGCCCCTCGGCACGGTCAAGAGCCACGTCTATCGCGCCCTCAACGTCATCCGCACCCGTCACAACACATTACAGAAGGAGACTCCATGACTCCTCAATTCGCACCGCAACCCTGCATCGCCGCTGGCGTCCACCTCCGCGACGCGCATCTGACCGAAGACCAGTTTGGCGAGCTTCTCGCCCAGTCCACGGAAATCACGGACTCTCCGAGCGCTCCCGCCGACGCCCACGTGCTCACCTGCGAGCAATGCGCCGCCGAACTCGCCACCCTGCGTGAATCCCTCTCCCTCTTCCGCCAGGCCAGCAACGCCTACGCCGACAACGAGCTTCGCCGTCTGCCGCAAGTGTCCCTCCCCGCTCGCCGCCTGTTCTCGCCGGCGCTGGAGCCGGCCTACTGGGCCGCAGCAGCCGCCATCGTCCTCGCCGCCTTTTTGCCCATGCAGGTCATGCATCAGCACTCGCTCCAGATAGCTCCATCGGTCGCCATCAGCGTCGCAGATCGCCCCGTCCAATCCGACGAGGCCCTGCTCGAAGACGTCAACCGCGAAATCTCCGCCTCCGTTCCTACCCCCATGCAGGCGCTCGCCGACCCAACCGTCGCCGTCGCCTCAGTGGACACCGGCTCTTCCGTTACGACTTCAACCCAAAGGAAAGACTAATCATGATCGCCCGACTAATTCGCAATCCCATGTTTGCCCTGGTTGCTCTCGGTCTCTCCGCCGCCATCGCACTCTCCCAGCAGACGCCGCCCGCTCCGGCGACCACCACCACTCCAGCCCCGTCGGCCGCACCCATCGAGCGCCAGCCGCCGCCGAATCCCGGCATGCGTCAGGGGATGCGCCCCGGCATGGCGCAGGGCAATATGCAGCCAGGCATGCAGCAACGCCTCCGCCGTGCGCAAATGATGCGTAACCGCAACAACTTCCGCGGCGGCCAGGGCGGCGAATTCCGCATGGGACCCGCCGGCATGTGGTGGAAGAACCCCATGGTCGTCCAGAGGCTCGCCCTCACACCCGAGCAGACCAAAAAGATGGACGGCATCTTCCAGGAGAGCCGCCTCCAACTCATCGACCTCAAGGCCAACGTAGAGAAGCAGCAGGTTCTGCTTGAGCCGATGCTCAGCGCCAATCCGCTCGACACCGCGAAGGCCATGGCCCAGATCGATAAGGTCGCCCAGGCCCGCGCCGATCTCGAGAAAGCCAACGCCAAAATGCTCCTCGGCATCCGCGCCACCCTCACCCCTGACCAATGGACCAAGCTCAGAGCACGCGGCGAAGGCCAAGGCGCACGCGGCGAAGGCCAAGGCGGATTCAATCCACAAGATGGTCCCGGCGGACAGGGTGGCCCCGGCGGTCCCGGCGCACAAGGTGGCCGTGGACGAGGCCAGCGACCCGGCGCACCCGGCACCAGCGACTTCGTGGAACCCATCGACGAGCCGTAAATCCCACCCGCATCGCGAAACACCAAGGGTACCCGCATCCGCCGGGTACCCTTTCTTCATTCCATCCGAGCCGTCATTCTGAGCGCAGCTCAGAATCTCCGCAGCTGTCTTTTTGTGCGGCCCAACATCCTCCCCGAGCCGCGAACCCAAGGTTTTCTAGCTTTTTCAGGGCGCCCCAAATTCCTTCCCTCCGCTCCAGTGTCCCGCATCTAACTGCTCTGCGTATGATGGGTGCGCACGTTCACCCCCATCTTCCAGGAGCCTCATCGATGTCCGACTCCGTCGTCGCACAGACCCCCGCCCCGCTCGCAATCAGATCCGCCAACCCTGGCCCCCTCGGACTCGCCGGATTCGGCCTTACCACCGTCGTGCTCAGCGCCATCAACGCAGGCCTCCTGCCCCACGAAGCCGTCCCGGTCGTCGTGCCCCTCGCCTTTGCCTACGGCGGAGTAGCCCAACTCATCGCCGGCGTCCTCGAGTTCAAAGTCGGCAACACCTTCGGAATGGTCGCCTTCACCTCCTACGCCATGTTCTGGTGGTGGTTCGCGCTCCTGCAATGGTCCGTCTCAATTGGCTGGCTCAAAGCTCCACCACCCGCTGCCGGAGGCACCGTCCTCCTCATGTGGGGCATCTTCACACTGCTGCTCTGGATCGTGAGTTTCCGCCTCAGCAAGGCAGTCTGGAGCATCTTCCTCCTGCTCTGGATCACCTTCTTCCTGCTCGCCTCAGGAGACTTCGGCTACTCCATCGGCTCGCTCACCTGCGGCCAGGTCGGCGGCTACTTCGGCCTGCTCACCGGTCTCGACGCAGTCTTCGTAGCCTTCATCGAAATCCTCAACACCACCGCCAACCGCGCCGTAATCCCGGTCGGCAAACCCTTCATCACATAGCAAACTGCGCCGGTAGCACAGTGCATTGCACTGTAATGCACTGTGCTACCATGTATTCATGACGACGGTAAACATCAGCTTCCGTACCGACAAAAGAAAGGCCGCTAAGCTTGACTCCTTAGCCAAGGCGGCCGGACGAACCCGTACGGAGGTCATCGACGAAGCCCTTGAAAGCCATTTCTTCTTGCAGGAATTAATCCTGGCAAAGATCGACGCCGGGATTAAAGCGGCCGATGAAGGCAGGTTCGCCACGGACAAAGAAGTTCAAGCTGAGTTCGCCCGTTGGCGCAGCGCTAAATGAGAGTCAGATGGACCGGGGAAGCGCTACAGCATCTCCGTGAAGCCTACGATTACATTCAGATGGACAAGCCGTCCGCCGCCGCGCGAATGGCCGACCTGATCGAGGCCGCCGCCAGTCACCTCGGTCTGTTTCCCGCAATGGGCAAGCCATCGAAGTGGCCAGGAACGCGTGAACTTGCCATTGCAGGCACGCCGTTCATCCTCGTCTATCGAGTGAAGAACAACGTGCTCGAAATTCTCGCCCTTTACCACGGCGCACAAGATTGGCAGAAGCGGCTTTAACCTACTTCCGCCCCTTCACAACCTCATGCGCCGCCACAGCCCCATTCAGCGGAACCGCTGGAATCTCTGCAGCCACAGTCGCCGCACCGATCCCCAGCTTCTTCCGCAACTCAGAGTCGACCCGCGCAAACACTTCCTTGTTCTCCTTCAGGAAGCCGCGCACATTCTCGCGGCCCTGCCCAATCCGTTCGCCCTGGAAGCTGTACCACGCGCCGCTCTTGTCCACGATGCCGTGCAGCACTGCCAGGTCCAGTGCATCGCCCTCGCGCGAAATGCCCTCGCCATACAGAATGTCGAACTCCGCATCCCGAAACGGAGCCGCCACCTTGTTCTTCACAATCTTGACCTTGGTGCGCGACCCGACAACGACATCGCCCTCTTTGACCGCACCGATGCGCCGAATATCAATTCGCATCGACGAGTAGAACTTCAGCGCCTTGCCGCCGGTCGTAGTCTCCGGGTTGCCAAACATCACGCCAATCTTCTCGCGGATCTGGTTGATGAAGATCAAACACGTCCGCGACTTCGACACCGTACCCGTCAGCTTGCGCAGCGCCTGCGACATCAGCCGCGCCTGCAACCCCATATGGCTGTCGCCCATCTCGCCGTCGAGTTCCGACTTTGGAACCAGCGCCGCCACCGAGTCCACCACCAGCACGTCGATCTGTCCCGAGGCGATCAGATGCGACGTGATTTCCAGCGCCTGCTCGCCGTAATCCGGCTGCGACACCAGCAGGTTGTCCACATCCACTCCCAGCTTGCGCGCGTAGGCCGGATCCAGGGCGTGCTCTACATCGATGAAAGCGGCGATGCCGCCGGCCTTCTGCGCTTCGGCGATCA
>PKWK01000319.1 GCA_003133205.1 Granulicella sp. | reverse complement strand
GTGACGACCACCTCGCTCTGCAGCACCGAGTAGAACTTGTCGAGCAGCGGAAAGAAGGAGCCGGGCGAGAACTGGCCCTCCCAGAGTCCCTCGCCGCCGGTGTCCGCGGTGAGTTGGGAGAAGTTCGTCTGGCCTTCGAGCTGGCCGCCTTCACCCCGGTTCGGGATGGTGGGAAAGTCCAGATAGAAGAACGGATAGGGGACGATTCCAGCACGCTGCAAGCTCTGCGAAGCGCCGTCCACATCGGGATTCAACTGGTCGCCACCCTGCGGCTGGCCATTGCTGCGAATGATTCCGTCGGTGAACATGATGACCGCGCGCAGTTTTGCCGGGTCCCCATTGGGCCAGTGAGCGGCCAGTTGCCGGAGGCACTGATACGGGTTGCCATTGTCGTTCTTCGGGTTTGCCGCTTCTTCCATCGTCTTCCGTATCAGCGCATCGCCGGCGAGCTTGCGGTCCGTGGTGAAGGGCTGGGTAATCTTCACATTGCCCTGCAACATATAGCCGACGCCGATTTCGACGTTGGGCGGCATTTGATTGAAGAACTTCTTGATGTCATCGAACTGGCCATTGCCGCCGATCATCTGCATGGAGTCGAGCACCACCATCAGTTGCAGCCCGTTCGGCCCCTTCAGCAGGGGTGTAACGGAGGTGACCGGAGCAGGCTTTCCGCCGATCTTGATCTCGCCGATGTCGCTTTGCACCAGCGCGGGCAGCGGCTTGAAGGTCTCGCCCTTCTTCGCCTTCGCCGGCATGGCCCGCAGCACCAGCAGGGTGGGCGTCTGGGCGAGTGCGGCCGGAGCGATCGCGGCGAAGAGGAGCAGGGCGCTCGCTGCCGCAGCCAGCAAACAGGCGGGGCGTAGAGAACGGGACTTGGGGTGAATCGGCAACGTGCTGTTGAATTCCGGGGTCATGCTGCGTCTCCTGGGTCAAAAAACGATTTGCGCAACTGAGCAAATGGAAACCGTTTCAAATGCGCATCAACGTGCGAAACAACTATAAATGATCGCGACCGGCCGAGGTTAAGCCGGCCTGCCTGCGAGCTTCCCGCCGTGACCGCCTCCGCCTACGGAATCTGCGCGGCTGCAATCCCCTGCTGAGGCCGGTGGTATAGTTCTGCGGTGAGCGGCGTGGGTGAAGAAGGCGGCCAATGGCCCGGTGCGGCGGCGCCATCCCGCTGGCGTTCGGTCGCCCCTGCGTGCGTCGCGCTGTATCTGGCGGTGGTGCTGGGCCTGTTGTTCGCGATCCTCCACCGCAACGACGGCGTGTTCACCTACACCCTCGACGATCCGTACATCCACCTCGCTTTGGCAGAGGATCTCGCCCATGGCCACTACGGGATCAACCCCGGCGAGGCCTCGTCGCCGTCGTCCAGCATCGTCTGGCCGTTTCTTCTGACGCCGTTCGCGGGCAGGCCGTGGGACCAGTACCTGCCGCTCGCGTGGAACGTGCTGTTCTGCGGAATGGCCGCCTGGGGGATCGGCCGCATCGCCGATAGCTGGGCGCGTCAGCCAGGCACGCACGCTCCTCCGCCGGGCGCTGCTTCAGGCGGCCTCGCGTGGCTTGGCCGCTTTGCGATCGCCGCGACGCTGATGCTGGTCGCGAATCTGGCCGGCCTCACCTTCGTCGGCATGGAGCACGGCCTGCAGGTGCTGGTCGCGGTCGCCTGCGCGGCCGGCATGATAGAGGCGTTCGCCGGCCGCCCGATCCCCACGTGGTGCCTGTGCGCCGCTGCGCTCGGCCCAATGGTGCGCTACGAGAACTTCGCGCTCGTGGCGGCGGTTGCGGTCGCTCTCTGGGGACAGGGACGCCTGCGTGCGGCCGTGCGTCTCGCCGGTTGCAGCCTGGTGGGCCCGGCGCTGTTCTCGCTCTTCCTCGTCTCCCGCGGACTGCCCGCGCTGCCCACCTCGGTACTGGTGAAGGCGAAGGCGTATTCGCTCGCGAACGACGGGCTGCTCGCCGTGCTGCGCAACATGTATTGGGAGACGAATGTCGGCACGATGCGCGAGTACGCGTGGTGGGGCCAACTGCTGCTCGCGGTCCTGCTCGTCTATCTTGCGCTGCGCGAGAAGCAGCGTGCGCGGCGATTCGTACTCGGCGGCGCGCTGTTGACGGCGGTGCTGCAGTTGGCCGTTGGACGCGTCAACTGGTTCCACCGCTACGAGGTCTACGCAATTGTCTTTACCGCGCTGGTGGCGTCGATAGCGCTGCTGGAGACGACAAAGCTGCGGCGCAGCGTGCTCGTCGCGGGCCTGCTGGCGCTGGCGTTTCCGTACTGGCAGGCGCTGCGAGACACGCCCTCCGCCGCCAGCAATATCTATCAGCAGCAGTATCAGATGCACCGCTTCGTAATGGACTTCTACCGCAGGACGGTCGCCGTGAACGATCTCGGTTGGGTCAGCTACCGACGGCCTGCGGGCGTGTCCGTGTTGGATCTCTGGGGCCTGGCCTCGCCCGAGGCATCGCGCCAGCCGGACAAGGACGCCGACTGGCTGGACGCAATCACGCGCGCGCACGCGGCGGGTCTGGCGATGATCTATCCCGACTGGTACGAGGAGGGCGCTCCCGATGACTGGGACCCGCTGGCGACGATGTGCATCACCAGCCCGCGCGTGTCGATCGGCCGCCCGTGCATGGTTTTCTACAGCACGGCAGTGGGCGACAAGGCGCTGCTCACGGCGGAGATCGCGGCCTTCGCGCGCACGCTGCCCGCAAGCGTCAAGATAACGCTGGGTAGGGATTCGACCGCCGTGGATGAACCATGAGCTGAATCGGATTGCCGCAAACCGGGCTGGACTCAACCTGCTACGCAATGTGCGAGGGCTGTTTCTCCGCGGCGCGCTTGGCCTTCCGCCGGCTGAGCACCGAACTCCGCCGCGTGCGCGCGCGTTCGCTGGCGTGGTCGATCTTCTTCCAGAACCCGACAAAATAATCCGTCGCCGAGATGATCGACACGATGGTCATCCAGTAAATCGCCCACATCGCGATCATGTGTACGGCGACGATGAAGCCGCCCCCCTGTTTTGTTGGAAACCATAGCCAGTAATCCCAGCGGTGCGCCAGGATCGCGGCCACTACCGACACGATCTGGATCACCGTCTTCAGCTTGCCAACGTCGGACGCCTCGATCGTGAAGCCCTCCGACGCAGCGATCGATCGCAGTCCGGAGACCAGGAACTCGCGCCCAATGATGATGACGGCCATCCACGGCGGCACGATGCGCGGGTTATACGCGACCAGGATGATGTACGCCGCGGTCACCATCAACTTGTCGGCCAGCGGGTCCAGCAGCATGCCCAGCGTCGTGATCTGCTTTCGCCTGCGTGCCAGGTAGCCGTCGAGCCCGTCGGTGATGGACGCGAGGATGAAGACCGCCGACGCGAGGAGTTCCTGTTCGCCCCCCAGCAGGCCGTGGGTTGCGTGACTCGCCGGAAAGGCCGGCGACAGAATCCAGATCAGCAGCGGCACCGTTGCAATGCGGCTGATCGTGATGGAGTTCGGCAGGTTCATGGGCCTCGGATACGTCGCCGCACAATCGCTGCACGGCGGGCTGCGCGACAGAATTCCGGCCGCGCGTCCAAAGCAGACGAACGCCCAAACCGGACAAAAGCAGACATTAGCATTTTGTCACAGCCGGAACCTGAGGGTGCGGGAAGGTGCTCTGGAGTAGCCGCAAATCGTCCTTAGCGCCTGCCGGCGCCGCGTTCCCTTAGCTGATTGGTTGCAGCGGGGAGGGTCTCATAAGGCTGATGTACTGGACTTAAGTGTTATTCGATCCCCACTAATTCGGTGCTACTCTCAACCAGGCTGAAGCGAGCAGCAACTTTGCCTCAAAAGGACGAATGTGAGCAACGTGCGAAGGGACGCGGTATGAAAGCCTTTTTGAACAAGATGTGGCAGTACTGGGAGGCGTGGAACCGGGTCTATCGCAACCAGGTCTCCTATGGGGAAGATGTACTTGATGTCGAGTTTGCCATCCCAATCGAAGGCACGGAATTACAAGTGCGGTATTGGGACATCCGAGGAGTTCGTCAACTTTGATAACTCCCTTCGGCTCTGAAGAAGGCCTACGAGGAGTATCTCAACACCAGCCCTGGGCGATGGATAAAGAAAGCCCGGGCGCACGGCGCGGCAGAGAGGGCGAGAACTGAGCTGGATCGCTCAATGTATATCTGCCTTACGATGCCGCTCCACCGCGAAGCATTCGGTTGGTAGCCTAATGCAGGCTGTGGCGACGGTAATTGAGAGCGCCGTCCTAATCCAACAGGAACGAGAACAGGAACTGCCGCCTGCATCTCCTGCGGCACTCCGCGGAACGGGGTCCGGCCCAACGCAGCATCGTAAACACCTCTTCTGCGTGGTAGATTTGCAGGTGTCTGCAAGTCTTAAGCTTCCGGGCCGGTACCTCCATGTCGCTCTCCAGCCGCTCTCTCCGGTGCTCGGTCTTCTCTCTCCTGTGCATGCTTTCGGGTGTCTGCGCCGCGCAGCAGGCCCAGCAGTTCCTGAATGTGCCGGAGGTGTATCTGACCGGCGGCCGGGTCAGCAGCTTCCTCGCCGGGAGCTTTCAGCAGCCGCCCGACCAGACGGACATGCTGTACATCAACGCCCCGACCGTCAGCGGCACAAAGTCGTCCGTCATCGCTGGCGAACTGCTCTATAAGCAGGGCTTCTTCAACTTCGGCCAGAACGAGATCACGTTTCAGGATGTAACCAACGTGGTCGCGGCGCTGGGCGACTTCAACAACGACAAAGTAACGGATTACGCGTTCGCTCTCAGCCCTACCGCCGCCGGCAATCCCCAACTCTGCGTCTACTACGGAACCGGCACGGACGTGCCTGGCGCCGTCGCCGGCAATAGTTCCTACAGCGGGGACAACGCCTATCCACCCGTCGGCAAGAGCGGGTGCATGGGAATCGTGATCCCCGGCAATCCGCCCAACCTGGCCTATATCGCCGCGATTCCAGGCAAGCCGGGCTTTCCGCCGGAACTCGTCCTCGAAGATAGCGCGAACAATCTGCTGCTCATCTTCGCTAACACCGGGGCGCCTGGAAGTAACGGCGTGCTGACCGGATTCACGCTGCTGCAGACAATCTCGATTCCTCCCGCCGACGGCGCCGGTCCCATCTACACCGGAGACTTCAACAACGACGGCATCACCGACTTCATCATCAACGGCCAGACCGGCCACTCCGCCTCCGTCTATTTCGGCAGAAGCGACGGCACCTTTCAAGCCCCGGTCCGCTACACCTTCGACCACAACGTCCACTCGATGCTGCTGCAGGACATGGACGGCGATCAGCACCCGGACATGGTGGTCGAAGGCGACAACGGCGTCATTGAGATCTTCAAAGGTAATCCGGACGGCACCTTTACGATGAAGAGTGAGGGCGGAACCGGTGTCGGCGTCGACGGATTCTCGGGTCACGGGGGCCACCTCGCCGCCATCAACCCGTTCACCCGCGACATCCTCACCACGACGCCGATCGGGCTCAGCGTGCTGCAGGGGAACGGCAGCCTGTCATATCTTCTGAAGAACATCTACAACATCGGCCCGGGCCGCACGTCCTTCGCGATGGCGGATTTCTTCGGCACTAACCGCCTCGACTTCGCGGTGGACTCGCCCGAAGGCGTCGCCATCGTCCGCGCAGACGCAAACGGCGACGGAGGGTTTCAGGCATCCAACGCCTACGCGGCATTGCAGCCCGCGCTCGGCTCGGTCGTCGGCAAATTCCGCAACACCGCGAACAATCCCAAGGGCAACCTGGACGTGGTGGTCGCCACCGGCGCGACCCAGGCACAGTTGCTCACGGGCAACGGCGACGGCACGTTCAGTACTTTTCCGACGCCGACTAACCCCTTCGGGGTCTCTCCGATTATCCCGACGAATCTCTGGTCGAACATCCTGGCAGCAGATTTCTATGGGACTGGGAATCTCGACATCCTCTACTCGCTGACAGGACTTCCTGTGCCCGCACCGTCCGGCGGCCCCGCCCTCGGCCTCTGGGTAGAGGCCAGTCTCGGCGACGGTACGTTCTCGGGGTCGACTGTGCCGGTCGATGCTGCGTTGCCGAGCAACAATACGCTTTTCGGCGAAAGCGCAATCGGCGACTTTAATGGCGATGGGCTCGCGGATGTCGCTAACATCGACGCCGCGTATGACGACACGCTGTTGACCCATCTTGGTTCGCTGCCGCCGTACAACGTGGGGTTGGGCGTTCCGGACAGCAACAACACCAGCTTCAACCAGGTCGCGGCGGGCTTCTTCAAGGCGGGCCGCACCAACAAGCAGGACCTCGTCTTCCAGGAAGGCGCGAACCTTATCCCGTACGTGAACAGCGGCGACGGGAAGACCTTCGCGAAGATGGCCGCGCTCTTGAACCCGGCTGCCCCGCCACTCTATCCCAGCACGGTGCTGCTCACGGATATCGATGGCGACGGCTTCGGCGACATCGTCGTGACCTACTACAACACCGCCTACAATCCGGTGGGTGCAGGCCCGGTCGCACCCAATGACGTCTACATCTGGTACGGCAAAGGAGACGGCACGTTCGGAGCGCCGCAGATTATTGGCCTCAGCCGCAACTACTATCTCGGCGCAGTGGCGGACATGAACGGCGACGGCCTCCCCGATATTGTGCTCAGCGATGGATCCCTGCTCGGCATCCTCTACAACCAGGGCAACAACCTGTTCAGCAGCGAGGCGCACTACCTCGCCGGCCAGGGCATCAACTCCCTCTCCATCGCCGACGTGAACGGCGATGGAGAGCCCGACCTGATCGTCGCCAACGGCGGCGCAACCATCTCGAACGCCATCGCCCTCGGCGGCAAGACCGCGGCGTCGCTCAGCCTCACCCCCAACCCCGACGTCAACACCGGCGGCATCACGGTGCTGCTCAACAGCATCAACACCAAGCCCGTAACCGAAACGCTGATCGCAACCCCCGAGCCAAGCAACTTCAGCGCAACCTTCACCCTGATCGCAACCCTCACTCCGACCCTTGGAGTGGCCATGCCCACCGGCTCCGTGCAGTTCTACATCGACGGAAGCGCGGTCGGCCTTCCTGTCACTGTCGTGCCCGGACCCACCAACTCCACCGCAACCTATACCATTCCAGCCGGCAACATCTACGCGGGCGGCTCGCACGCGCTCTCTGCAATCTACAGCGGCGACACGGTCAATTCGCCAATCACTCTTTCCGGAACCCATTTCATTCAGGGCGGCACCACCACCACCGCGCTCAACCTCTGCGTCGGTCCGACCCTGGCCTGCCCGTCGAACGGCTTCGTCAATCCCCCGTTCACCCCGACACTGACCATGATCTACGGCCAGACCTACAACGGCACCGTCGTCGTCACCGCCAGCGATGGAGGCGCGCTGCCCGGCAACACGCTCATCTACGACGCATACAACGGCGCAGCCCCGCTTCTGCTGTGTACGCTGGCCACCCAGGTCGGCGGCACGTGTCCGCCGAGCGTCGGGATCGGCGCGGACGTCGGCACCCACNNGTCACGATCTTCGTAACCCAGGACACCTCCGTCGCGACCCTCACCGGCGCGCCCAACCCCTCACCCGCTGCTCAGCCCGTCACCTTCACCGCAACGCTGACGGGAAATGCCGGGCCGCCGACCGGCCCGGTCGTCTTCACCTACGGAGCCACGACGCTCGGCACGGCAACCCTGGTCCCCAGCACGACCAGCTTCACCAGCACCGCCACGCTCACCACGTCGACCCTGCCCGTAGGCACCGACCTCATCACCGCGACCTATGCGGGAACGCTGGACTTCGCAGCCGCCTCCACCACCTTTACCGAGACCATCACCCCGTCGATCTCCGGCACCTTCACCCTCACCGTCACGCCAACCCCTGTGTCCGTCGGCGTAGGCTATGCCACGCTGATGACAGTCAAGGTGACCGGGCAGAGCGGATTCGCCCAGGCCGTGAATCTAACCTGCAGCAACCTGCCCCTCGAGGCCACCTGCTTCTTCGACACGCCGCAAATCGCCACAGGCGGCGGCACCACCGAGCTGGTAGTCCAAACCACGGCGCCCCATAGCTGCGGCACCACTCAACCCTACTTCCTCGGCAGCAACGGCGGACCCGGCATAGCGCCCTTCGCACTCGCGGGCCTGCTCGTCCTGGTCCTCCCCGGAAGACGCCGCTGGCTGCGTGCACTGGTCGCCCTGATCGTGGTCGCCGCAGCCACTCAGATCACAGGCTGCGGCAACTGCACCGACCTCGGCACCCGCCCCGCCACCTACACCTTCCAGGTAACCGCGTCCTCCACCGGCACCTCCGAAGTCGAGTCCCAGCCAGTAACCATCACGGTCACAATCTAGTGGTAAGTGGGTAAGTGGTAAGTACCGCGCCTCTCTTCTTACCACTTACCACTGATCACTTACCACTGCCTCTACGCGTACATCCCCCGCTGCTTCGCCGTAAACGCCACGCGATCGATGGCCAGCATATACGCCGCGATCCGGTTATTCACGTTATGCGTCTGCGCGTACGCGATCACGTCGTGGAAGCTCTCCGTCATGATCAGGTCGAGCCGCCGGTTCACCTCCGCCTCGTTCCAGAAGTAGCCCATGCGGTCCTGCACCCATTCGAAGTAGCTCACCGTCACGCCGCCCGCGTTCGCCAGGATATCGGGCAGCACGAAGATTCCCTTTTCCGCGAGGATCTCGTCCGCAACCATGGTCGTTGGTCCGTTCGCACCCTCGCACAGAATGCGGCACTTGATGTCCGCGGCATTGCGGCTGGTGATCACGTTCTCGGTCGCCGCCGGAATCAGGATCTCGCACTCGCGCGTGATCAACTCGTGCGAATCGACAGCCTCCGCCCCGGTGAATCCCACCACCGTGCCTGCCTGCTTGCGATGCCGCAGCAGCGCGCTGATGTCGATGCCCTTCGCGTTGAACAGCCCGCCGTCGTACTCCGCGATCCCGACGATGGTGTAGCCCTTCTCGAACAGCAGTTTCGCCGCGTTCGACCCCACATTCCCGAAGCCCTGCACGATCACGCGGCAACCGGCAACCGGCATGCCCAGGTGTTGCATCGCGTGGTCGCAGATAATCTGCACCCCGCGGCCCGTCGCCTCCAGCCGGCCTCTCGACCCGCCCATATTCACCGGCTTGCCCGTAACCACCGACGTCACGGTCTGCCGCATGTGCATCGAGTAGGTATCCATCATCCACGCCATGGTCTGCTCGTTGGTGCCCACGTCGGGCGCGGGCACATCTTTTTCCGGCCCGATAAACTCCATCAGCTCGGCGGTGTAGCGGCGCGTCATCCGCTCCAGTTCGCCCTGCGACATGCTGTGCGGATCACAGATGACGCCGCCCTTGGACCCGCCAAACGGAATATTCACCACCGCACACTTCCACGTCATCCAACTCGCCAGCGCGCGCACCTCGTCCAGCGACACGTCCGGCGCATACCGCACACCACCCTTGCAAGGCCCGCGCGAGATCGAATGCTGCACGCGGTAGCCGGTAAACACTTCAATCCGCCCATCGTCCATGCCCACCGGAATGTGGACGATCAACTCCCGCGTCGGCTGCCGCAGCACCTTCCACATGCCATCGTCCAGGTTCAGCTTCTTCGCGGCATAGTCGAACCGAGCCTCCTGGGCCAGCCAGGGGTTGGTCTCCTCCTCAAACGAAACCACAGGCTTGAACTCTAGGGTTTTCCTTCGCTCTACCGCATCCTTGCGTTCTGTTGCCGGTACCAAAGATTCCATTGCCATGCGCTGCTCCTGTCTCTTTGCGGCCGAGACCCAAACCCGGTGGAGTATAGGCCTTCCGTTACGACTCAAACAAGCGGCGAATCGTAAGCGGTTGCCGCATCAGTACACGGCATTGGATGCAGCCGCGGCTCCGGCCGACCGCCAAATTGTCACCGTCCGGCCCAGCCGCGCCGAGCCGCAAGTATGATGAAATCAAACGCCATGCATCCCTCATCCCCAGCCTCGCCGTCCGCCCGCGAATTTCTCCGGCTGAGCCGCGAGCACTCGCTCGTCCCGGTCTATCGCATCGTCACCGCCGACCTCGAGACGCCCGTCTCCGCCTTCCTGCGCATCGCCGCCGACGAGCCCGAAGCCTTCCTGCTCGAATCCGTCGAGGGTGGCGAGCACGTTGGCCGCTACACCTTCATCGGCATCCAGCCGTACAAGAAGATCGTCTCCCGCGGAACGTCGATCACGGTCGAACAGGACGGCGAACGCCGTACCTTTGAGGGCGACATCTTCGCCGAACTCAAGCAGGCGCTCAGCGGCCACACTCCCGCCCGCCTTCCCGGCCTGCCACCGTTCACCGCCGGCGCAGTCGGCTTCTTCTCCTACGACGTCGTCCGCCAGATCGAGCGCCTGCCATCGCTGGCGAAAGATGAACTCGGCGTGCCCGATGCATGTCTGATGTTCTTCGACCAGGTGCTCGCGTTCGACCACGTCAAGAAGGAAATCCATCTCATCGTCACCGCCGACCTCGCGCGCGACGGGGCGCCGGAAAAGCCGGGTGCCCCATTCATGCGGTCCCATCGCATGGGTGGGGTGAAGGACATCAACGCCGCCTACGCGCGCGCCGTCAAGCGCCTCGACCGCCTCGAAAAGCGCCTCGCGCGCGCCCTGCCCAAGCCGAAGAAGAAGCACGCACACGGCAAGCTCCAACTCACAGCGCGCACCCCGAAAGCGACGTTTCTAAAATCCGTCCGCCGCACCAAGGAGTACATCGCCTCGGGCGACGTCTTCCAGTGCGTGCTCTCGCAGCGCTTCGACTGCGTCCCCGGCGTCGACGCCTTCGACGTCTACCGCGCCCTGCGCATCGTCAACCCATCGCCATACATGTACTTCCTCCGCTTCGGCCTGGACGCCGCCCCCCCCACCGAAGTGGGTGGCCCATCCTTGGCGACGACGGAGTCGGCGACTAGGGTGGGTTCGCAGGCCCCCGACTCCGCCACCCACGCCACAACCGCCGCCGCTCCTCTTCCCTTGAAATCCGAAAAGAAGAAAAAGAAAAAGACCAAGAAGCCGAAGCCCACCGTGGCCCACATCGTAGGCTCCTCCCCCGAACTCCTCGTCCGCGTGCACGGCCGCACCGTCGAGTACCGCCCGATCGCCGGCACCCGCCCGCGCTCCGCCGACGAGGTCGAAGACCGCGCCCTCGAAGCCGACCTCCGCGCGGACGAAAAAGAAGTGGCCGAACACATCATGCTGGTCGACCTCGGCCGCAACGACGTAGGCCGCGTCTCCGAATACGGCACCGTCAAAGTGAAGGATCTGATGTTCGTCGAGCGCTACTCGCACGTCATGCATCTGGTCAGCTCACTCGAAGGCAAGCTCAAGCCCGAACTCGCCGCCATCGACGCCTTCCGCGCCTGCTTCCCCGCGGGCACGCTCTCCGGTGCACCCAAAATCCGCGCCATGGAGATCATCGAAGAGCTCGAACCCGCCCGCCGCGGCGTCTACGGCGGCTCGATCCTCTACGCCGACTTCAGCGGCAATCTAGACTCCTGCATCGCCATCCGCACCCTCTACATGAACGGCGAGCAGGGCCACATCCAGGCCGGCGCCGGCATCGTAGCCGACTCCGTCCCCGAAACCGAATTCGTCGAGTGCGCCAACAAAGCCCGCGCCGTAGTCCGCGCCATCGAACGCGCGAGGTCATGACTTCCGAGAACATCGACGCACTATTCTCCGCAGCTCTCAGTGGTGACCGAGAGGACGATGCTGCTTGGAAGGCGGTGACCAAGCTCCATTTCACCGGCACTCACGAGGTGCTGGAGAAAGCTGTTGAGCTAACAAAGTCAATCGATCCGCATCGCCGGGCCCGGGGAGCAGACATTCTGGGGCAGCTTGGCGTGCAGCCGGGAGTTCACAGCACATCCTTCGTTCCGGAACGCCTTCAGAGTCTACTGGCCATGCTGCACTCTGAATTAGATCCGCTTGCGCTGAATGCGACAATCATCGCGCTGGGACATCTTTGGGAACCTGCGGGCGTCCGCGAGGTATTGCGTTTCAGTCATCACTCTGACGAGAATGTTCGCTATGCAGTCGCTTGCGCATTGCCTCGTGGGCTAGGCAATGAACCGGAAGTCATCGACACACTGTTGCAGCTAATGCGTGACTCGGACTCTGATGTCAGGGATTGGGCTACCTTCGGCTTGGGTACACAGTCAGACGCGGACTCTCCCGTCATCCGCGACGCGCTCTTCGATCGACTTCAAGATGAAGACGAAGACACCCGCGCGGAGGCTGCCGCAGGACTGGCGAAGCGAAAGGACCTTCGTGTCCTTCCCATCGTGATCGAGGAACTCGAACGTGACGAGTACGGCGTCCTCTACGAAGAGGCGGCATCGTATCTCCTCGATTTGGATGTGGTGAAACCAGAAGGTTGGGACGGCTGGCGCTACGTCGAAGAGCTGCGTGCACGCTTCAACATTGTGGACCCTCCGTCGGACTCGCCCATCCAGTAGAACTCGAGCCCGCACCACCGGACGCGCACGCAGTCTCACCTTCCCGTTCGCCCCGCATGACCGCTTCGTCCGATCGGCTTACCCAGCCGGGGCATTGAGGCATCCCCATTCTGGTGGCAGTCTCTCTGCATGCGAGTCAACCTGATTACCCAGTCCGCTGCTGCTTCGACGCCAGGCAAAGGAGCAATTCCGCTCTCACTGACCATCAAGCCCGCGTGCGGGATGCCCGGCGACTACGAATACTGCACGACCAGTGCGGCGCTGATGCAGATGCTTCGCCAGCAAACCGATCTGCCCGCTGCCGTCCTTCAGCGTTTCGAAGGCAACCTGTGGGACAAGGTCGGCGCGCGGCTGCTGGGTGTGGAACTCAGCGAACGCCTGCTCACCGACATCGGCTACTTCATCGACTAAGACGCAGCCGGGTGCCCCACATCCTGGGGTGCTCGACAATCTGCCCTGAGCCTGCCGACCGAGTCTCGCTTTTGAGATGTGGGCTAGGTGTACCCTAAGACCATGCAGGTAGTCGTCGAAATCCCGGACGAGTTCTCCCACCAGATTCTCCCTGCCGGACAGGACCCCTCGCGCGCTCTGCTCGAAGATGCCGCCCTCAAGGCCTTCAGCGAAGATCGCATTACAGCGCGCGAATTGCAGCAGGTCTTAGGATTCGACACACGATACCAGCTCGACGGCTTCCTAAAGGAGCGTGGAATCGAGCACGGCGCGTATGGCCCCGAGGATTTGCAGCACGACGTCCACACCATGGATCGCCTCCGCGATAAGGAGTCTCAGAACTCCACCTCATGATCGCTGTTTCGGACACCGGGCCCATCCTCTACCTCAGCCTCATCAATTGCACAGAACTCCTTCCTCAGATATTCGAAAAGGTGCTCATCCCGCGCGCAGTAGCGGACGAATTGTCCGATACCGCGACGCCGCCTAAGGCATCCGCCCTGATCGAACACAAACCTGACTGGCTGCACATCTGCGACGTTCCCTCGACTGATCCATCCCTGCACCACCTTGGGGTCGGCGAGCAGCAGTCGATCACCCTCGCAGGTTCTGTTGGCGCAGATGTCCTGCTGACAGACGACCGCGCAGCGAAGAACTTTGCAACCCAGGTCGCGAATATCGCCGCTTCCGGAACAATCGGCGTCCTATATGAAGCAGCAATGGACGACCTCGTTCGTTTCACACCTGCCGACTTTGACGAGTCAGTGCAACGCTTGCTTGCCACCAACTTTCGCCGTACCCGGACATTACTGGAAGCCATCGAGAACCTGAGCCGAAAACTGCATGGGGCGGAAGATCTGAGCCCTCGCGGGCCTGTCAAGCCCCCAGCCCTGTGAATATGACGATAAAGGACTCCGCATCAATGACTTACCAGAAAAATTAGCGTGGTAGTTTAGCTTGCGCCGAATGATATAATGGATGTATAGCTGAAGTGCGCCCCGGTCTTTGTGCCGGGTCGTTTTGTTTCTGCTCCCGGGTTTAGTATATATCAATTGGTATACACCAAATTATTACTCCTTTATTACCAGTATCTTAGGTGTATAGGGGGGAGGGGGGTACCTTCAGCGGAAAGCGCGTCCCGGTTCATGGTCTTCGTCCTCGACAACTACGACTCGTTCACCTACAACCTCGTCCAGTACATGGGCGAGCTTGGCGCGGAGATGGTCGTGCGTCGCAACGACGAGCTGACGCCCGCCGAAGTCGAGGCGCTGCACCCCACGCACATCCTCATCTCGCCCGGCCCGTGCACCCCCGAGGACGCCGGCATCTCGATCGCGCTCATCCGCCACTTCGCGCATCTCGCCGAGAACGGCGGCCCGCGCGTCCCGATCCTGGGCGTCTGCCTCGGCCATCAGGCCATCGGCGCGGCCTTCGGCGGCAACGTCGTCCGCGCGTCCAAGCTGATGCACGGCAAGACCAGCGAGGTCGAGCATGACGGCAAGACCATCTTCGCGGGCGTCCCCTCGGCCATGACCTGCACCCGCTACCACTCGCTGATCGTCTCCGAAGACGGCCTGCCGGACGAACTCGAAGTCTCCGCCCGCACTCCCGCCGCAACCGGAACCACAATTATGGCCCTGCGCCACCGCAAGCTGCCCATCGAGGGCGTGCAGTTCCATCCCGAGAGCGTGCTCACCACGCACGGCAAGAAGATCATCGAGAACTTCCTGAAGATGTAGGCTGTACGGATGACGCTGCGACAGAAAGCCCGGCCCGCTCTCCCGCTCATGCTGGGAATTGTGTGCGCGATGCCGATGCAAGCGCAGCAACTCATCGGCTACGTCAACACGCGCGACGCGGACATCACCGGCGCGAGCGACGTACTCGACGGCCAGGCCGTGCTCACGGGTTCTGTCCAAGTCACCGCAAAGGATCACACTGCGCCGATCACGCTCGGCCGCGGCGGCACGGTTCGCGTGTGCCAGACCAGCGTGCTGCACGTGACTGAAAGCCGCGTCGTCGCAATCGCCGCGCCGCTCCTCTTCTCGCTCGACCGCGGCGCCATCGAGATCCAGACGATGGGAACCGCAACCGATGCCATCATGACGCCCGACCTGCGCTTCACGGTGCGCAGCAACGGCCCGCTCGACCTGCGCCTGCGCGTCGCACGCAACGGCGACACATGCGTCGAGAACCGCGGCCCCAGCGCTCCCACGCTTGCGGTGTCAGACCCGTTTGGCGAGGCGATGTACGAGGTCGCGCCCGGCCAGCATCTCCTGTTCGAGCACGGCAGCCTGCACGAGGTCGTCGACCACGAGAGTTCGCCGTGCGGATGTCCGGACGCCAAGGGCATGTCGATCGCCGACGCCCTGCTTGCATCCAGCGCCGCGAAGCCCGCCACCCCGCCGCCCGCCCCGTCACCGCCAGTCGCAGTATCGGCTGTTGTGCCGATTCCACCACCGCCGCCCGCTGCCGTGCAGGCTCCGGTGCAGGCCCCAGTGCAGGCACCAGTGAAGGCCCCAGTGCAGGCCCCAGTGCAGGCGCCAGTGAAGGCCCCAGTACAGGCGCCTCCTGCGCAGGCCCCGGCGCCGGTTCCCGACCTGGCCGCACTGCAGGCTACGGAGCAGGCAGCCGAGCAGGCTGCCGCACAAGCTGCCATCCGAGCCGCCGAGAAGACTGCAACCCAAACCGCCGCACAAGCCGCCGAGCGCCATCCCTTCCCGGTTGCCATCAGCGAAGGACTCGCGCCTCCCGCCGCAGTGCCCCAGGCCTCGCCTGGTCAGGTGCATGCCCAGATCACCGATTCGCTGAGCTACAACGCTCCGGCCGGCGCCCCCACCCCGGCCGCCGCGCCTGCTCCAGGCGCAGCATCTCGCGGCAAGAAAGCCCGCACCGCCAAGCCCTCCGCCGCGCCAGCGCCGCCCGCACAGGGGAAGGCCGCCGCGCCACCGGCTCCGCCCCCGAATGATTTGGTGCACGTCTTCGGGCGCTTCTTCCGCATGCTGTTTGGCCGCGGCTAGACGCGGCCCACCAGCCGCGACACTCTAGTCGTCGTCCGGCGGGCCTGAGGGTTTTTGCTTGAGAAAGAACTCGGCCGGGCGGGTGGTCTTCACCGGCGAAAACGGCGTGGGCTGCTGGGTGTAGTCGAAGCAGTCGTGGAAGTCGTCGGCGGTCGCGTCGCGCGTGCCCAGAGACGGCAGGTGGAAGATCTCTTCCGTATAGCGCAGGAAGCCGCTTGCCTCATGCGTGACGTGCGAGACGTAGCCGCGCTTCGCATACGGCCCGACGACGATCACCGGCACGCGGAAGCCCAGCCCCATGTCATCGGTCTGCGGCGGCGGGACGTGGTCGTAGAAGCCGCCCCAGTCGTCCCACGCGATGAAGATGGTGGTGGAGTTCCAGTACTTGCTCTTGCCGATCGCGTTGACGATATTCGCGACCCAGTCCGGGCCCTGCGGCGGCGCGCCGGGATGGTCGGAGTTGTTGAACGCCGGCACGATCCACGTCACCTGCGCGAGCTTTCCGTTGGCGATGTCCGTCAGCACGCGGGTCTCGGGCGAGATGACATCTTCGTGCCAGTCCGCGCCGAAGCGGATGTGGCGGATCGCCTGGTAGGCCGAGAGCAGAAAGAACTTGTCCGTGGGCCCGGGCGCGTAGTAGCGCCAGGTAACGCCCTTGGCGTCGAGCAGGTCGGCCATCGTCTGGTAGTCGAAGCAGGGGTAGACGCCGGGCAGATCCGTCCCGTTCGGCCCGAGCAGCGGCACGCGCGCGTCCGGCTTGGCGTCGCAGCCCCAGATGTTGGTATCCGGGTTCTCAGAGGCTTTGCCCGACTGGCCCGCGATCATGTACTGGTGCGCCACGAAGCTCGGCCCGGTGTTGGACTGGAACATGCGGTCGCCGAGCGTGAATTTTTTCGCCAGCGCCCAGTAGGGGACAGTCTCCGACGGCAGGATGTACGAATACGGCAGCATGGTGCCCTTATTCGCGAAGTTGTCCATCTTGCCGTTGTCCCATTGCTGCCACCAGCCGGTGTGAGTGTGGTCGGCGTCGGGGCCGTTGCCCAGCGGCGTGGGCTGCAGCGGGACGCGGACGCCGTGATTCATGCCGCTCTGGACGGTGTCGGCTCCGGGAAAGCCGTTGAACAGGTGGTCGAAGGAGCGGTTCTCCTGCATGATGACCACGACGTGCTGGATGGGGCCAGCCGGCTTTGTGGAAGAGATCGTGTCCGCGTGCGAGTCCGCCGACGCGCTGTACTTTTCGTACATGCGGCTCACCAGACCCAAAATCAGGGCGCATCCGACGACGGCCCAGGCGACGGCCTGCACGGTTCGCTTTCCATCCATGCTCGGCATATCGCTTACTCCGCTGGAAGTCGCAGGGCTGCGAAGTCGCGGCCGGTGATCATGCAGAGCGCTTCGACCACCAGGTTGTGGTCCTCGCGCTGGGGCAGGCCGGAGACGGTGACCGAGCCAACGATGCCGGTGCCCGCGACGTTGATCGGGAAGCAGCCTCCGTGCGCGGCATAGTCTTCGATGGGCAGGTTGTAGCGGTCGCTGAAGCTCAGGCCGCTCAGTTCGAGCAGCCGTCCGACGTGGTACGAACTCTTGTGGAAGCGCGCGACGACGTTGATCTTGCGCTGCACCCAGCGGGCGTTGTCGGGCGTGGTGCCGGGCAGCGCGCAGTAGAACAGCTGTTGGTGCGGCGAGCCGAAGCGGCGCACGTCGATCACCAGCGGAACCTTGCGGGCGATGGCGAGGTCACGCAGCGTGGTGCCGATCTGCCATGCGGTATCGGGGGTGAAGCCGGGCAGCGTGAGTGTGGACTCCTGAACAACGATGGCGGCGATATCGTCCTTGATCGACATGAAACTCCTGGGCGGCGCGATGAGCGGTCTGGAACAGGATACCCGCATTCAGGCTTTCGCCGGGCAAATGCAGGTTACGGGCGCTCAACGGAGCAAGGTACTCGATGTGACTTTGGCGGCACCTGTTGCGCGTTTTGCTGATTGCGTGCAGACCGTGACACGTAGGATGACGGTTCACGTTGATGTCGGGAATTCGAAGCGGCGGGGATTGTGATGAAGGTCTTGATCTTTGGTCTATGGATTGTGTTTGGGGTTGGCGGTCTGAGGGCGCAGAACTTTGTGTGGCAGCGTGAAAGGTCGAACGGGACGCGCCTATAATTTGCGTGTCTTGAGAAACTACTGGAAGTTCGGCCCCTTTCTTATCGTTCTGACGCTGTGCGGATGTGGTTCCACCGCACCTTCATCTCCAGGTCAGCTAGGCAACTCTGCGCCGCAGATTGTGGCGATCAGCCCCGCGAGCGTAAACGCCGGCAGTGCTTCGTTTCTGCTTACGCTGACGGGCACGGGATTCGACTCGTCCTCAGTTGTCTCGGTCGGCTCGACTCGACTTGCCACCAGCTTTGGCTCCACGACCAGCCTGACGGCTACGGTACCGTCGTCGCTGATTCAAACTGCTACTACGCTCTCCGTCGTGGTTACAAATTCCACTTCGGGCGGCTCGGTTGTGTCGGGTGCTGTGAATCTTTCCGTCCTGCCTGCCCAGGTTAATTTCCCGCAGATTGCTTCCATCAATCCGTCGAGCGTCTATGTTGGAAGCCCTGCCGTGGTTGTTACGATCTCCGGAACCGGCTTTGATACGACCTCCGTTATCAGCATCGGGCAGACTAACTTTGCTACCACCTTCGTTTCCGCGACGACCCTGCAAGCGACCGTACCAACGTCTTATTTCCAGAGTTCGACGATTCTGTTTCTCACGGTCACGAACACAATTTCAGGCGGCAACCTTGTTTCGGTCAGCGGCAACTTTACGGTGCTGACTGCAAACGGTCACGGAACGATCGACGGTGTTGCGTCGGTCTCGTCGGCCGGCGTTCTGGGGGACGGCAGCAGCTCGTTCCCCGCGCTCAGCACGGACGGCCGCTATGTTGCGTTCGCTTCGTATTCCGCCAATTTCACCTCTCTCAACACGGGCGGGAACCAGCAGATCTATGTTCGCGACACGTGCCGCAACGTGGCCACGGGCTGCACTCGCCAGACGATTCCGGTGACGGTAGCGCCGGACGGGTCGCTGGCCAACGGCAACAGCAGCGATTCTTCGTTTACCGCCATGAGCGCGTCCGGGCGCTTTGTGGTGTTTGTGTCGGCGGCAACGAACCTCGTCATGGGCGGAACGAATGGATTCCGCCATATCTTCATTCGGGACACCTGCACTGGTGTTTCCGGCGGCTGCACTCCGTCGACGAGCCTTGCCTCCATAAGCACGAGTGGCTCACTTGCCAATGGTGATAGTCGCGACCCTTCCGTAAGTGCGGATGGCCGCTTCGTCGCGTTTGCCAGTGTGGCCACGAACTTTGGCAGTGGAACTTACGGACAGGGAGACCAGGTCTTTGTGCGGGACACCTGCTTTGGCGCGAGTGGAGCGTGCTCGCCATCGACCACGCTGGTGTCGGCGACTCCCGCGGGTGTTGCTGGCGATCTCAATAGTGAGGCGCCTGCGATCTCGGGAAGCGGCCGTTACGTTGCTTTCGAATCGGGGGCAGATAACCTGGTTGTTCCAGGTACGTTGTCCACGAATATTTTCCTGCGCGATACTTGCGCCGGTGTGTCTGGAAACTGCACTCCGTCTACGATCCTCGTCTCGCAGAATCCGCCAACCTCATACACGCCGGGCGTCCTGACCAACTCTGCGATCAGCAGCACTGGCCGCCACGTCGCTTTCTCCTCGGCTTCGGCGGGTCTGCTCCTCCGGGATACGTGCATCGGCGCAGTTGGCGCATGCACCCCATCGCTGGTCTCGCTGGGCAACGCGACGACCAGCGCAGGCCTAAGCTCGCTGCCATCGATCAACGGCGACGGCTCGGTCGTGCTTTTCCTGTCACGCCCCCCGCTGAATAGTGGATACACCGGCGTTTATGCGACGACGACGTGTGTTGGCGGAGTAGCTGGTTGTACCCGGTCGACCCTGCAACTCTCGCTTACGTCCACGGGGAATCCTGCCGATTTCAACTCCGGGCCGTCGGCTTTGGCACCCGACGGCCACTCGGCTGCGATCGATAGCGGCGCAGAAAACCTGGTCCCCGGCGGCTCCAATGGCAAGCCGCAGATCCTGACTTCAAGCACGACTTTTTAGAGGTATACCCCACCCTTTCGCGGCGAAAACTGTGAAAGAATGGGCGACCCGGCGTGGTGATGAAGCCATAGAGGATGGGCCACCCAGTGGGGCCCGTTACCACGGTCGGGCTTTGAGCGCAAGACCAAAGTGTGTGAGTGGGCATCGGACCTTCGGGGTGCAGTAAGCCGTTTATTTTCATGGGAGAATTGGAAAACCACAGCTTCACGCTGAGGCCTGAGGAGGACGTCATCGCACTTCGATTAGAACTCGGGCATCTTCTGGTTCGGGCGAAACTCATCACGGTCGAGCAAATGAATGATGCGCTCAAGCGCAGGGCCGGCAAAGGCGGGCGCTTTGGGGATCATTTGGTCGCCGCTGGTCACATCACCCAGGCGGCGCTCGATGCCTTCATCTACAAAACGCCCGTTGAGCCCGCAAGTATTGAAGCAACCGGCATCGACGAGAACGAGCTGATTGGCCTGCTGATGAAGCTGATCTACACCTGGCGGCTGGAGTCCACCCGGGATTTTACGGATGCAATCAAGTTGCCGTCCCACATCGTCGTCAAGCTGGTTCGCATCGCCACGGAGCGAAAGCTTCTCTACGCGCGGGGACTACGCCCGGACAATTCGAACGTGATGAACTACGCGCTGACCGAAGAGGGCCAGCGCTGGGCCACCGATGCGCTGCAGCGATCACAATACACCGGGCCGGTGCCGGTCACGCTCGAACAGTACATCGACCGGGTCAATCTGCAGAAGATCACCAATGAAGTTGTCACGTTTCAGCGTATCCGCCAGAACATCAGCGATCTGGCCATGGAGAACACCCTCGTCGAACAAGCCGGACCCGCACTGAACTCGGGCCGCGCCATTCTTTTGTACGGGCATCCCGGCAATGGGAAAACGACGTTCGCGCTGCGCCTGGCGAACGTCTTCACGGACATGATCTACATCCCATATGCGGTCGCCGTGGAGGGTCAGATCATCCGTGTTTATGACCCGAGCCTTCATATTCCGATCACCACCAGTCCAGGCAGTGGCGACGGCGGCGCCTCCAGCCTCCACAGCGAGGCGATTGACGCACGCTGGGTGGCATGTAAGAGGCCATTTGTCGTCGCTGGCGGCGAATTGACGTTGGATATGCTGGATCTTCGCTACGATCCCACGTCCAAGTTCTACGAGGCGCCCCTGCATATGAAGGCATTGGGCGGATGCTTCGTCATCGATGACTTTGGCCGCCAGTTGGTCAGCCCCACCACCTTGCTGAACCGCTGGATCGTTCCTTTGGAAAGCCGGGTCGACTACCTGAAACTGCATACCGGCAAGAGCTTCAGCATCCCCTTCGACGAGCTGGTTATTTTTTGTACCAATCTTGAGCCGGAGGACCTGATGGATCCGGCATTCCTCCGCCGCCTGCCGTACAAGATCGAGATCGTGGCGCCCTCCGTCGAACTCTACAAGCGCATCTTCAAGATGGAGTGCCTGGCGTGTGGAATTGAGCTCTCCGATGAGCAATTTGAAGCCATCTTGTACAAGCTCCGAGTAGAGAGAGAGGTCGATCTCGCCGCCTATCAGCCCAGGTTCCTGATTGAGCAGGTGGTTGCATCCTGCCGGTTCATGGAACAGCCCGCGAGCCTGGTGCCGCGGTTCCTGAACTATGCGATCGATAACCTGCGGGTAAAGCGCGGTTTCCCGGCGGCGGATTATGCGGAGTCTGCTGCCCCGACGGAGGAGCAGTTGGTGGGGATGCCCTGAGGGGCGAATTCGCTTCAAAATGACCACTGCCGGCGCTGGTTTTCTTGACAGGGGGCGAAGGGTTACGCGAGACTTAGAGGGCTGGGCCTGTTCGCGGGCCCCGGCGGCTTGCTGCGCGCGGTATTTGCGCAAGGCGTTTTTCCTGCGGCAAGGCAAATGTCGACCGTTCGCCGTCAGCAGCTTTCCCGAAAAGGACTCCAGGCCAGGATGTGGCTCCGGGGCATGCTCCGGCGAAGATGGACGTGCGACGGCTTGAAGACGAAGTAAGAAGGATGGGTTTAGATGGGTTCAATGGGTAGTTCAGCGCAACTGCTTCTTCCGCTGGTGTTCTTCGCGCTGCTGTATTTCCTGATGATTGCGCCAAACCAGAAGAAGCAGAAGAAGTGGCAGGAGATGCTCGGCCATTTGAAGAACGGGGACAGGGTGACCACCAACGGCGGCATTCGCGGGGTCATCGTCTCTGTTAAAGATGATGTCGTGCAACTCCGCATTCCACCAGACAACATCAAGCTTGAGTTTGCGAAGAGCGCCATCGCGGCAGTCACCACGCCGGACGAATAAGAACGGTTGTCAGAGGCGGGTGATGCCGGTCGCCGCGGAAGAGATTGGATAAGGAAGCAATGGGCAAGAATCTGAAGGGCAAGATCGCATTCATCGTTGCGTCACTGGTGATTTGCTGCTACGGCTTTATCGGCATCCCTAACGGGGTGACTCCGAAGGCGCTGAAGCAGGCAATTGCCGATCACATCAAGCTGGGGCTCGACCTCCAGGGCGGAATCCATCTGGTTCTCAAGGTCCGCGTGGACGAGGCGATCGGCTATACCACCGACCGCGACCGGCAGCGCCTTGAGGACGACCTCACGAAGGCGAGCATCACCGGCCTTGCGGTGCACAAAGTGGACCCGGTTGCCCATCCTGACCAGATCGTGGTCAGCGGCATTCCGGTATCCCAGGCGAGCCAGACGCGCTCGGTGCTGACTGGGAACGACTACGCTGCCTACGATGTAGCCACGAATCCGGATGGCAGCGAGACGCTGACCATGAAACCCGGCGCCATCCGCGAGTTGAGAGCGTCGACGCTGACGCACTCGATCGAGACCATCACGGAGCGTGTGAACACGCTCGGCGTGAGCGAAGCGACGGTTCAGCCGTATGGGCTGGGCGACAATGAGATTCTCGTCGAACTGCCCGGGATCTCCGATCCAGGCAAGGTGGAAGACGCCATCAAGTCCACCTCGAAGCTGGCCGTGTACGCCGTGGTAAGCGGACCCTACGAGAACGATCAGGCAGCGCTTACGGCCCTCAATGGCGTGATTCCGCCGGACGACTGGCTGATGCATGGCAACACCACGCCGACCTCTCCGGACGAGGTGTACCTGCTGGAGCGGGCGAGCCAGGTGGAAGGCACCGACTTTCGCGACGCGCAGCCCTCTTCGGACGTAAACGGGCGCCCGAATCTCACGTTTACGCTGACCACAGACGCGGGCGACCGCTTCTACAAATACACCAACGCGCACTCCAAGGACAGCGCATCGCCCGGCTCCATGGCGATCGTGCTGGGTGGCAAGGTGAAGGAGGTCGCCTCCATCAACTCGGCCATCCGCGACCGGGGTGAGATCGAGGGATCCTTCACCAAGGACGAGGTCGACAACCTCTCGCTGATGCTGCGCACCGGAGCGCTCCCTGCAGACGTCGATATCATCGAGACGCGCACGGTCGGCGCCAGCCTGGGTGAGGCTTCAATCCACCAGGGCGTGCTCGCCGCGATCATCGGCATGCTGGCGGTCATGGTCTTCATGCTGGTCTACTATCGCGGCGCCGGCATCAACGCGGACCTCGCGCTGATCCTGAACCTGGTGATCCTGCTCGGGTTCATGGGCTATGTCGGGGGCACGCTCACGCTGCCGGGCATCGCCGGCGTCATCCTGACCATCGGTATGGGCGTCGATTCGAATGTGCTGATCTTCGAGCGCATTCGCGAAGAGTTGCGGGCCGGCAAGACGGCGGCCGCCGCGGTGCAGCAGGGATTCGGCCATGCGTGGATCACCATCGTGGATACCCACGTCACGACCATTGTTTCGGCCGGCATCCTGTTCCTCTTCGGCACCGGCCCGATCAAAGGCTTTGCGGTGACGCTCACGTTCGGTTTGCTGGCCAACTTGTTTACGGCCGTGTTCGTGTCGCGGACCATCTTCGACGCGATTCTGGAACGGAAGAGTCGCGGCGCGGAATTGTCGGTTTAGAAGAGCAGCTTTTAGCCCTTAGCTCCTAGCTTTCGGACCTCAGGGCGGATGTATCGGACGAAATTGATTGCCGCCATGTGCGGAGCTAAAAGCTAATAGCTGATTGGAAGAGGTTGAGAGTGGAACTGTTTCGTGATGCAAAGATCGATTGGCTGGGTAAGAAGTGGTATTTCCTCGGCTTCTCGCTGATATTTTCCGTGGCCGGTGTGCTCAGCATGCTGTTCTGGCACGGCATTCCCCGGGGCGTGGACTTCAAGGGTGGCACGGAGATCCAGGTCCAGTTCGCCAGCACGCCCAGCGAGAACCACATCCGCAAGGCCCTGTCCGACGCTGGCGTCAAAGACTCCATCGTCTATCCCATCAGCGATACGGCCGGCCAATCCGCCAATACCGAGGTCATCTCGCTGCCTGAACCTGCCGATAACGCGCATGACGTTCAGCGCACGCAGGTCGAGAACGCTCTTGCCAGCGGGTACCACGACGCCGCCAACAGCACCATCGCGTGCGGCGCCGACCGTGCGGCCTTCTGTGTCCAGAAGGTCGATATCGTCGGACCGACCGCGGGCAAACAACTGCAGAGGCAGGCGGCGCTGGCCACCGGCTACTCGCTGATTGGAATGCTCATCTACCTCTGGTTCCGCTTCGAGTTGATCTACGGCGTCGCGGCCGTGGTGGCGGTCTTTCACGACACGCTGATCACCTTAGGCGCGTTCAGCCTGACCAACCAGGAGCTCACCCTTACCGTCATCGCGGCCATCCTGACGCTGATCGGCTACTCGATGAACGACACCATCGTCGTCTTCGACCGCATCCGCGAAAACCTCGCGCTGTCGCGCCGGGAGACGCTGACGGATGTGGTGAACCGCAGCATCAACCAGACGCTGAGCCGGACCGTAATCTCGTCCGGCCTGACCTTCCTCACGGTGATGAGCCTGTTGCTGTTTGGCGGGCCGGTTCTGCGCGGCTTCTCGTTTGCGCTGACGGTCGGGATCGTAATCGGGACCTACTCGTCGATCGCGGTCGCCGCGCCGATGCTGGTGGCCTATCAGGACTGGCGGAAGAGCCAGGGCAAGGTTGCAAATCTTCCCGCGAAACGCGCCAAGACGTAATAAGGCGTAATCTAGACGGAAAGTCGGGCTCGGCGATCCTCGGGTCGCAGGTTTTTGTGTAAGATTTGTGGACGGCTCCATTTCAGTCGCCCAGAACTGCGGTAGAATTCCGTCTCCGGGAACATTCCGGAACAGTGCGGTGTCTAAGCTGGGTAGAACATTTTTGTGCGAGGCTGTCCATGTTTGAAGACTCTTTGATGGAATCCAGCGGAAAGATCAAGACCAAGGCCAATCGGTGGATGATGTTGACAGGCTTGATCAATCTGTCCATCCTGGCCATCATTATCATCCTTCCCTTGATCTATCCCGAGGCGCTGCCGGCGACTGCTATGACGGCGCTCCTGGTTGCGCCTCCGCCCCCTCCACCTCCGCCTCCGCCTCCTCCGCCCGCCCAGGTCGTCAAGGCGGTGCACATCGTGTCTGAGATCGAACAGGGCCTGCATGCGCCCACCAAGATCCCCCACGACATCAAGATGATCAAGGAAGACGCCGCGCCGCCATCGATGGCTGGCGTCGCTGGAATGGCTGGCATGGGTAGCGGCAGCAGCGGCAGCGGCGTTGCCGGCATGGCTGGCCTGGGTCTGGGAACTCCTCCCCCGGTCGTAGCCAGGGCCGCCCCCAAGACTGGCCCGGTGCGCGTATCCAGCGGAACCGTTGCCGGTATGATTCTGTCGCGTCCGGATCCGGTTTATCCTCCGATCGCCAAGGCCGCCCATGTTCAGGGAGTCGTGATCCTGCATGCCATCATCTCGAAGACGGGCACAATCGAGAACCTTCAGGTGATCAGCGGACCGCCAATGCTGACCGGCAGCGCGATGGATGCAGTAAAGCGCTGGCGTTACAAGCCCTATCTTTTGAACGGGGAGCCTACCGAGGTTGATACCACCATCAACGTCAACTTCACCTTCGGTGGAGGCTAGTCCAAGGAAGTTCTCGCAGTCGTTTCTCGCGCAGCTCATCTTCATAACTGAAAAAATGGGTCTGTGCATCCAACTTGTTGTAGATCGATGTTGATGACTTTTGTTAGCTCGATCCCGTCTCACGTTTTTATAAATCAGGAGGAAAGATTCCAGTGATTCTCGCTTATCTCGCAAACTTCGCTCACGTTCCGGCGCCGCTCGCCATGTACTTTCAGGACCAAGGTGCTGGTGGGGTCAGCTTCAGCGCTGCTGGTCTGCTTCAAAACATGGGATGGCCAGCCCGCATTATCGCGATCATTCTCTTCATCATGTCAATCTGGTCGCTCGCCGTTATGATCGACCGCTGGCTGTACTTCAACGCAGCCCGCAAGCAGTCGCGTGAGTTTGCGCCCAAGGTTGCCGGCGCTCTCAAGGACGGCCGCCTGGATGAGGCGATCAAGCTTGGCGACCGCAGCAAGAAGTCGCATCTCGCGGAAGTCGTCACCGCCGGCCTGCAGGAGTTTCGCAGCTTTGGCTCGGGCGGCAACATCACCGAGGAGCAGGTAGAGAGCTCGCAGCGCGCGCTCGAACGCTCGGAAGCGATCGTTCATGCCAAGCTGAAGCGCGGCCTTGGCGGTCTCGCGACCATCGGGTCGACCGCACCGTTCATCGGCCTGCTCGGCACCGTCATCGGTATTCTTAACGCCTTCCAGGCGATCGCAACCCAGAAGACCTCAGGTATCGGCGCAGTCGCCGGCGGTATCTCGGAAGCGCTGGTTACCACCGCGTTCGGCCTCTTTGTGGCCATCCCCGCCGTCATGACGTTCAACTACTTCACCAACAAGGTGGAAGCGTTCGACGTCGAGATGGACAACAGCTCCAGCGAGCTGGTGGACTACTTCATCAAGCAGAGCCACCTGTAAGAAGGGCTCTCTGCCGGGAATCGGCAGGGGAACGATTGAGATCACTCGGATAAGTATGGCCTCCGGAGGCCGCCAGCGAACGGCCTCCGGACGGCGTACCAACCGCGGCGATCTGGTCGCACTGAAAAAGGCTAACGGACAGGAAAGCAATCTTATGGGAATCAACAAGCGCGAGGAAGGCAAGAAGGTCAACTCCAACATCAATGTCACGCCCATGGTGGACGTGATGCTGGTGCTTCTGATCATCTTCATGGTCATTACGCCCATGTTGAACAACAAGGTCAACGTCGACCTGCCGGTGGCCAACGCGGCGATCGTGATGGAGAACGCCAACAAGGAAGATGCGATCACCGTTGCCGTAACACGCGATGGCCGGGCGTACCTTGGCGGAGATCAGGTGAATCTCGACGACCTGGGCCCGAAGATCGCCGCCAAGCTGGAGAACAAGACCGACAAGCAGGTCTTCCTGCGGGCCGACATTCGCGCTAACTACGGCAAGGTGATGGATACCGTGGACCAGATCCGCGCGGCTGGGGTCAGCAACCTCGGCTTGCTCACGGAGAAGCGCGAAGTGGACGACACACCGATAAGGAAGTAAGCAGCAGCGCCGCTAGAGCTAAAGCCTCGCGGCGAAGAGTACAAGGAGATTTGCTATGGGAATGGGCGGTGGTGGCGGTACAGGAAAAGCGGTTTCGGATATCAACGTGACGCCGCTGATCGACGTTCTACTGGTGCTTCTGATCATCTTCATGGTGATCGTGCCGGTGACGCCGAAGGGGCTGAATACGCTGATCCCTCAGCCTCCAAAGAACCATACGGACCAGCCTGAGAATGACCGCACGATTGTGGTCCAGGTGCTGGCGAACGGCAAAGGTGAGCCGTCCTACATGATCAACGAGACTGCGGTTGCCAAAGCCAACCTTGAGTCCCAGTTGGCCACGATCTTCGCCACGCGCCAGGAGAAGGTGATGTTCGTCAAGGGCGACGCCGCGCTTGACTTCAACAAGGTCGCCGAAGTGATCGACATGGGCCATCAGGCCGAAGTCGACAACATCGGCCTCATCACCCCGCGGATCGCAGCAGGTCAGTAAAGCTTTTTTCTGCCGGACTCGCACCGAGCAGCGGAAAGCCCAGGAGGTTGTTATGGGCATGAACGCTGGTGCTGGTTTGGGCAAAGCTGTTTCTGAAATCAACGTAACTCCGCTGATCGACGTTCTGCTGGTGCTGTTGATCATCTTCATGGTGATCGTGCCGGTGACGCCAAAGGGGCTGAATGCCCTGGCGCCACAGCCTCCAAGGCACGATCAGCCTGTGACCCCGAGCACCATCGTGGTCCAGGTCCAGGCGAACGGCGCAGGTGAGCCGTCCTACCGGATCAACGAGACGGCGGTCCCCAAGTCGCAGATCGAGTCTCAGTTGGCGGCCATCTTCGCCACGCGGCAGGAGAAGGTCATGTTTGTAAAGGCTGACAACTCCCTCGAATTCAGCAAAATCGCGGAAGTGATCGACATGGGCCATCAGGCTCAAGCCGACAACATCGGCCTCATCACCCCGCGGATCGCAGCAGGTCAGTAACGCCTTTCTGACAGGCCGGGAGGGATCGCGGGTTCAGTCCGCGTGACCCCCTCCCGGCCTTTTCGCGTCCGGGCCTGGGCGATTCCCCAAGTCGCTGCCGAATTGCGATTTCCCCAAACACCAGACATTGCGCTGTTGCGCTATAGTTCTACTATGGCTGGAAATCACCTCGGAGAGCGCACTCGAAGCACGTGGAGGATACTCCTCGCGCTGGTTTGCATTCTTCTGGTGGCCGTTGCGGGTACCGTGCAGGTCGCGCACGCCCATGCGGATGGCGCCGACACCCACGCGGATTGCTCTCTCTGCGCCGCGGCCCATATCACCGTGCATCTGGCGCATACCCCGGCACCGGCACCAACGGTTACAGTCGTCAGCGTGCTGGAAGCCCTCCCGCCGTCCGTTCTCCCCAGTGCCCTCAGTACGTTCGCCCTTTTCACCCGTCCCCCGCCTGTTGCTGTCGTTCCCGCCTGAGCATCTCTCGATCCGGCATCCACCTTCCCGGTGCCTCCTGCTTTCGAGGAATGCTTTTGAACCTCATCAAAACGCAAAGGCAACCGAACAGGGGAACTTCATGTATTCGTCCAATCGACGCGGCATTTCGCCGTCATTCATCATCGTCCTCTCTCTTGTTGGACTCGCCCCGGTAGCCGCGCTTAGCGCCCAGGCCCCGGCTTCCCCGCAGAGCCATCCCGCCCCCGCGCGTGTCCAGTCCGCCGGAACCGCAGGCACCGTCACCGGCATCGTAGCCGACCCATCCGGCGCGGTCGTCGCTAATGCTAACGTCACCCTGTCGAACGCCATCAGTGGTTACTCCCGCACCGCCACCACGGACAACTCCGGCACCTATACCATCACCAACGTCCCCTTCAACACCTACCGGCTCACCGTATCCGCCAGTTCCCTGGCCCCCGCGACCCAGACCGTCGAGATCCACTCCTTCGTGCCGGTGACGGCGAACGCGACGCTTCAGGTCTCGTCGACCAGCACCACCGTCGAGGTCACAGCGTCCGGTGGCGACCTGATTGAGACCGATCCGGTCGACCACACCGACATCGACCGCGATCTCTTTTCCAAGATCCCGCTGGCTGGTTCGTCCTCCGTCAGTTCCCTGGTCACGCTGGCCTCGCCCGGCATCTCCGCCGACTCCAACGGCATGTTCCACAGCATGGGCGACCACGCCTCCAACTCCTTCTCCGTCGACGGCCAGCCCATCACCGACCAGCAATCGAAGGTCTTCTCCAATCAGATCCCGCTCGACTCCGTCCAGTCCCTCGAAGTCATCCCCGGCGCGCCGCCAGCCGAGTATGGCGGCAAGACCTCGCTGGTGATCGTCGCCACCACGCGCTCCGGCCTCGGAAATCCCCAGCCGCACGGCCAGGTCAACGCGTCCTACGGATCCTTCGGCTCGGCCAACGTGGGCTTCAATCTCGCCGACGGCTCGCAGAAGGTCGGCAACTTCATCTCCGCCAACGTAATGAACACTGGCCGCTTCCTCGATCCGCCGGAGTTCCACGCGATCCACGACAAGGGCAACGAGGAGAACCTCTTCGACCGCGTCGACTACCAGATCACGTCGGCCGACTCGGTCCGCCTGAACCTCGGATACACGCGCTCCTGGTTCCAGACGCCCAACTCCTACGACACGCAGTACGCCACCCAGTGGCCCACCAACTCCGCCGGCGTCGCCATCGGGCCCAATGGTCTCGCAGTAGGCCCGGCCGACCAGCGCGCACAGATTCAGACCGTCAACTTCGCTCCCAGCTACACCCGCGTTATCAGCCCTTCCACCGTCCTCACCACCAACTATTACTTCCGCCGCGACAACTTCCACTACTATCCCAGCAAGAATCCCTTCGCCGATCGCGGCGCGCCCGATCTCCAACAGGAGTCCATCTCCCAGCAGCGTTCGCTGGCCAACACCGGCCTCCGCTCCGACATCACTTACACCCGCGGCGTCAACAATGTGAAGGCCGGCCTCTCCTACGAGCAGACCTTCCTCAACGAGAACTTCCAGCTTGGCATTGTCGACCCGACGCTGATTGCCAATCTTGGCTGCCTCACCACTATTCCCAACCCTGGAGTTCCCCAACCCGGAACGCCGTGCGCCACCCTCTATCCCTACGATCTCACCCATGGCGGCAGCCTCTACTCTTTCCAGGGCCACACCGACGTCAAGGAGTTCGCCGCCTACGGGCAGGACGCCATCACCGCCGGCCCGTGGACGGGCAACCTCGGCCTGCGGTTTGATCGCTACAACGGCCTCGCTGCCGCCAGCCAGGTTGAACCCCGGCTCGCCCTCTCCTACAACATCAAGCGCACGGGCACCGTATTGCGCACCTCTTACGCCCGCACGCTCGAGTCACCCTTCAACGAGAACCTCATCATCTCCTCCAAGGGTTGCAACTACGCCGTCATCGCTGCGCTCATCCCCTGCACCCCGTCGCCCAACCGCCCCGGCTTCCGCAACGACTTCCACGCCGGCTTCGAGCAGTCGCTCTCGAAGTACGCCGTGCTCTCCGCCGACTACGTCTGGAAGTACACCCACAACGCCTACGACTTCTCGGTTCTTGGCGCCACGCCCATCACCTTCCCCATCGGCTGGTACAGCTCCAAGGTTCCCGGCTTCGACGGCCACCTGGACATCCCGCCGGTCCACAACTTCACTGCACAAATCGTCTTCTCTTCGGTTGCCGCGCGCTTCTTCACGCCGCAGACCAGCGGGCTTGGCACTGTGCCTGCTCCGCCCGGCTCAGGACACACGCCCTTCCGCATCGACCACGACGAGAAGTTCAACCAGACCACCCACGCGCAGTACCAAATCGGCTCGCGCGGCCCG
Organism: Granulicella sp.; assembly: GCA_003133205.1. The sequence continues at coordinate 4,194 of PKWK01000319.1, read as the reverse complement.
TACATTGGGTTCAACTGGCGCTTCGACTCCGGCCAGGTTGCCGGCTCCGCGCCCTGCTACGGCACGCTCGCTTCGAACGACTGTCCACAGACCACCACGCTTAACGGTCAGCCCGCAGTCTTCCTGCAGGATGCCGCCGGAACGCAGCTCACCGCCGATCAGGAGGCCCAGGCCGGTTTCGCGTGCGCCGGCGTCCGCGCCACGCCCACCCGGCCTCTCCCGAACACGTGCCTGGTTTCGCAGTTCACGTCTTCGCTGCTCACGCTCACCGCTCCCAACACCCAGAACGACGACCACAACCCAGCCCGCATCGCGCCGCGCAACCTGTTCGACCTGTCCGTCGGCGAGGACAACCTGCTGCATCGCAAGACTTCCGACAAGCGCACCCTCTCCGCGTCGCTCACCATCGTCAACATCGGCAACAAGTACACGCTCTACAACTTCCTCTCCACGTTCTCGGGGACGCACTACGTCAGCCCGCGCTCCATCACCGGCGAACTGGCGTACCACTTCTAAACGCGGTTCGTTCCGCGTGGAGATCATCGATGGGCTGGTCGGGCCCTCAGCAGCATCCGCACGCATGGCCGCGCCAGGCCGACCTGCCCTCTTTGATGAGGAAGGGAACGGCAACCAACGCAGCCAGCGAATCGAACCATGCGATGTGGAAAGCCGCATTAGCCGCGAGTCCAGCCAGCGTGATCAGCGCGAGGTAGGCGCACGTCGCGGATTGCACGGCATCGGCGGCCAGCGCTGCATTCCCGCTGCGCCGAGCTTCGCGGCGCTTCAGAGACGCCAGAACCGGCATCGCGATCAGCGCAGCGATGGTGATTGCGATCCCCGCGCAACTCGTCTCCGGCTGCCACCGCAGAGCGAGAGACGCAACCCCGATCCCAGCAACTACGAACGCCAGCACAAACAGCAACAGTCCGGCTGCACGGCTTGCCCTGCGCTCCGGGATCGACCCTCGCGGAATCCACTGCAGGAGCACAACGGTAGCGGACAGCAACTCCACCAGGCTGTCGGAGCCGAACGCCAACATCGCAGGGCTGTGCGCCGTTGCTGCCGCATAAGCAGAGACACCGAACTCCACCAGCATCCATACCAGCGTGACGCCTTGCAACCAAAACACCGCGCGGCGCGGCTTCGGAGCACCCGCGGCGGCAGGCTTCAACGGCTGAGCCCCGATCTGAACGAATTCCGCCATCCTGTTCCCGATGATTGCAGGCTCCCAAAGTAGGCGCAAGGGCGGGGCCCGGACCAACCAGCAACCTCTACCCCACGCGGCAGATCAGACACTTCAAATAGCTCGTCTCCGGCAGCGTAAGCACGGCTGGATGGTCCGGCGCGGCGCCGCGCATCTCCAGTAGCTGCACTCGTCGCCCCGCGTCCTCCGCGGCTGAGCGTACGACGCCGATGAACTCCTCCATCCCCACGTGGTGCGAGCACGAACACGTCACCAGCGTTCCGCCCGCGCCCAGCATCTTCAGTGCCCGCAGATTCATCTCCTTGTACCCGCGCATTGCGCCCTCGGCCGCGCGCTTCGTCTTCGCAAATGCCGGGGGATCGAGCACGATGGTGTCGAAGCGCTCTCCTGCGTCCGCGAAGTCGCGCAGCAGTTCGAAGGCATCCGCCTCCACCCAGTCCACGGAGGCCTTCATCCTGCCCAGCTCCGCGTTCAACTCCAGATTGCGGTCCGCCACCTCGAGCGCCGCACGGCTCGCATCGACTCCTGTTACCCGCTCGCACACGCGCGCAAGATGCAGCGCAAACCCACCCTGATACGTGCACACATCGAGCGCCCGGCCCCGAGCGTACCTTGCCGCAGCCGCATAGTTCAGCCTCTGATCGAGGAACGCCCCGGTCTTCTGTCCGGCGCTCGCGTCGAAGTGAAAGCGCACGCCATTGATCGTAAAGACCGCGCTGAGCGCCCCCTCACCGCCATCCCGCACATACAGAGGGGCGTCGGGCGGCACGCCGAGCTGCTCCAACTCGCGCACCCGCGCATCCGGGCGTTCCACCACCGTCGCAACCCACGGCTGCTCGGCGAATACCTCCGCAAGCACCCGCCGCACATCGTCCTGCGCCGTCCCCTGCGTCAGCAGTTGCACGATGATGAGTCCGTTGTACCGGTCCGCCACAATCCCCGGCAGCCCATCCGCCTCCGAGAACAGCAGCCGGCACGCGTTATCTCCGTCCGGCAGGGAAAACGCCTCCGCCACCAGTTGCTGCCGCAGGTTGATCGCGGCCCGCACCCGCTCGCGCAGTTCAGCGAGATACTCCGCCCGCCTCAATCCCGCCTGCCGCGACACCATCCGCAGCGCGATCTCCGACGCATCACTGTAGAGTGCTGTCCCCAGCGGAATCCTCCGGCCATCCACGATGGTCACCAGCGCCCCGCCCGCAATCACCGCAGGTTCCGTTCGTTCCACATCCGATCGGTACACCCAGAGATGCCCTGCCCGCAGCTGATCTGCCGCGCGTCGCGTAATCGCCGCGACCGCTCCGTTCCCGCCCGCTTCCAAAGTCATTCCTCATGGTCGCACAGGGCGATGATCCGGATGCCGGCTTCATGCGGACAGCAGCACCGCAGTCTTCCGACGTCCTCGCGTAACAAGCAGAGGGCCCGCGTCGAGTTACCGGCGCGGGCCCACGCAGAACCTTGGATAGTTGGTCACTTCACTGGAATTGGCTGGGCCATGTGTGCCCTGCGGCGCAGCATGCCGACTGCACCGAGCAAGCCCGTTCCAAGCAGCATCAGGCTGCTCGGCTCAGCTGTCACTGCGGGAGGTTTAACCATGAAGATCTGGGGCTGACCGTCGGTCCAGTCTCTACTGTCGCTCGCATCCGGGATGTACACGAGGTCGTTTGCATAGTAGCTGGCGGGCAGGGTGCCAGCGTGGGCAGCGGCCTGCGTGACCAGCGACTTGGCGACAGCATCGAAGCCGCCCAGGCCGGAGACACCGGAGGGGTCCATGATGTCCCAGATTGCGAACTGAATTTCAGAGTTGGTACCCGCGGCGGTGCCGTACTGATTAAAGAGCCAGGCATCCTCACGGTAGGCGGTCTCGGTCTCTCCGTCGAGGCTGGAAGTAATGCTCGCGACATTGACTGCATCCACCAGCCAGGTCTCCCCGATGGTGATCTCGCGATCGAAGCTGAGGCACGACATATCCACGTTCTTTACCGTGCCGCTCGGGCCGGTGATAGTGAACTGGTAGGGATAGACCTCGACCCCGTCGGTGCTCCCGCCGATCGTGCCGGTTAGTTGGATGGTCTCCGCAAGAGTTGCGCGTGAAACAAGGCAGACGAAGGAGAGGGACAAAACAGCAAGGGCCGATTTCAATCGCATGGGGGGAACTCCTATTGTTACAGACCGGTAATGGCAATCTGTTGGCCAATCGATATAACTTTCCCTGAATGGGAGGATTAGGGGGACATTCCTATTGTTTGCAGTGCCGAATCGGCGAGTCAGCCGCACACGGAGTCAGTAAGAAGGCGAGATTGCGGGAATCTCAAGCACCTCGATGTGGAAAACATTTGCACAATAGGAAAATAATTGCGCATTCCAAAGCCGTAAATAGTAATAAAAACAATAGGTTATTAGTACCCGAGAACAGGTTACCGACACGACGAGTGGGTTGCTGGCAACCCGTCGTTCAGCCAAGCCGATGAGCGCATTACCCGCTCGAACGGGGTGCGGCTATGTGTGGTTGAGGAGGTGGGCCAGGCCATAGGCTGCTGCCGCAGCAGCGCCTCCGATGAGCGAGGTCTGCAGTGCGCTGCGCAGGGCACCCGTTCCGACCAACCGCCCTTTGAGCGCACCGAAGAAGGCGAGCGCGAGCAGGGTGATGAGGACGGAGAATTTGAGTGCGGCCGCAGTTTCGGGGATGAAGGTCCCAGACCCGCCGACGAACATATACGGCAGCAGCGGAACCACGCCTCCTGCGATGTAGCTGGCCGCAATCGTCAGGGCGGAGCGGTGCGCGCGGTTGGCCGCGGGCTTCTCCAGGCCAAGCTCGAAGCGCATCATGAAGTCGACGTAGGCGGGGTGGTTCTGCTGCAGCGCCGCGAGCACCGGCGCAGCCGCCTCGCGCGGAACGGAATACTGGTCGAAGATCTGGTAGATCTCTTCGGCCTCGTCGTCGGGGCGAGTGATCACTTCGGTCTGCTCGCGCTTCAGTTCGGAGGCGTAGT
>PKWK01000015.1 GCA_003133205.1 Granulicella sp. | reverse complement strand
ATATGCAGTGCCTGCGGCGTGAGAACATCTACCGACACGCCGAGGAGAGTGCGCAACTGGTAGCGAATCTCCCCGATGTCAAAGATGGACGTCTCCGGCGTGGGATCGACCAGAATATCGAGGTCGCTCTCCTCGGTATCCTCTCCATGTAGAACTGAGCCGAAGACACGGGGATTTCTGGCGCATCTCGATTCCACAATGCGGCGAATCTCCTCACGATGCAGTTGCAGAGCCTCCGACGGTCTCATAAAATCCTCCCCATTCCATTATCATGCAACTCTACTCTATGACCGCACCGGCGCATTGCAAACGGGGAGTAGGGCATCAGGTCTTCTCCCCTCCCTTGCGTCCTGTTGCTGCTCAATTGAAATGACAGGGGTATTCGCCCTTTAGAAATGTCATTCTATACTTCGTCGTAGCAGTGCGGTGGGAATGTGGGAATCGCCGCACTTGCGATTTCCAAGGGCTGTGGGAAAGGGTGGGAGACCGTACAGCTTGATCGTCCGGTCTTCCACCCTTTCCATCAGACCGTCATTTCCACCGCTGTTTTTTTGGCAAACCCTGAGAAATCGAGTCAGGCCGTCTGTTTGACCGGGCTTGGTGTGTGGCTTTCTTTCGCAGATTTCACAGGGATTTTCGGAACATAGTCCGGGCCGTATATCTGGCGACCTCGCTTTTGGTATCCGAGCTTCTGACTCGTGTTCACCTTCGGTGGAAGTGGGAGATCTTGCATTCTCTTGGCTACGGCGAGCGCCTGTCCGAGACGCTTGTTTTCGGCTGTTGCGGCAAAGGGAACCTTCTGATCCTTCTCGAACACGCGGTAAGGAAGAGGCGGCACCTGAGATTGGACTTCGAGCGCCTGTACTGAACAGTCGCGCAGTTCGACCTGCTGTTCGACAATCTGGTTCCGGTCATTGGCGACTTTCTGGCCGCGGCAGGGACCGTCAGCGATCAGTGTGCCTGGTTCTATGTAGTCCGGCCCATAGACGTTTCGACCTCGCTTTTGATAGCCGAGCTTCTGGCTGTTGGTGTTCACCTTCGGCGTGAAGGACGTGTCTTGCTGTGCCTTGATGACGGCAAGAGCGTGGCCTAGGCGCTTGTTCTCGACGATTGCGGTATGGCTGACCCTCTGATCCTTGCTGAAGACGCGATAGGGAAGCAGGAGGCCCTTGGTGCGAACTTCCAAGCGGCCATCCGGGAAGTCGTAAACGTCAACATACTTGCCATCGAGTCCTTCGGAGAGAGAATTTCGCTCCAGGATGATCCGCTTGCGGTCGTAAGACAAGGTCAACTGGCTTCCAACGTAGCGCTGCTCGCGGTGGCACAAGATATCGGTGAGTTTTTCCATGGGGGTGGATAGGGGCCGATGCAAGTCTTCAGGACGGGCGGAAGGGATAGCAAAACGCTCATTGAACTGGTTCATGAAGGCCGGCAAGAACACGTTTCCGGCACTGATGTCGCAGATGTTGGCGAGTCGAAGTTCTTTTACCAGCCTGTCCTGTAGTGTGCGATTCACTCGCTCCACGCGGCCCTTCGCCTGGCTTGAGTTGGCACAGATTATCTCGATATTTAGCTCCGCCAACGCTCGACCAAGCTGCGTCATACCCGAGCCGCCGACGGCGTTCGGCTTGTTCACGCGGAAGACTACGTGCTTGTCAGAGTAGAACGCTACGGGGCAACCAAAGGCCAGCACGTAGCCGTGGACGGCGGTCAAATAGCTGTCCGTGCTCTCGCTGAGTACGAACCGGAGCTGCATCAATCGGCTGGTCGCGTCGTCGATGAACACAAGCAAGGTACAGGGCTCGCCACGATCCTCGAACCATCGGTGATCGCTGCCGTCGATCTGGACCAGCTCGCCGAAACGCTCTCGCCTCAGCCTCGGCTGGTGATAGGTCTTCCGTTGCTTGCGCGACAGCCATAGCCCGTCTGCCATCAGCCATCGCCGAAGCGTCTCGCGCCCAATGGTGATCGAATGCTTCTCCAGAAGTATCTCTGTCGCGAGGGTTGGGCCGAAGTCGGCGTACTTCGTTCGCACCAGCTCGACCGCGTACTCCCGGATGCCGGCGCTCAACTGGCGATTGGAAGCTCTGCCACGAGCTTGGTGGATCAGCGCACCAACGACGCCTGCCTCGTAGCGCGACAGAAGCCGAAACGTCTGCCGCACTCCCAGCTCCAACACCGCTGCCGCAGAGACCACGGTGCGCTGACCAGAACGCACTTCCGCCAAAACCTGTATCCGTTTTACGTCCCGCTCGCTCATCGAAATCAGTCCCATCCTGTTAGTGTCATTTCTAACGGGCAGAACCATGACATTTCTAAAGAGCGGCTACACGTCCACTATACATAAGATGCGTTATCGGAAGGACTCGCTTTAGATTGAATCAGTTAGACCGGGTTTACAGGTTTCGTTATCGGACATTGGGATTTTACAGCCGCCACTCTCCATGCTCCCGGATCGCTGCGTGCATGGCGTCCGGGGCAAGATCCAACTCACCAGGCCAGGACACGGCACCGTAATCGAGTGCAGCCTGCGCGAATAGAGACGAGTCACGGAGTGCGGCGAAGACCCCCGCCTTTGGAGAATGTACAAGGGTGGACATGTCAACCAGACCGACGAGGCCATCGGCGAACGCAACCCGTAGACGGAACCCCGAAAGGGCCTCGACTTCGGTCACACTCCATGGGAACCGGGGGGCGGATCCCGGAATGGCTAGGGTAGCGGGTGAATCTTCTTGGGGATGTGATTCTGTGCGCATAGCTCCCAGTCCTCCATGAGTTCGGTGCGGTGCAGCTCGATCCACTCCAGCACCAGATATGTTGCCCGGCTGGGCAACTTACCCTCGATGATAGCAGACGTTTGAATGTCAATCACGGCCTCAAATTCGGCATAGACGGCGTGCATGTGCGGCGGAATGTGGTCGCCGAAGTACATGCGAATCACAATCCCATAGAACCGACTAATTGTTGGCAATTCCGACCCCCCTTTCAATTCCGGCTATTGTGGATGAGCCATCGCTCTGTTGCACAAGCCCGTCGACGCGGCGAAGGCTGTCTTTGAGCTCGTCCAGGCTGTTGACTGTGAATTCGGGTTCCGGCGCGGACGGGGCAGGAACGGACGTCTTAGATGCTTTCATGGTCACTCATTCAATATTCGGGCCTACCAGTGAGTTTATCGCTCGACAGTCGAGCGCGGATAATTTGAAGCGCGGCACCCCACTCACCCACGGTTTCGTCTGACCGTGAGCGAGCTTGTTTGGGGGTGCCATAGGGGCGAAGGTCCGTCCTTGCGCTGGGTTCCTGCGAGCTGAGCACACGGGCATCGAAGCGTCAGCAGGAATATCGACTTGATTGAAATCCGAAGGAAACTCAAGGAGCGAGGCTACGCGCTCTGTCTTAGCTTGTCGTCACTGATGGCATTGACCAGTTCCGGGCCCGTCGTGACTTCGTCGGGATCATCGCCGGCGTGGGGGACACTGCGCCCCAGGCTTGCTGCCCGTGCGCAGAACTTCTTGACCGAACGCGGACCTGGGACCTTGATCGCCTTGTAGGGCCGGAACCTGTTGGGATACATGTCGGCCATC
>PKWK01000236.1 GCA_003133205.1 Granulicella sp. | reverse complement strand
GCCGCCGCCCCGACATCACCAAGGCCCGCACCCTGCTCAACTGGGAGCCGAAAATCTCCCTCCGCCAAGGCCTCGAAAAATCCCTCGCCTACTTCCAATCCTGCATCGCCGCGGAATCGAAGTAGCGGCACTCCGCGCGTGACAGTAGCGGGTGGCCCATCCTTTGCAGCTTCACCGCAAAGGGTGGGTTGCCTTTTCCGCCCGTCGAGCCCTATGGCCCGCTCGTCCGCAGCTTCGGAAAGAACGTAACCTGTACTGTCACAGTATTATTGCTCTGCCCCCCGGTCATATAGATCGGAGCCTTCCAGCTCTCATGCTGGAACCAACCATTGATCTCGACATCCGGCCCGATCCGCTTCACCACCGCCACCCGGAACTGATTCTGAGTCGTCCCGCCCGCGATAAAGTCCTTCGGCGTCTTCTTGTTCAGATACGACACCTGCACCCACTCATTGCCCGACAGGTGATACGTCATCCAAGCTTGTCCGCCCTTGGCCTCGCGCCCAATCCAGTCGCCCAGAATGAGGCCCTTGTTGGTGTATCCCTGCTTCTGGATCGTCTCGGTGTACTCGTTGTCGCCGTTCTGGCAGACCAGCGTGACGCAGTCGGTCGAGATTCCTTCCACTCTCAGATCGAGCCGCTTGGCGCCGGGAAATTGCGAGAGAAAGATTCCCGGGCGATAGCCGGCGCGCCGCGGCGCCGAAATCGGGGTCACATCGTCATGCGTCTCCGAGTCCGCATACAGGGTCAGATAGTTGCGAACAAAAGGCAGGCGGTAGGAAAAGCTGAAGTCCGAAAAGCGCGCCCCGGGGTCCTCTCTGGAATGCTTCACATCGGACGTCGTGTCGTTGACGCTGAAGAATCCCTTCAAGAACGTATGCATCGTAACTGGCTCATGACCCGCGCCGCCAAAGATAATCGTCCTCTGGAAGCCGAACTGGAAGTCCCGCGTTGGCTGGAACGAGAACATCTCCGAGTGAACGTAATCGTTGTTCGGCGCTGTGTGGCCCTTCAGGCTTCCATAGAAAAAGTCGTACCGCACCGGCCCCAGCAGTTTCGAGAGGTACGGAATCGACAGAGGCTCGACCCGGTTGATTCGGAAGGAGTAGATGTTCTCGGCATTGTTCGACCAGGCCATCGCGCCGCCCATTCCCGGTCCCAGCCACGCATCCGATTTTCCTGCCGAGATCTCATGCCCGAGGATGTGGTACGACAGCGTCGCCTCCACCAGCCGAAACGGATTCTGTCCCGCAATCGGTCCCGTCGGAATGGTCGCCTGCGGCTGATTCGGTGGCGCAAACGGGATCTGCTCGAGCGCAGAAAGCCGCCCGGACAGTGCCTGCGAGTACCCCGGCCCGCTCGGCGCATGCTGGTACTCACCCCGCACATACAGCGAGAATGGCCCCTGCTCATTCAGCGTCGAAAACCCGGTAATGTTGTTGAATCCCGGCTCGTTCGGTCGTCCATAGTCGTTGAAAAACGTCTGCCCCAGGTGAAAGCTGTCCTGCAGGATGGAGCCCGAAACCCCCATCACCCGCGTGTACACCGACTGCAGGCCGTACACCGTGCCGCGCGCCGTTCCCGCAATCGTATGGTCGGTAATGCCCTCGTCGGTCAACTCGTTCAACAGCGCCGAGAGAATCTCCTGCGCCTGCCCGTCGTCGCTCGACAGAATCGCGTCCTCCGACTTCTGCAGCATGTGTAGCGCGCTGCGCCGTGTATACGGTCGCATCGACAGATACATCGTGTCCAGATACCCCATCGAGTACAGCCGCATCATCGCCGTGTACACCCAGCTATCCACCGGAATATAGGTGCTGCCAAGCGGATCTCCCGGTGTATGGACCTTCAAGTCGGGCGGCCCATACGCAGGCATCGCCGTGTACGGAGTCTGTGGCGTGGGTGGCGCAGGGGTCACCACCGGCGGGGGAGCCTGCTGCGGCACCGGCATTGTCTGCGGCGTGGGCTGCGACTGGGGCGCGGGCTGCGACGGGCCCGCAGGCTGCTGCCGATAGGCCGGCCGCGACTCGATCTTGTCCTGGCTCTCAGGAGTTGGCGTCGGAGTGGCCTCGACCGGAGCAGTTGCCGGAGCCGGTGCTGGCATTGCAGTTTGCGGATTCGTCGTCTGCGGGTCGGCCGTCTGCGGATTGGTAGCCTGCTGCGGTGCTGCCTCCGCGGCCCGCGCGGTCCCCAAACCCATCCCCAAACTCGCAACGCCAACCAACAACAGCCGAATTCCAGTCCGCACTCGCACCTCGAGACTCCGGTCCATCACCTCTCCAGTGTAACTGCGCAGGCACCAGTCGTTTAGCTCGAGCACCCAATCGGACTTTTTCAGCACCTTCCTGCGTTCCGCACGTCAGGGCGGGGAACGCCCTATTCGAAACTCACGCTACGTTCTACTTGGATGCCGTGTTTTCGATCGCGAGTCGCTTCGCGAACGACTTGGCCTCTCGCTCTATCCACGAACGGGTCGCAACGTGGCGTTCCAGCAAGTAACTCTCCAGCACCGCAATCGCGTCGGCCGTCCGGCCGCCCTTGCCCACAGCGCCTGCGACCACAAACGGCACGCACTCCATCAACGCGGTCCCGCCGCCGATGCGAGCATGCCCGATCGACTCCTGTGCCACGCGGTAGATCGCCACCGCGTCGTCCGCGTCCACGGGAATTCCCGGCACGCCGCAACCCAGCGCCAGCGCGCTCACCTGACCCATCCTCGCCGCCTTGCCCTTAGCCAACGCAGGCGGCAGCACCACAAACAGCACGGGCAGTTCCTTTTCCCGGGCAAACGTCAGCGCCTTCCGCCAAAGCGCCGGAGGCACCTCGCCCGGAAGCGCGTACACCACCACCACGCCCTTCTGTTTCGCTTTCGAACCCGCTGCCTCGGCCTCACTCTTCGCCCGCGCCGCCTCAGCCTTCAACGCCGCAGCCGCCCCAAGCGCCGCCCAAATCCGCTCCACAACGCCAGCACCAGCGGGCAGTCGTGCCGCCGATCCGCAATCCGCGACCATGCCGCGCTTCTTCGTGGCCACCCCCGGCCGCAGCCCCTCGCCCAGCGCCGCTCCGCGAAGAAACTCCACCACGCGGCCCGAGAGCGCATCGCTCACCAGGTCGCCCGGCTCCAGGTCCACCGCGGCACTCACCAGGCAGGCCTCAAGCCCCGAAGTGCCTCTATCGCCCCGTCGAGCAGGCAGCGTACGCGCAAGCATCCGAGCCCGCGTCATCGCCAGATAAATCTGCCGCAACCGCGCATTTGGAATCAGCGGATTTTCCCATGCGGCTCCTGCGTCCGCTCCCTCTGCCATCATACCCGCGCCGGGTCCCGGGCCTCGACATCGAGCCCCAGCTCCGCCAATGCAGCCTGAGCCTTCTTACCCTTGATCTTCCCATCGCGCGCCAGTCGCGACAGCGTTGCTCCCGCAATCGACTCCGCATTCACCTCGAAGTGCCGCCGCAGATGCTCGCGATTATCGCTGCGCCCGAAGCCATCGGTCCCCAGCGTAACCAGCCTGCACTTGCCGTCGGCCTGCGGCCCCCGATTGACTAACCAGGGAGCCAGCACATCCGGCAGCGATTTCATATAATCGCTGGCCGCGATGATCGGTCCCTTCGCACCTTCGAGCGCGGTCTCGATGTACGTCTTCCGCTCCGGCTCTGCCGGATGCAGCCGGTTCCAACGCTCGGTCGCGATCGCCTCGCGCCGTAGCTCGGTATAGCTGGTCACGCTCCACACATCCGCGGCGATCTGGTACTTCTCCGCCAGAATCTCCTGCGCCCGCAGCACCTCGTTCAGGATCGGACCCGAGCCAAACAACTGCACCGTAGCCTCCCCATTCGCAGCCGCGCGGAACTTGTAGATCCCCTTCAGAATCCCCTCCGCGCATCCCTCCGGCATCACCGGCATCGCATAGTCCTCGTTGTACATGGTGATGTAGTAGAAGCATTCGTCGCCCTTCTCATACATCCGCTTGATGCCGTCCTGCAGCACCACCGCAAGCTCATACACAAATGCCGGATCATAGCTGACGCAGGTCGGAATCGTGCTAGCCAGCAGATGACTATGCCCGTCCTGGTGCTGCAGCCCCTCACCCAGCATTGTGGTTCTGCCGGCAGTCCCGCCCATCAGGAAGCCCTTGCCGCGAGCGTCCGCAAACGCCCACGCCATGTCCCCGATCCTCTGGAACCCGAACATCGAGTAGTACATGTAGAAGGGAATCATCGGAACTTTGAAGGTCGAGTACGACTGGCCCGCCGCCGTGAACGACGCCATCGATCCAGCCTCGGTAATCCCTTCTTCCAGAATCTGCCCGTCCTGCTCCTCGCGGTAGAACAGCAGCATGTCCTTGTCGTGCGGCGTGTACCTTTGTCCCTCCGGCGCGTAGATGCCCACCTGCCGGATCACCGACTCCAATCCGAACGTCCGTCCCTCGTCCGGCACAATCGGCACCACCAGCTTGCCTACACCTGGGTCCTTCAGCAGCCCACGCAATATCGATACAAATCCCATCGTCGTCGAGACCGCGCGTCCCTTCGACCCCGCCGTCCACTCGCTGAAGAACCCCAACTCGGGAGCCTTGAAGTCGATCGCCGGAACCGACCGCGTCGGCATATACCCGCCCAACACGCGCCGCCGTTCCTGCATATAAACCATCTCCGGCGAGTCCTGCGGCGGCCGGTACGGCGTCCCCTGCATCGCCGCCTTCTCCGGAATCGGAATCTTGAACCGCTTCACAAACGCCGCCAACTGGTCGTCGGTCATTTTCTTCTCGGAGTGGGTCGCATTGCGCGACTCCGCCGACGCCATCCCGAAGCCCTTCACCGTCATGGCCAGCACCACCGTCGGCCCGCCCTTGTGCTCGATCGCCCGCTTGTACGCGTTGTATACCTTCACCGGATCGTGCCCGCCACGGTGCAGATGGATCAACTGGTCATCCGTGTAGTCCTTCACCAACTCCAGCAGCTCGGGATACTCCCCAAAGAAGTGCTTCCGCAGATAAGCCCCATCCTTCGCCTTGTAGGTCTGGAAGTCGCCGTC
>PKWK01000342.1 GCA_003133205.1 Granulicella sp. | reverse complement strand
CGCGAGCGCGGCATCACCATTCTCGCCAAGAACACCGCCCTCTACTACCACGACAACAAGATCAACATCGTCGACACCCCCGGCCACGCCGACTTCGGCGGCGAAGTCGAGCGCGCCCTCAAGATGGTCGACGGCGTAGTCCTGCTCGTCGACGCCTCCGAAGGCCCGCTGCCCCAGACCCGCTACGTCCTCTCCAAGGCGCTCGAAGCCAAGCTCACGCCCATGGTCGTCATCAACAAGATCGACCGCCCCGACGCGCGGCCCCAGGAAGTCCTCAACGAGGTCTACGACCTCTTCATCGACCTCGACGCCGACGAGGACATGCTCGACTTCCCCGTCCTCTACACCAACGGCAAAGTCGGTACCGCAACCGCCGACCTCGCGAATCCCGGCACCGATCTCCAGCCCCTCTTCGAGCAGATCATCCAGACCATCCCCGTCGCCAAGGGCGATCCCGACGGGCCCCTGCAGATCCTCGTCACCAACCTCGACTACTCCGACTATCTCGGCCGCCTCGCCATCGGCCGCGTCTTCAACGGCACCATGAAGACCGGCGAAGAGTATAGCGTCGCCAAGATCGACGGCACCTTCACCAAGCACAAGATCACCAAGCTCTTCAGCTTCTCCGGCCTCAAGCGCACCGACATCACCGAGACCCAGGTCGGCGATATCGTCGCCATCGCCGGCATCCCCGGCATCACCATCGGCGAGAGTTTCTGCAACGTCGAAAATCCCGAGCCGCTGCCGCCCATCATCATCGACGAGCCCACCATCGCCATCCAGTTCAACGTCAACAACGGCCCCTTCGCCGGCCGCGAGGGCAAGTACGTCACCTCGCGCAACCTGCGCGACCGCCTCGACAAGGAACTGCTCACCAATGTCTCGCTCAAGATGCAGGAGACCGGCTCGCCCGACACATTCAAGGTGCTCGGCCGCGGCGAACTGCAGCTCGCGATTTTGATCGAAATGATGCGCCGCGAGGGCTTCGAGATGATGGTCAGCCGCCCCGAGATCGTCACCAAGCGCATCGACGGCGAGTTGATGGAGCCGGTCGAGCAACTCATGGTCGACATCCCGGAGAGCTTTGTCGGCACCGTCATCGAGCGCCTCGGACCACGCAAGGGCGAGATGACCAAGATGACCAACCACGGGTCTGGTCGCGTAAGAATGGAGTTCCGCATTCCCAGCCGCGGACTGATCGGCCTGCGCTCCGAAATGCTGACCGAGACGCGCGGGACGATTGTCATGAATGCCATCCTCGACGGCTACGTCGCCTACCAGGGCGAGATTCCGCAGCGCGTCTCGGGCGCTCTCATCTCCGATCGCCAGGGCACCACCACCACCTACGCGCTCGATGGCCTGCAGGAGCGCGGCACCCTCTTCGTCGCCGACGGTGCCGAGGTCTACGAAGGCATGATCATCGGCGAGCACTCGCGCGACAACGACCTCGACGTCAACTGCGTGCGCGAGAAAAAGATGTCGAACATGCGCGCGTCAGGCTCCGACGAAGCCGTCCGCCTCGTCCCCTACCGCAACCTCACGCTCGAGCAGTCGATCGAGTTCATCGCGGAAGACGAGCTGGTCGAAGTCACGCCCAAGTCCCTCCGCATGCGCAAGCGAATCCTCCAATCCAACCGCCGCCCCAAGAAGGGCGCATCCACCGAGTAGTTATGAGGGGTGCCCCATGATCACCCTGAACGAAGTGAAGGGTTTATCGTGGGGACACTCACTTCCGATCACCCCTAAGCGCCTGTCATTCTGACCCTGAGCGTAGCGAACGGGGAAGAACCCCCGCATTTTGCCCGGGGGCTGCACTACACTTCGCGTAGCTCCATGCGCAAGCGCTGAAAGCCCGCTCCATACCAGCATGGGGCGTAGCCCCATGTACGATCGCCCACGGAGCCAAGGGCTGAAAGCCCGCCCTATCAGCGGTAGCGGCCAGACCCGCCGGGTGTACTATTCCTGCGGATCAAGTTTGTCCGCACTCGAAGCCGTAGATGGCCGCAAAAAAGAACATAGGCCGTCCGGTGGAGGAGGGTCTATGCACGCGCGATTGCTTCCTTTTCTTTCGCTGGTCTGCCTGGTGTTATCCGGGTGCTCAGCGTATTCCGCACATCCTCTCTACACCACCCAGGACGCAGTTGTGGAGCCTGCGCTGGAGGGCACCTGGACTGCGAAGCCGGACGACGATGCCGAGTTTTCCATTCAAAAGTCCGGAGAGCACGGGTACAGCCTGACGATTCCAACGTCGAGCGAAAAGTCGGTACAGACCTACAAAGTGAACCTGGTCCGGCTCGGAAACCAGCTCTTCGCGGACATGATCTTCGATAGCGAGACAGTACAAGGCAAGAAGATCGACTCGCCGGTCGGCGCCGTCCCCATGCACGTCATTGTCAGGATCGAAGTGACCGCCGATCAGTTGTCCTATGCAGTTCTGGACGAGGAGGCGATCAAGAAACAGAACGCAGTCGAGGCAACGCCACTCAAGCTCCTGCAAACCGACGAGGCGCTCGTCATCACGGACGAAACCGACGCGCTACGCCACTACATCTCGATCCACGCCCCAGATATATTCGGCAAGCCAGACCGCCTGAAGCGCATGGCTGGTACACCGCAACAATCCAAACTACAGTGAGCCTGAATGGGCGCCTTTGCCCTTGCTAAAATCACCCATGCCCTCCATCCTCAGTGCCGCCAACGCCGACCACTACACCTGGGGAGACGCCTGCGACGCCTGGTACCTCGTCCGCACGCCCGACCTCAACATCATCGAAGAGCTCATGCCGCCCGGAGCGTCCGAGACCCCGCACCACCACGTCCGCGCCCGCCAGTTTTTCTATGTCCTCGCCGGCGAACTCACCCTCACGGTCGAAAATCACGCTCACACGCTACGGGCGCACCAAGGCCTCGAGATCGCCCCCGGCGAACTCCATCAAGCCACCAACCACGGCGATAACCCGGTCCGCTTCCTCGTGACCAGCCACCCACCCAGCCACAACGATCGCATCGACAGTAACTGACCACTTACCACTGATCACTTACCACTGTCTTACTTATCAATCTTCAAAGTGATATTGAACTGGTTCCGCGTGTCGAACGAGCTGATGTTCTTCACTGAACTCTTCTTCCCGTTGATCTCCGCCCACACCTGGTAGTCGGTGTTCTGCGCCAGTTGGCCGAAGCGATAGGTCCCATCGTCGGACGCGATGTAGCTCTTCACAGCGAGCGTGTGGCCGTCTTTCAGATACACGGTAGCGCCCTTCAGGCCGGCCTCGGATTTATCGACTACCTTGCCCTGCACCACGCGCTGCGCCGGCTGCTGCGCCACCAGCGGCGCCGCCAGCCCGGCGAGTAACGCAGCTGGCACCGCGAGCAGCGACACCCCGCCCATGCAGCTTACAAGAGCCATGGAAATGCCAAACCGGGTCAACGTTTTACGAAGATGCGCGAGGCAAGTCATACCTTTACTATACCCGCCCACCCGGCGGATGTTGCGGCCCGCAGACCGCTCCTACTCCTCGTCCTCTTCGACCAGGTGCGTGTCGTCCTCGTCGTCGTAGCCGATCACGTCCACGGGCGCAAGCTCCAGTGGATCAACCGAGACAACTTCCATCTCCAATCCGCACTCGTCGCACACTACCGTCTCGCCCTCTTCCACTTCGTCAGCGTCGACGGTGATGGGGTTATCGCATTCGGGACAAACAACAGCCATGATCGGAGCCTCCGCAACTTAGAACGTTGAATTCGGCCTATGGGATGCCCCACAGGTCACTTTGCGCCACCGCCCTGAACACCCGCCAGAGATACGCAACGGCACACCCGCCACCGATAGTATGAGTAGCTGTCCCGCCCACGTCAAGCGCTCAATTCCCACACCCCGCTGGTTTCAAGCCAGATGGATCGTTAACCACACCAGGACGCAGTACTCGGTCCGAACATCGCACAGCTTCCTCGCATTTCGCCCGAAGCGCCACTAACCCCCACCCGCAGCCTCCAGTTGTTGGAGTTGTCATGTGCAGCATCTTTCTTGAGTTGTCATTCTGACCCTGAGCGTAGCGAACGGGGAAGAACCCCCGTATTTCGCCTTTGCCGTTGCCTGTTCTTCTCCACGCCCGCCCCAAACCGCGTCATCTCGACCGGAGCGCAGCGCAGTGGAGAGACCCCCGTATTTCGCCTTTGCCTGCCGTCTTGTTCCGTCTGACCACTTACCACTGACCACTTACCACTGACCACTTACCACTGACCACTTACCACTGTCTCTCGACCCCTGATCACTGTCTCTTATGTTGAAATGGAGAGCATGCCGCGCTCAGCCCCCACCACGTTGACCCTACCGCCGTTCGAAGGAACCGTGCGCCGGCTCATCCTCGCCAACGTAGGCGCCTTCTTCGCCATCGCCATCCTGGTCCAGCTCGCGCCCGGCATCACCTTGCCGATCCTCGGCTATCTTTCCTTCCAGCCGATCGCCGTCGCGCATGGCGAAATCTGGCAACTCGCCACCTACTCCTTCATCGAGCAGGGAATCTTCTCGATCCTCGGCAGCATGTTGACGCTCTGGTTCTGCGGGCCGATCCTCGAAGGCTCCTACGGCAGCCGCTTCCTCGGCGAACTCTACTTCACCTCAGCCATCGGCGGAGCACTCCTCGCCACCATCGTTTCCTTCGCGCGCATCCTGCACTTCGGCCCACAGGACGTCGCCGGCGGCGCCTTCGCCGGCCTCTTCGGCATCCTCATCGCCATCGCCACGCGCATGGGCGATCTGGAGTTCATGCTCATCCCCTTTCCCGTCCGCATCCGGGCAAAATATCTGGTCGCGATCTATATCCTCATCGATCTCGCCGTCCTGCTGAAAGCCGGCAACACCTTCGGCGCCCTGCTGGAACTCTCCGGCGGATTCTGCGGATTCCTCTACGTCAACTACGCCCCGCGTCGTGGCCTTACCTTCAGCTTCAGCGAGCGGATCTTCGGCATGCGCAACGCCTACTACCGCTACAAACGCCGCCGCGCCGCCCGCAAGTTCGAGGTCTACATGGGCAAACAGGGCCGCAAGGTCCACTTCGACCAGGAGGGCCGCTACATCGACCCCGACGCCAAAAAAGACCCCAACGACAAGCGCTGGATGAACTAGCCCAACCTAGGAATTGTCATTCTGAGCGCAGCGAAGAACCCCCGTATTTCGTCTCTGCGGGTGCCCCATGATCACCGAGCCGCAGGCGAGGTTATCGTGGGAATGCTCTCTACCCACCCCAAACCTAACGCCAGCATGTCATTGTATTAAAACGACTTAAAGGTACACCCCGGGGGGCATCAGCTCCGATTCACGATCCGCAGATGCAGCTCCCGCAACTGGTGGTCGCTGACGGGCGACGGCGAGTCGCACATCAGGTCGATGGCCTTGGCCGTCTTCGGGAAGGCGATCACCTCGCGCAGGCTCGTCGCACCGGCCAGGATCATCACAATCCGATCCAGCCCCAGCGCGATCCCGCCATGCGGAGGCGTCCCATACTCCAGCGCGTCGAGGAAGAAGCCAAACCGCTCCTTGGCCTCCGCGTCCGACATGCCGAGCGACCGGAAGATCTCCGCCTGCACATCCTTGCGATGGATACGGATCGAACCCGACCCAAGCTCCGTCCCGTTCAGCACGATGTCGTACGCCAGCGCGCGCACCGCACCTTTATCGTTGGTCAGCCGCCCCGCCAGGATGTCGTCCTCGTGCGGCGACGTGAACGGATGGTGCGCCGCGTCCCACGTCTTCGTCTCTTCGTTCCACTCGTACATGGGAAAGTCGGTGACCCACGCAAACTTGAAGTCCGCCTCGGTCCCGGTCTTCGCAAAGCGCCCATGCTTGTCCGCAAACTTCGCCCCAAGTTGCAGCCGCAGCGCCCCAACCCGCTTCCAGATCCACTGCGGATCAAAGTTCCACATCGCCGGCGTCCCGAGCTTCGGCGTGACGACCACGATCAAATCGCCAGAGTGATCCGTGACGGTGGCATGCCTTGTTACACCGTCCAACCAAGGACCGTCCTGATCGTGTTTTGGCTGAGAAAACTGCTCCTCCAGTTTCGCCTCAATCTCCGCGGCCAGCGGCGCAAACTCCGCATTCGTCTTCAGCCGGGCCACGTCCAGCAGATCGAGCCCGCAGTCGCCGAAGCCTGCGCGCACCTCGCCGAGCAGCGCCTTGCGCGCGGTCCCGCTCAGCTCGCCGACGCCTGGAATGATGAACCCCAGCACCGGCAGTGCCTGTTCGATCTTCAGCTTCTCGCGCAGCTCCGGCGTCAGCTCGTCCGTCAGCGACACCATCGCCGGCAGCCGCATATCCGGCTTATCGATGCCGTAGTTCTTGATCGCCTCGTCATACGTCATGCGCACGAACGGAGTCGTCAGCGTGACGCCCGCAGCCGCAAACGCCGCGGTCAGAAAGCCCTCGGCCACGCGAAAGATCGTGTCCTGCGTGGGAAAGCTCATCTCCAGATCGATCTGCGTGAACTCCGGCTGCCGATCGGCGCGCAGGTCCTCATCGCGAAAGCACCGCGCCACCTGGAAGTAGCGATCGAAGCCCGAGATCATCAAAATCTGCTTGAAGATCTGCGGCGACTGCGGCAGCGCATAGAAATGTCCCGCATGCACGCGGCTCGGCACCAGGTAATCGCGCGCACCCTCGGGCGTCGATCGCGTCATGAACGGCGTCTCGATCTCGAGAAATCCTTCGCCGACGAGATAGTTGCGAATCGCCATCGCCACGCGGCTTCTCAGCGCGAAGTTCTTCTGCATCTCGATGCGCCGCAGGTCGAGGTAGCGATACTTCAGCCGCACCTCTTCATTCGCAATCGCCTCTTCCGCAGGCGAGAACGGAGGCGTCTTCGCCTCGTTCAGCAGCAACAACTCGTCGGCGACAACTTCGATCTCGCCGGTCGCCATGTTCGGGTTCTCGAGCCCCGCCCCGCGCCGCCGCACGTGTCCCTTCACCGCGACCACGTACTCCGAGCGCGCCGCGTCGGCCTTGTCATGCGCCGTGCCGACCTTCTCGTCGACCACCACCTGCGCGATGCCGGTCCGGTCGCGCAGATCGAGAAAGATCAGCCCGCCATGGTCGCGCCGACGGTTCACCCAGCCCATCAGCACAACGTCCTGCCCCGCATGTTCCGCGCGAAGCTCTCCACACATCTGCGTCCGCTGCAAACTGCCTAAAAAGTCTAAAGTCACGATCTTCCTATTGTACGAACTTTGGCGCCTCTAGCGAATGAGATGAATGGGGCAGCCGACGCTAATGTTCGACCATTGACGATCAGCGGTATAAACCTCGCCACCGATCTCCAAAGCAAGTGCGAGGCATGCGCGATCGCCAAGCGACAACCCTGCGGACTTAGTTGCGGGTCGCAGATCAGCCGCCAGACGCGCCTGAGATTCGGTGAAGGGTTCGACGCGAGCGAGCAGGGTGAAGATCGCCTGGGCACGAGGATCGTTTGTCAATCCGAGATCGTGAATCCTTGTCCAGACCTCTGCGAAGTTTGCCGCGCTGATCACGGCGCCGTCAACGACATCAATCACGTCATTATCGAGCCGCTCATTCCTCAGGACCGCGATCAGTACGGAAGAGTCGAGAACAGATTCACTCACGTGCGGCTTCCGCTCTGCGTTCGGCGAGGAACTCTTCGAGGATGTCGCGGTTTGCTGGAACTACCTCTTGCACCGCTTCGCGCGCCGCCTGCAGGATGGCCTTGATCTCTTCGCGGCTGCGCTTTGGCCTCGCGGTCGTTTCTCGAGCCGCCTCCAAAGCCGCTGTCAGCACGAAGCTGCTGACCGAGCGATTCTGCCGAGCAGCCGCCTCGGTGAGCACGCGATGCTGCTCCGGTGTCGCCCGAACGCCAAGCGGTTTACGAACTGCAGTCGAGGAAGCCATGTAGATATTATGTATACACTTTGCCTACAGGTCAAGTCGCAGGCAGGTTCAACTAGGGGACCGGGAGCAGCCTGCACCGTTACGTCGTAGGCCAGCGATAGTGCCCCTTCGCCTGGTGAACCTCGAAGTCCACCAGCCAGTTCTGCTGCACGCCCGCGCCGATATTGTGGACGACGCTGGCCCCGGAGGAGTTCGCCGCAACCACGATCCCGACATGCGGCAGCTTCCCATCCAGCAGCCACGTCAACAGGTCGCCGACCTCGATCGGAAACGGAAAAGCATCGCCGGCAGCCTTGACTCTGGCGGTCCACAGGCAGGCTCCGGCGCGTCGCCAGAAGGCCTCCAGATTCAGCACGCGACGATGGTCGATGTTCGCATCCGGCCCACGCGCGCCCCACGCCTTCGGATAGTCGGCGAAATCGCGCGCCATATCTTCGTGGACCAGTTGCTGCAGATCAAGGCTGAGCCCGTCCTGCGCCGCACGCACTACCACATCCGCGCAGACGCCGGTCGTGCGCGGCACATCGCCGCCCGGATACGCAATCTTCGTGTAGTTCGGATCGTAGCTGGTCGTCAAGCCAAGCTGATTCGCCGCAGCCTTTGCCAGCTTCGTGCCGGATTCGCGCATCCGCGTCTGGCCCGCAAGAGCCGTCGTCGCCAACGCGCCACTGAGGAAGCTCCTGCGCAGCATGGGTGTCCATGCGAATAGACACCGAAGCGAGAAGCTTGGTTCCCGTGTGGTCAAACGACGATCAGTTGGTCGCCGTTTCCTATGTTGTAGGACTCAAATTGCTGGCTGTCGTCGTAGATTTGCAGCTGGTATCCATCTTCAAACGTCAGAGTCGTCGTTCCTTCCAGAGTCCAGCTGACAGTCTCAATGCTCTTCATCAAGAGGCGCAGCAGGAAACAAGGATCTTTGAGGACATTGGTCAACCCCGATTCCTCTCCAATGGTTCTTTTCTCATAGTCCCCGCCAGTGACGCCGTATCCGACCGACGATTCGATTGAAATACGCGTGCCTTCTGCGAAGCGGAGTTGAAGGTCGTGTGGTCCAAAACATATTTGGATAGGGGTATTTACTTGACGC
>PKWK01000398.1 GCA_003133205.1 Granulicella sp. | reverse complement strand
GCCGCCACTTGAACACCTGGTTCGCGTTGACGCCTTCGGCCTGCGCCACACGCGCCACGCTTACCCCTGGCTGGAGAACCAACTCCACAATCCTGCGCTTCTCGGTAATGCTGCGATGTACGCGCTGCGTCCGCTTCGGCCCTACACCGTCCATGCGTTCCATGGCTGCATCATCAACCCGCAGCCGAGTAAATAGCCAGAGGGGAAGACCCCACGCTTACGATTCGTCACTGTTTTGACGAGAAGCATAGAAATAATGCGACCCAGTATCTGCTCAAACATAAGTCTGACGGAATCCCAACGCTGGTTGCTGAAGTGTCGCTGCCTATAGCCCGTTATCTTCTCGGCGAAGACACTGAGCCTTCGCACGTCTTGCGTGCTATGAACGCAACCAGTCTGACACTTTCTGCCTTACCATCCACTACAAAGTGTGCGATTGCAAGTGAATTTAGTGATAAGAAGATGGCGCACGAGATGCGGTTGGAGGAGGAGGCGATTGCCTCTTATGTTGAGAAGGGGAGCTAAAGTTTAGGAGGAGTTATGGTTCACGAAACTGTACCGTCTGGCTTTCCGATGATTGAAGACTGGTTGCTCAGCTACTTCTACCAACACCCCAAGGGTGATCACTCGACAGTGTCCCTACTTCGGGAGCTTGATGGAATATTGAAAGCCGAGCCTTCTGGACTTGAGAAATACAACAAACACCAGAAACTTTTTAACGCAGCCGAAGTCACTGCGGAGGAGTATGAGGCGCTGAGGACTCCAAAGCTGGAGGAGGTTCAAAAAGCAGTCGAGACGCTCATCGAAGGCGGATGGGTGAAAGGAAAACGGGATGCGGATACTCAGGGGATGGTCTTCTTTACGGCTCTCACGTTGACCTCCAGCGGTGAAAGAGAGGCCATCCGCAAGGACACGGAGCGGAAAAAGCAGAAGCAACCGCCAAATGATTTTGAGAGCAGACTGAGGAAGGCGCGTGCGCGAGTAGAGCAGCCGAAAGAGGGCACAAAGGAACCCTCGGTCATCGGCTGGGTGACACCCTCTGCTTCTTAAACGTGCGGGCCGGTGTCGATGAGAGTCTGGCCGGCTGAGCCTTCTTTGCCGGCGGCGGCACTCCAGCACTAACCTGCTGGAGCAGGTCGCGCACAATTACCGCGTCAGAATCAGCTAGCATTGCGAAGAGACAAGGAGCCGATCGATGACACTCTGGAAAATCAACTGCATGGAAGACGATTATCCAGGCATGTGGCAGCGTTGGTTCCGCAATCAGTGCGTTGCGGTAGGATGGCACGCCGATTGGGGCTTTCCCCTCTCAGGAGAGATAACAGCCTCCGAGCACGGTCCAGCTTGGACTCGCGCACGGTCGGCAATCAAGCGGATTGAGATCGGCGATTTTGTCGTTGTGTCCTTGCGTGGCCATCGTGTCGGACGAGTGGGAGAGGTCACGGGGAAAGCCATTGAAGATCATCAATGGAACCCGCTTGTTCCGCGAACAAAACAACGACCAGACGGCGAGATGGGCCGGCGCATTTTTGTTAGATGGGATTTGACGGTAGGGCCTGACAATCGTGATGAGGTGGTTCTTCTACCGGATGGACATCGCTTTTCGAGCGGGGAGTTGCGCCCGACAATAGGGGAGATCAGATCCCTGTCGTTCGATGGCCTTAAGACTGTGATGCAGGACGAGGCAAATCATGAAAGTCTGCTGGCCCATTTCGATTACGAGAAGGCGCTCTCGGGCTATATTGCGACCTACCCTCATCATCTGGAAGATGGACTCACGGTTCACCCTGGCCTGAAGATTCGGGAGAACACCTACCCAGATCGCACGCGATCAGACGTGATCTTGCTTGACCGGAAAGACCGGACCGTCATCGTGGAGTGCAAACAAGGACCTCCTACCGTGGAAGCGATTCAGCAGCTCCGACGATACCTCGCGCACGTCAAGAAAGAAAATGACGTCATCGCTAGAGGCATACTCGTCCACGGCGGTTCGCGGAAACTCCATGACGACGTCATCGCGGCGGCCGGCAAGATGCCTCGGATTGAAGTCGTCCAACATCGTCTTGGGGTCGACTTCTCGCTTTGCAATTAGGCTGCGTTACGACCCCAGGCTGGCCAGAGCATTTAGCGTCCGTATTTCCAGACCGGCGCCTCTAATTGCCTCTTGGGTCAGCTGGGCCGCCAACGTAAATTCCATCCTGAAGAACTCCCTATCTTCGCGCAGCCGGTAGCCAATCAGCGCTTCGTGAACCAGTTTCTCGGCCTTCTTCGGTTCCAGCACCCGCCAACATCTGCGCACTCCGAACGGGATTGCCACGCCGGTGGCGCCGTTTATCTCGTGCGCGCGCGTCTCCACGGTTCGGGTGGTAACACCGATCTTCAATAAGTCCCTTAGCTCACGGGTCGAGAGGATGTATATCCAACCAGCATTTACTTCGTCTGTGATCCTCTTGAGGCCTAAGAATACGGAAAGACACTGGCGGGTAGGCAGTCGCAGAAGGCTCGTCAGCGCCACTGTCCCTGCCTGATCATCGACATCGCGGATCGCTGATCGAAGACCTGAGATTTGTTCTGCAATGGCCTTAGAGAGAAAATGCGAAGGATATCCGAACTGCCCCGATACGGTAAACCAGTCCCCACTGATCCTCACGTGCAATGCGGTTGAACATGCCCTTGACGACGCTCAATTGCTCAAGGATCTGTTCGTTCGCTTTGGGCATTTCGGAGGCGTTAAGGAGCATCATGACGCGACGGCATGCTGCCGTACGTTCACGTTGGGTCGCCGGCTTCGGCGGGGCCATTCCTAAACCCCATTTCTCTGTAACAGTGGGCGTCATGTTCGCATGATAGCGCTGGCGCTTTGGTGGCAATCGGCTGGTCTTCTCGATGAGATGCAAAACCCGCGAGTGTACTCATCGACCAACTCCGTCCGGCCCGCTTCAGCCAGCACTGTCTTCAGGAGTTTGCGGAGCGGCCGCAGGCTCAACCGGTACCTCTTCGGAAACCGACTTCTTCGCGAAGTAGGGGTTATCCCGTTGTTCGAAACTGTATGAGATCTTCTCCGCCTCATACAGCATGAAGTTGATTGGGTCAGCGTCCTTGATGTCGAACAGGACAACGTTGATCCCGCCCTGTGCCAGAAGGCTCTTGTAGGCCATGCCGTGCAGGCCCCCGTGTCTCAGGCGCTCGGAGATGATCTGCGTCGGAATATAGTTCAACCCGACCTCATACGCGGCGTATCTCATCATGGCCAGGAGACACCTCTCCACACACAGGCCGGATACATTGACGCAGACTTTCTTCATCCACCAACTTTTCCCTTGCAGTCNNCATACATTGAGCAAGTTCGAATCTCCCGAGCACGCCTTCGGCGCGGATGAGATTTTGAACACTTTCGCCCAGCAACCAATCGAGTGGAGGCATAACGCATGCCAACCGCACGAGGGCACGCGCGTATCAGCTGGCCCCTGCAATCAGGCGATAGATGCGCGATCCATATTTTTGCACAATCCCCATTCCAATGCCCGGCACAGCTAATAGCTCTGCATCATTCTGGGGACAGGTCGAAGCGATACCTCGCAGCGCCCGATCGCCGAAGATCCGGAATGCCGGAATATTTCGGTGTTTCGCCTCACTCAAGCGCCAGGCACGCAATGCCTCCTCCACGCGAACCTGCGGCTTCGGTTCGGACACATCTGCTCGTGTTCCCGCCTGCCGAGATTGCGTCCGAGCGGAAGCGCTCCGGGACGCCTTGGGCTTACCGGCTTTCTTCTGGCGTTTTCGCTTGGAAACGGGCAGCCCGGCCTCTTTCATCACGAAGTGCACTGGCGTGGTCTGATCGGCGGCGCGCCCGGCTGGAGTAAGACGGACAGTGCGGTAGGGAATCTGCTTACCTTCCTTTTCGAACACCGCATCAGTAACTGTAAGGAGTTCTGCCCGGGCCATGGCTCCCAGGACTTCTTCGAAGTTGTCCCGGCTGATCTCGTTTCCTGGAAAAAGCTCGCTGTACAATTTGCCCGTCGACTTGCTGGAGATGGACTGCAGGCCGCGCAGCACTCGATAGAGAGCTGTTCGCTCCTCTTCCGTCGCGGTCCGGAATCTTTGGGCAACGCACTTAGACGGAGCACAGAAATCGCACAGACCACACGCCGCAGCACTGTCCGACGTATCGCCAAAGTGACGAACAAGGGACGTCATGCGGCATTGATTGCTCTCTGCAAAGCGAATCATCTGATCGATCTGCGCCCGCTTGTTCTCCCCTTGCAGGATGTAGGACGAGCGCCATACCCCCTCGCCCTGACTTACGTTCTCCGCAAAGTCCAGCACGGCACCTTTATGGATCCAAAGTTTCTCGAGAGCCTTGTCGAAGAGATCTTCCTCCATCGCCAAGGCTTTGCGGAGCGCCTCCTTAGGTTGGGGTTCTGTATGAAGTTCTGCAAACATTCGATCCAGCAACGAAACATCCGGGTAATCTCGATTGAAGAAAAAGTCATGGGTATGACGATCTCCATATGAGTGCATGAGAATGGCGCGACTCGGCTTTCCGTCGCGTCCAGCTCGGCCAATCTCCTGGTAATACCCTTCCACACTGCCCGGCAGGGCGGTGTGAATCACGGTTCGAACGTCCGGCTTATCGATCCCCATTCCGAACGCCGTGGTTGCCACCATGACGTCCAGCTTGCCCGCCATGAATTCTTCTTGCACTCGCCGCCGCCGCTCAGCATCCAGTCCTGCATGGTAGCTGGCTGCGGCAAACTCTTCTGCCAACTCCGCCGCCAGACTTTCCGCCTGCTTGCGTGTCGGAGCGTAGACGATGGCTGGCCGGTGTTTCTGCTCCAGCAATATCTCCCGAGCGAGCCGAGTCCGTTGTGAAGGCAAGGCTTCTACAATCTCGATTCCGATGTTCTCGCGGCGGAAACCGTGGATGAAGTGCGCGGGCTCGGTCAAGCCTAGCTGAGTTGCAATGTCATTCTGGACCAGCGGCGTTGCCGTGGCCGTAAGTGCAAGCATTGGAGCAGGGCGAAGACTCGGTAAGTACTGGCCCAGCATCCGATAGTCCGGGCGAAAATCGTGGCCCCATTGCGAGATACAGTGCGCCTCATCGATCGCGATCAGCGACGGTTTTCGCTTGGCTAGCATTTCGGGAAAACCTGTCACCCGAAGCCGCTCTGGAGCGATGAAGAGGTACTGCAATTTGCCACCCAGGTAGTCCGAACAGACACGCCTGGATGTCTCACGATCGCGACCCGAATGGATGCACTCAACAGCGAAACCTAGCTCCTTCAACTTCAGCACCTGATCGTCCATCAGAGCAATGAGTGGACTGATCACGAGAGTCGTCCCACCTCGCGCCAATCCTGGCAACTGGTAGCAGAGCGACTTGCCCGAACCCGTTGGCATGACAAGCAAAGCGTCCTTCCCCGCCGTCACCGCCTCACAGACGGCTTCCTGATTGGGCCGGAACGCTGAAAAGCCGAACGCGGTTTGCAGAAGCTCGGAGAGGCTCGTGTTCTCGAGAAATTTCCTTGGCGGTGGCGGATCGGGAGCGTTGGAGCTCGCTGGAGAGGCCAGGAGCGCCGATGATTGTTCGACCGGTGACGCCTGCCGCACCTTGCCGACGACCGAGCTTACGTATTGACTGATGCTTTGAAGGAACGGTTCCAGCTCAGATTCGCCGTATTGGATTTTCTTGAGAGATGCCTCCCACTGGCCAGTCATCGCCGGACTTTTTACTTCTGGGTGGACCACTTCAACTAGGTGGATTCCCTTCTCCGTCGCTTCCAGACTCTTCCCTGTACGGACGATATAAGCCCGTTTCAGGAGGACTTCAATTATTGCCGCCCGTGTAGCAGGGGTGCCGAGCCCAGTGTCCTTCATCGCTTCGGACAGTTCCCTCTCGTCCAGGCTTCGGCCTGCCGTCTGCATCGCGGTCAAGAGTGTGCCCTCAGTAAATCGTTTCGGAGGGCGGGTCTTCTTTTTCCGTGCTTCAATATTTGTGACGTCCTGGAACTGCCCCTCTGAAAGAGTCACTGGCAGGATCTGCTCCGGAACTTCCCCTTCCACACTACCCTTCGTCTCCTGCTTGTGTCCTTCCGCTCCGATGTCAAGGGCCTTCCAACCAATCTGCTCGACAACCGTCCCCGTGGTCCGATAGCGGTCCACGATCCTCTCGTGGGTGATCGCAGTAATCACGGTGGTGACTGCCTGGAGATAATCGTCATGCCACATCATCAGAAAGCGGCGGCAGATCAGGTCGTAAACTTTGCGTTCCTCTTTCGTGAGGTTGACCTTCTCGGGGGAAACCGCATTGGGGATAATGGCATGATGGTCGCTCACTTTACTGTCGTCAACATACCGCTTTCCCAGAGGGCGCTTCCCTGTTCCAGCAGCCACTTGCTTCCCATAGCTCGCAGAAACTGCCGCGACAATGCCTGCAGCTGTAGCAGCAACATCAGCAGATAGATGGCGGCTATCCGTCCTCGGATAGCTGATCAGTTTGTGCCGCTCATAGAGAGCCTGGGCAAGGTCGAGGGTCCCTTGAGCGCTAAAGCCGAACAGACGATTGGCATGACGCTGCAACTCGGTGAGGTCGTAGAGCTGGGGCGGTTGCATCCGCTGAGTCTCGGAAGAGAGGGACTCGATGACCGCTTCCCCCGCACGGGCCCGAAGGATGATGTTGTTGGCTTCCTGGCCATTGGCTGGCAATCTAGAGAGGTTCACCTGGGGGTCGTTGTCTTTGTTGGACTCTGTTCGCGGACGGAACCATGTCCCTTGATAGCTCTCCTTGTTAGGATTCTCCCGTCCGTGAAACGTCGCGACCACCTCGATGAAGTCTTCGGAGACAAAGCGCCGGAGAGCGAGTTCCCGATCCACAACCATGGCCAGAGTCGGCGTCTGCACCCGTCCGACCGAAAGCTCCTCACCATAGACAATCGAATAGGCACGCGACAGATTCATGCCAACCAGCCAATCGGCTCGGCTTCGGCCACTGGCGGCGTCAGCCAATCGATCATACTCACGGCCGGGACGAAGGTTGTCGAACCCCTTGCGGATGGCATCGGGAGTCAATGAGGAAATCCAAAGTCGGCTGACCGGCTTCTTGCTCTCAGTCGCCTCGTAGATGTAGCGGAAGATCAGCTCCCCCTCCCGCCCGGCATCCGTCGCACACACAATCCGCAACACCCGTGGGGACGTCAGGATCTTTCGCACCACTTCAAACTGATCTTTGGTTCGCTCGTAGACAACCAGTGGCCACTGCTCGGGCAACATCGGCAATTGATCGAAGCGCCATTCCCGCCATTGAGGATTGATCTCGTGCGGTTGTGCCAGCGAAACCAGATGTCCGATCGCCCAGGTGACCACATAGCCGTTTCCCTGGAGATAGCCTTCGCCCCGCTTGTCGGCTCCGAGGACACGGGCAACGTCCCGCGCGACAGAAGGCTTTTCGGCCAGGACCGCAATGGTACTGGGTTCGCTTGCTTTCATCGGTGGCTTCAGTCTACCGGGTTCTCGCGAGCAAGAAATAGTTCGTAAGGGCGCCCCGTCGGTAAGCATCGCTGTGGGCCCGAAAGTTGCTGGAATCGATCGGGGACGTCAGTGTAGTCTGGACGCCGCCCGCCACGCCTCCAGCAGAGCGCGGGCGAGA
>PKWK01000349.1:6595-24204 GCA_003133205.1 Granulicella sp. | reverse complement strand
GTTTGCGGCGTATGGGGTGGCGGTGCGGAAGGCTAAGGAGTCGATCGCGCGCGCCGGCGAAGGGCTGCGGGAGTTGGGGTTGGGTGGGTCGGCGGTGGGGACGGGGATCAACACGCATCCGAAGTATCGGCGGCTGGCGATTGAGCGGCTGGCGGGGATTTCGGGGCTGCGGCTGGAGCCGGCGGAGGATATGCGGTGGGCGATGCAGTCGTGCGGGCCGATGGCGGAGGTGAGTGCGGCGCTGCGCGGGCTGGCGCTGGAGGTGATTCGGATTGCGAATGATCTAAGGCTGATGTCGTCGGGGCCGAATACGGGGTTCAACGAGATTCATCTGCCTAGCTTGCAGCCGGGGTCGTCGATTATGCCGGGGAAGATCAATCCGGTGCTGGCGGAACTGGCGGCGATGGTGGGGTTCCAGGTGGTGGGGAACGATACGGCCGTGGCGCTGGCGGTGCAGGCGGGTCAGCTTGAGTTGAATGTGATGATGCCGACGATGGCTTATAACGTGCTGCAGTCGGTGACGATTCTGACGAATATGCTGCGGGAGTTGGATGTGCGGTGCGTGCGGGGGATTACGGCGAATGTGGCTCGGTGCGAGTTCTATGCGCAGAGTACGGTGGCGTTGGCGACGGCGCTGAATCCGTATATCGGGTATGCGAAGGCTGCGGAGTTGGTTAAGGAGTCGGTGGCGAGCGGGCGGAGCGTGATTGAGATTGCGCGGGAGAAGGGGGTGCTGAGTGAGGCGCAGATTGGGGAGATTCTGGATGTGGGGAAGATGACGGGGGAGTGAAT
Organism: Granulicella sp.; assembly: GCA_003133205.1. The sequence continues at coordinate 23,412 of PKWK01000349.1, read as the reverse complement.
GGCAACTGATTCATCGGTTCTAGTTTGGGCGACAGCGAAATCAACGCACAGTGGGAACGGCCGAGTCATCGTATTTCGATATGCGAAGGATCTCAACCCCGCCTTCGACAGAGCGTCTCAGCCTGATCGCATCATCATCGTTTGGAAATACCGATCCGAAAGTGGAATGCCTTTCAAGGAAGAGCATGAACGCATGGATGCGCTTGAAGACGCTCTGGCGCCCAGTCTTTATGAAGATAATCTCGCAACACTAGCTTTGGTATCGACGGGGGAAAATTTGCGCGAGTGGACCTACTATGTGAGGTCTGAGGACGAATTTATGGCCCGTCTAAACCATGCGCTCGCTGGTGAAGAGCCATTCCCGATCGAGATCCACACGGCATCCGATCCTGAGTGGAGCATGTATGAGACGTTCAAGGCCGGGGTGAAGCAGCCTTCGGTGTAGGCGCGATGGGCCGGTGGGTAAGAAGAAAGACCCGGGGCTAAAGCCCCCAATCGACTGCCGGCGTAATGTCCGGGCTAAAGCCCGGACCTATCTCAGAGGCAAAGACGAAATACAGGCAAAGACGAAATACAGGCAAAGACGCAATACAGGGGTCCTTCAACGCGTTCAGGATGACGACCGGGGAGGGGTGGGGTGGCGGCACGGGTAAAAACCCGTGCCCTTCCGATTCTCCGGCCTGGCTTGCGAAGCTGGTGTGGCTATTTCTGGCGGCCGAAGCGGTAGACGACGCCCATCTCGAAGCCGAGGTTGTTCTGGAGGGTGCCGCCGTAGGTGGTGCCGAGGTAGCTGGGCGTGATGCGGAAGGCCAGGTTGGGATAGAGGTTCAGGTCGAGGTTGGCGCCGACGGAGAAGGCGGGGCGCGCGTTGGTGGAGGGCCAGAAGCCGAGAGACTGGGCGGAGTGGCCTTTGGAGTCGCCGTCGAACTTGCCGATGGCGGTGCCGCCGAGGGCGAAGGCGCTGATGGCGGTCTTCTCGCGCAGACGGAAGCGGTAGGTGGGGCCGGCGAGGAAGGGGTACTCGGAGATTTGCGGGTTGCCGACCAGGGCTGCGTACTGGTTATAGTTCGGCACCTTGGCATTGCCGTAGGCGCCGCGCAGTTCACCGGTGAGACCGAGGTTCTGGTTGAAGTAGTAGGTGGTGTTGGTCCAGAAGGTGATCTCGCTGTTTTTCTGGGTGAGTTGGCCGCTGCGGAAGCGGAGATAGCCACCACCGCCGCCAACCTCCCAGCGATGGGTGTAGGTCTCCGCGACCTGACGCGCGATGCGGGCCTTGCGGCTGGCGTTGGTTTCGCGCGACTTGCGCGTGGTTTGCGCGTGCCCGGTAGAACCCGCCAATGCGGCGAGCGTCAATATCAATACTGCTGCTAAAGTCTGTATGCTCACTCTGAAACCGGACAGCGATCGAAACATCAACGAGGACTCCTGCGGGTGCTTGCGTTTTGGTACTCGCGTACTCTGTTCTTGATACGGTTGAGCCGTGACCATCGCCGCGGAGTTGTCCGCCGCGGGGCCAGTACCTATTAGAACATCCGGCGCGGGGTTTCGAATATTCGGGGGCGCGCGGCATCCAACTATAGAGAGGTTTCCAATGGCACAAGGAAGAGGGTCGGGCGGCGGTTTCGGTAAGGTGTTCCTGGGTTTTGTGCTGGCGATTGTGGTGATGGTGGGCGGGGCCGCGGTGTATCTGCATTGGGGATCACCGCCGGTGGCGACCGCGGATAAGCCGTTTCCGTTCGAGGCGTCGATCGTCAAGGTGCCGCTGAATGCGCGGATCGATCGCGAGATGAAGACGCCTCCGTTCGGGATCAGCGAGGACGTGTACGAGGGCGGGGCCAGGGTGTATCGGGCCGACTGTGCCGCGTGCCATGGGACTCCGGGGCACGATGTTCCGTTTGCAAAGTACATGTATCCGGGGGCACCGCAGCTTTGGAAGAAGCACGCGACGGGCAATGTGGTTGGGGTGAGCGACGACGATGCGGGCGAGACCTATTGGAAGGTTGCCAATGGGATTCGGCTGACGGGTATGCCTGCATTCAACCATGTGCTGACGGGCACGGAGATGTGGCAGGTGACGCTGCTGCTGAAGAACGCGGATCAACAGCTGCCTGATCCGGTGGTGAAGATTCTGACGGCGCCGTAGGGCTGTCTCATCGGTAGGAACAAAGCGTATATCCCAGGGGCTGAAGCCCGTCTCTTTTGCTCGTACGCAATGCCAGGGCTGAAGCCCGTCTCTTTTGCTCGTCCGCAATCAATGCCAGGGCTGAAGCCCTGGTCTATCTCAGAAGCAATTACTTCAATGTGTAGGTGGCGCCGAGGATGAACTGGAAGCTGTTCTTGTTGTAGCCAGCCGATGGATTGTTGAGGTAGTTGTCCGTACTCGTGACGGAGAGGCTCAGGCGTTTGTACACGGGCAGGGCAAGCGTCGCCGATGCGTTGGCGGAGTAGTCGTTGGGGATGTTGAACGACGGGATGATGTTTCCGAATTCGGAGAGCACGAACTTCCTTGGCAGGGTGCGGTGGTACGTCTCGGAGATGGTCGAGCCGACCAGGTTGTCGTTGCTGGCTTTCGTCTGGAAGGCTTGCTTCTCATACTGAATGGTCGCCTTGACGTCGAGTTCCTGTTTGGCGGACTTGATGGCTGTGTATCCGATGCCGCCGCCGTAGATCTGCTGGAGATTGAGGCCCTGCGAGTAGTTGTGCTCGAAGGCGGTCTGAACGAGGGCGAAAAATCGGGGCGAGAAGGATTCGTCGCGTTCGGCGCCGGCGTGGAAGATGCTGGTAACGGTGACTGCGGGTGGAGTGGCGGGCGAGGTCTGCGGAATGACGGGCGAGGTGAGCTTGCCGTAGGTCTCCTGGAGATCGAAGGAGGTGCGGTCGCGCGGCGGCAGAAACGTGACGGTGGGCATGGCCCGGACCAGCGCGATGCCGGCGGTGAAGGTTTCGCCGTAGTCGGTGGCTCGCACGATGGTTGCGCCGCCGTTGAGGGCACCGTTCCATCCGGCGAAGAAGCCGGACTTGCTGGAGATCTCTTTGGTGTAGGTGGACTGGTCGATGATGTAGGCGATCTGGGCCTCGGGAACGACTTCGGGCGCTGCGGTGGGATGGGAGATGTTCAGTTTCCCGTCCGCATAGGTGACTGCGCCAGGAGTCACCGCGCGCTCCGCGGAGACGCTGGTGATGGGGTGGTCCTTGCGCAGGACGGCAAAGCTGCTGCTGGAGCGGAGTTCCTTGACCTTGTCGAGGGAGACGGCGATTTCGCCGGCCATATCGCTTTTGAAGACGACGGAGTTGCCGGTGCCGCGCTCGAGCGTGCCGGTTAACTGGTCGCCGTTGGTGAAGATGATGACGTCGGGCGGCGGCTTGGGCGCGGGGGGCGTGGCCTGTGCGTGGGCGAGAGAGGTGGTCGAGGACGTGGCGATGGCCAGGAGGAGGGTGCCGAGAAGGGTCTGAACTATTCTGGCCGGATGCAACGGGGATTTGCCCAAGAGTCTCATAGGTAAGTAAGGATAGCGTAGCTTTATCTAAGAGGCGTTTGGCATGAATCCTGTTGTACGCGCGCTTGGCAAGGTGCTTCGGCTGGTGGGGATTTCGAGCCCTGAGGATTCGGCTCCGAAGCCGAAGACGTCGAAGGACCCGCCTTCGTGGCGGGACAAGGCCGCAGTGAAGCCGGAGGACCGCAATCGCTGAATGTCCGTACTCGCGAGCACAGATAGCGATATTGCGGAGGACTACAATTGCGGCATGAATGGGTCGATTAAGACAGATGTCGCCATTGCTGGCGGGGGCATAATCGGTTTGTCGCTGGGGTTGGAACTGCGGCGGCGGGGACTTTCAGTCATCGTGATTGACCGGCAGCAGGCGATGAGTTCGGCGTCGTGGGCCGCGGGTGGAATGCTGGCGGTGCATGATCCGCAGAATCCTGCGGAATTGCTGCCGCTGTCGCTGCGCAGTTGGGAACTTTACCCGGGGTATCTGGAGCGTGTTGAGGCGCTTTCGGGCAAGAAGGTGCCGCTGCGGACGCGGCGGGCGATGCAGTATGTTGCGTCGGACCGCGCGGCTGGGTGCCGGTATGGGGACACGGTGACGGCGGCTGAGATTGCGGAGTTTGCGCCTGGGCTCGACGCTGGGGACCACATCTTCGAATGGCTCGAGGAGGGCAGCCTGGATCCGAACGACGTTCGCGAGGCGCTGCCGGCGGCGTTTGTCGCGGCGGGGGGGACGCTGTTGGAAGAGACGGAGATGCTCGGGGTTGAGACCGTGACCGGTGGGGTGCTGGTGCAGACGACTCGAAAGCTCGTCTCGGCGGGGATGTTCGTGAATTGCTGCGGGGCGTGGGCGGGCGAGGCCGAGGGCGGCTTGCCGGTGGTGCCGGTGAAGGGGCAGATGGCGAATTTGAGGTTGGCGCCGGAGCGATTGCGCTGCGTGGTGCGCGCGCCGGGGATTTACCTGGTTCCGCGGGGCGACGGGCGCGTGACGATCGGGGCGACCATCGAGCATGTCGGGTTTGACGAGACGGTGCAGGAGCCTTCGATTCGCAAGATGGCGGCGGCGGCGCTGAGCCTGCTGCCGGAGGCTGAGGCTCCGCCGCAGATGGATATGTGGGCTGGATTGCGGCCGGGGACGCCGGACGGGCTGCCGATTCTCGGGGCGGCGGCGAAGGAACGTTGCTGGCATGCCACGGGGCACTACCGCGACGGGATTCTGCTGGCTCCGGTGACGGCGCATGTGATGGCGCAGGCCATGCTGGGAGAGTCGCCCGACGTGGGGCTGGAAGCTTTTGGTGCCGCGCGATTTTGAGCCGGTTGGCTGTCCCGGTGTCTTGGAGGGGGGCAAGATGGAAATTGTTTCTGGTTTGTCTCTCTTGCATTGATCCGCTCGTTGAGCTATATTGATCGGTTATCGGTCACATCTCTTCCACTGGTTCAGCTTGGTAAAGCCAAGTGTATGAGTGGAGTGCGTTTGTTTGGCCCGTCCAATGGTTGCCCCCCTTAAATTTGGTCTTGCCAATCGTTATTCGATAGGCATACTATCCGATTCGGTTCGGTACAGAGCGCCTAGAGCGCCCGCGCCAGAACAGAGGCGACGTTTGCAACTCCCAGAACATCCATCGTGCCCGTTCAGAGCAGGAATCGGGCGAGTTATTAGGTTCCATGAACGCCTTTCCCACAGGTAAGGCTAGCTATTTCTGCGCTTTGGAGAGACACGACAATGGCATGGTACGCCTACTGTATTGCGGAGCGAATTGCATTTCCGGAACTTTGCCGGCACCGCCGCCCGATGCCTTTGACCGGTGTTACCGGTCTCTTCGGGAATCAGACCTTCCTTTTCCCAGCCAGTGATCTCGCGGTCATCGTCTCCGAACACACGCCGGAAGACGCAGCCCGGATGGACCAGAACGCAGCCAAAGAGCATGCCCGCGTGATTGCGGACTGTTTCAAACTCTCCACCGTACTTCCTTTCCGCTTCGGCACCACTTTTCCGGATGACGATGCGCTGCGACGGTCGGTTCGATCGAATCAGCGACATTTCACGGCGAATGTGGAGCGGCTGCGGGGTAAGGCGGAGATGCACCTGAAGGTGCTGGTGGACGACACCTGCCCGGGCAATTCGCATCGCGATATGACAGTCGGCCAGCAGTATCTGACCAGCCTTCGTGAGAGCGCGATGCGGCAGCGGGAGCGCCAGTCGAAGGCTCGCGCTCTGTCAGTCCAGATGCATCGCATGTTCCTGCCGATTGCCGAGGAGATCACGTGCAAGCGGACGGATTCGGGCAAGATGCTGTTGGATATCGCGCACCTGATCGACAACAAGACAGTGGAGCGGTATCAGAACAAGTATTCGTCGGCGACGCTGGAGTTGAAGGAGTGCCGGATGCAGCTTTCGGGTCCGTGGCCTCCGTATCACTTCGTGCAGCGTCACGCAGCGCAGCACAGCGCATAGTTCACGTCCGGACTGGCGCTCCTTTCCACTGCTTTGGGTGGGGAGGAGCGCTTTTCTGTTGGGGGCTGGGCTGTGTGTCCCAGGGGCTAAAGCCCCTCTCTGTGCAGCCCGAATTTTGCCGGGACTAAAGTCCCGGCCTATCCAAGAGCGAGATCGCTATAGAGTAGATGGGATGGGATTATTCAAGAAGAAGATGAAGCAGGAGCATAAGGTGATGCTCCAGCATGAGCGCGCTGCGGGCGCGTTGCAGCCGGAGTATCACCGGGCTACGCCGGAGTGTCCCGAGCCGCAGCGGTGGAGCATGATCGACTCGATGACGGCCGAGGTCGAGGTGCTGGAGTTCATTGCGACGCTGGTGACGACGATCAAGCCGCGGCTGGTGGTGGAGACGGGGTCGTTTCTGGGTGTGTCGACCGAGTGGATCGCGCGGGGGCTTGAGCGGAATGGACCTGCCGCGGATGGAACGGACGGCAAGGTGATCAGTTGCGAGTACGACGCGGTGGTCTATGAGAAGGCGAAGGAGCGAATTGAGGCATCGCCGCTGCGGCGCTTTATCGAACTGCGGAATGAGTCCAGCCTGGAGATGCAGGTGGACGGGACGATCGATCTGCTGTTCTCGGACTCGGACATGGCAGTGCGGGCGGCCGAGGTGAAGCGGTTTCTGCCGCAGATGAATCCGAATGGCGTGATCCTGATGCATGACGCGAGTTCGCACTTGCAGGTAGTGCGGGAGGCGGCGCTGAAGCTGGAGGCGGAGGGGCTGATCTCGGTGGTGCTGCTGCCGACGCCAAGGGGGCTGGTGATTGCGCAGCCGAAGGTGGGGCGGAGCTGAGATGAATCAAGGATGAAATACCGAGCGGGAAGGTTTCCAAATGAAGGTGTTGGTGATTGGTGGGGACGGGCGCGAGCATGCGATCTGCTGGGCTTTGGGGCGGTCGGCGCGGGTGACTGAGGTGGTGTGCGCGCCGGGGAATGCAGGGATTGCGCAGAGCACCGGCGGCAACGGTGCGCCGGTCCGGTGTGTGCCGGTGGACACGGGGAATCTCGCGGCGATGGTCGCGGTGGTGGAGGCGGAGCGGCCGGAGTTGATCGTGGTGGGGCCGGAACTGCCGCTTTCGCTGGGCGTGGTGGATGAGTTGATACGGCGGGGATTCCGCGTGTTTGGGCCGACGCAGGCTGCGGCGCGGCTGGAGACGAGCAAGTCGTTTGCCAAGGAGTTCATGCAGCGGCATGGGATTCCGACGGCGGCGCATGCGGTGTGCACGTCGCTGGACGAGGTGCGCGGAGAGTTGCCGCGTTTCGCTGTTCCGGTGGTGGTGAAGGCCGACGGGCTGGCGGCGGGCAAGGGCGTGGTGATCTGCCAGACGCATGCGCAGGCGGAGCAGGCGGCGGCGCAGATGTTCTCGGGCGTGCTGCTGGGCGTCACGGAGACGGAGATTGTGATCGAGGAGTTCCTTGATGGCGAAGAGGTGTCCTTCTTTGCGCTGTGCGACGGGAAGTATGCGGTGGCGCTGGCGGCTGCGCAGGACCACAAGCGCGTGGGCGAGGGCGACACCGGGCCGAATACCGGGGGCATGGGCGCATACACCGGAGACGGGCTGCTGAGCGCGCCGATGGAGCAGTGGCTGCTGAAGAACGTCGCGCAGCGGGTGGTGGACGAGATGGCGCTCGAAGGCACGCCGTTCCAAGGCATCCTATTCTGCGGCATGATGATGGTACCGCCGCCGCACGGCCAGCCGGATGGGACGACTCGGCCGATGGTGCTGGAGTTCAATGCGCGGTTCGGCGATCCGGAGACGCAGGCGATCCTGGTGCGGCTGGAGACGGACATCGTGGACCTGTTCGAGGCGGCCATCGATGGGACGGCCGACCGGCTGGCGATCAAGATGCGGCCGGGGGCGAGTGTGTGCGTGATTGCGGCTAGCGGCGGATATCCGGGCAAGTATGTGTCGGGGCTGCCGATTGCAGGGCTCGATTCGGTGCAGGACCCGGATGTGGTGGTGTTTCACTCGGGAACGGCGTTGAAGGATGGCGCGATTGTTACTGCGGGAGGGCGGGTGCTTGGCGTGACGGCGGTTTCGGATGCTGCGGCGTCGGGTTCGGCGCTTCAGGATGCGCTGGGCAAGGCGTACGGCGCGCTGGGCAGGATCTCGTTTGAGGGGATGCAGTTCCGGCGGGACATTGGCTGGCGAGCTTTGCGCGACGGATTGTGAGGCTCGCGCATCCATTCTCTTGAGTCCAAAGAAAGAGGAGACGCGATGACGCAACCTGCGCTGACTGCTGACGAGATGATCGCCTGGCTTGAATCGGATCAGCCGATAACGCGGCGGATGAAGCCTCTGATGCCGAGCCTGGTGAGCAGTGCGAGGAAGAAGGTGAGCATGAGCAGGATGATCATCGGATTCATGTGCGGCAGGGCTGGCGTGAGCGCGGCTCGCAGGCCCTCGCTCATGTAGACGATGGGGTTGATCAGCACCCCGATCTGGAGCCAGCGGATGGAGCTCAACATTCTCCACGGATAGTAGACGCAGCCGAGGAAGGTGATGGGCATGACGACCGTGCCGAAGATGAGGCCGATCTGCTGCGGTTTGACGCTGGTGCCGATGACCAGGCCGAGCGCTCCCGCGGTGAAGCTGGCGAGGGCGAGGACGGCGATGAGGAACGGCCAGCTATGGACGTGCGCGTAGACCGGTGTTGCGGGCACGTAGTAGGCAAGAGGGAAGACCACGGCGGCAGCGATCATGCTCTGGACCGCGGAGAAGACGATCTTCTCGATGGCGACCCAGGCGACGGGCAGGGGACACATCACGCGGTCGTCGATCTCGCGGGTGATGCCAAACTCCTGGGCGAGGGGAAGTGCGACGGCGGCGATGCCGGAGAACATGATGGCGACGGCCATGAGGCCGGGCAGCAGGATGGTCGAGAAGTTGGCTCCGGCCATGGCTGCGGTGGGGTTCATGGCCGCGCCGCCGGTCATGTGCGGCATGATGTAGGTGAAGACGAAGAGGAAGAGCAGCGGATTCATGATGACGCGGATGAGGAAGGGGAACTTCTCGCGACGCAGGACGTGCAGGTCGCGCAGGAAGAGGCCCGCGAAGGCGCGGGTGTACTGTACACCCTTGGATGGGGCGGCGCGATGTACGGTCTGGGGCGGGCTCGCCAGGTCGATTTCCGGTTCCATTGTCAGCATGCGAATCTTACTCCCGCAAGGCTATTCGCGAAGATCTCGGCCTGTGAGCCGGATGAAGACGGTCTCCAGGCTGGTCTCGGTCATGGTGAGGTCGCGCAAGCCGTAGGGGTTGCTGGCGCGCACGATTTCGGGCAGCAGGCCGTCTGCGTTGTCTGCGAAGATGCGGATTCCGGCGGGCGTGGACTCGACGCCGCGGACGCCCTGCATCCCTTGCAACTGGCCTACCAGCCTGGTGGCGCCTTCGTGGTTGCTCAGGTCGAGGGCGTAGACTTTTTGCGCGCCGACCGAGCCTTTGAGCGCGGCGGGCGTATCTTCAACGAGGATTTTTCCGTGGTCGATGATGGCCACGCGGTCGCAGAGTTCGTCGGCCTCTTCCATGTAGTGGGTGGTGAGGACGACGGTGATTCCTTCTTCGCGCAGGCCGCGGACGGCTTCCCACATGGCGATGCGGCTTTGCGGGTCGAGTCCGGCGCTGGGTTCGTCGAGGAACAGTACCTTGGGGCGATGGGCGATGGCGCGCGCGATCTGGACGCGCTGCGCGAGGCCGCCGGAGAGCTGCGACGGGTAGGAGTCCGCGCGCTCGGTGAGGTAAAACTGCTCCAGAAGCTGGTTGGTCCGCTGTTTTGCGTCGGCGCGCGAAAAGCCGAAGTAGAGGCAGTGAAAATGGATGTTCTCGTAGACGGTGCAGGCGCGGTCGAGGGTGTTGAATTGGGGCACGATGCCCATGAAGCAGCGCGCCAACGCCGGCGAGGCGACCACATCGATGCCGGCGATGTGGACCGTGCCCGAGGTGGGCAGGACGCGTGTGGTGCAGACGCTGATGGTCGTCGTCTTGCCTGCGCCGTTTGGGCCGAGCAAACCGTACAGTTCACCCTCTCGAACGCCGAGCTCGATGCCATCCACGGCGACAACACGCTGTTTGCCTTCGTAGACCTTCCGAAGGCCTTCTACCTGGACAATTGTCGCCACACTTCTCCCCACTGGGTTTGATTGATGTTAGGGTGATCCGATTATAGGCATCCGCGCGTGTGATGTACCAGACAGAAGTGTCAGAGCGACCGCCGGAACGGGGATTGACACTGGGAGGTGGAGCGCTTCATAGGGTGGATTTCTGGGGGGTCGGGTGTAAATCCCTGCATGAGGCGTAAAATTGACCTATGGCACGTGGATGGGAGAGCAAATCAGTGGAAGAGCAACAGGCACAGGCCGCCGTTCCCAAGGTAGATCCCGCGATCGCTCATGCGCAGGACGCCGATCGCAAGCGACAGCGCCAGGCGCTGGAAATGCAGCGCGAACGCGTTCTGTCGGAGCGAACGTCGAACCCGCACCGGCGGACAGCTTTAGCCAACGCGCTGGCGGACATCGAAGAGAAGCTGGCGGAGCTTGGCTGGACGATCCATCTGTAGGTGATGGGCAATAAGAAAGGCCGCTTTCGCGGCCTTTCTTATTGCACTGCGCCTGCAGCTTTACTGCGGGGATTGTTGGCCCTGTGGCGCCGGGCTCGTACTCTGGCCTTCACTAATGCCGATCGCATCTCCCGATACGACCATGTTGACGCGCCGGTTCTGCGTGCGCCCGCTCGAGGTCGAATTATCCGCTACCGGACTGTTCTTCCCAAAGCCCTGCGAGGTGATGTTGGCGGGTGATACGCCCTGGGCGGTCAGGAACTGCTTCACGGTTCCGGCCCGATTCTCTGACAGTTTCTGGTTGTAATCGTCCGAGCCGACCGAGTCCGTGTAGCCTTCCACCTGCACCTTCAAGCCAGGATAGGATTGCAGAATTCCAGCAACCTTGGCGAGGCTGACCTGCGTGGTCGGTTTCAGGGTGTACTTGCCGGTATCGAAGAGCACATCAGACATGTTGACGATGAGTCCTCGCGCCGTCTCGCTGGTTGCGAGCACGCTGTTCAACTGCGCGCGCAGCTTCTCGCGGACGGCGTTTGCGCTCTCGACGCTCTTGTTGGCCTCGGCTGCCTTTGCCCTGGCCTCGGCAGCCTCCGCATCGGCACGTGCACGAGCCGCATCGGCCTGCGCCTTGGCTGCCCGGGCCTGTTCCGCCTGGAGTTGCGCCTGCTGAGCCTGCATCTGGGCCTTCTCTGCCTGCATCTGCGACTGCTGTGCCTGCTGCTGCGATTGTGCCGCATCTTCCTGGGCCTGGTTCTTGGCGGTTACGGTGGCCGCCTCGCGCTCCGCCGCCTGCTTGCGCAGCGATGTGATTCGCGCATCCTCGGCTCGCTCCACGGCTTCGCGGGCGTTGGTGATTTCCATCTTGCGATCGCCCTTCTTGTTGCGATCGATGTCGGAGGCGTTCTGCAGGTCGAGCGTGGCTTTCGCCATGATTTCGGGAGCGTACTTGTCGGCGCCCGCTTCCTGTGCGATTCGCACAGCATTATCGGCCTCGTACAACTCCAGCGGCGATCGCTCGTCACGCGTGATGGGATGCGCCACGGTGCGCGCGCCCGCCGTTTCGGCGTAGGTGCCGCGCGGCAACAGGTAGTAGTTGGCGCTCACCTTTTCGAGAATGCCGGTGGTTTTGTCTTGCCGAATCACGTTCTGCAGTACGACCACATCGCTGGGCTCGGAGACCGAGAAGTACGGCTCGGCGGTGACAATCAATCCGAACGACTGTAGCGCGGTTGTGACCCGTATGTTGGTCTTGGTGCCTTCGGGGAGAACCTCGCCGAGGTTCTGCGCGCGGCCGTCGGGGGATATCGCCCAGAGCACGTAGGTGAGGTACTCTCTGCCGAATCCGTTCGCCGGGGTGAGGCCTTCGAACTTCGCTTCGATGGTAATGCCGCCGCGCTCGCTGGCTACTTTGGCTTCGCCCTTTGCTCCCTGGAGCAGAGGCGTGCCTTCAAAACCGATGGTGGTGGAACCGCTGCGATGGAGGTAATTTACGCAGTCCAGATTGCGCTGGACGACCTTGACCCGATAGATGTACATCCCGTTTTCCTGGGAGACCGGATTGCCTTGCGTTGGCATGGCCTGGTCGGTCGGGTTCCGCTCCTGGGCAATGGCCGCGGTTGGAAGTTGGGAGACGATTGCTCCCGCAATTGCAGCGGCCGAGAGGGATCGAACGACAAGGCTGCGGAGGAAGCTGAGGGTCGGTTGCTCACAGATTTGCGAATGCACCCAATGAGGCGCTGAAGAATTTCTTAGGTGTGCCATGTTTTCAATCTCCTTGCGATCCGGATCCACTCGCCAGGCTGGGACATTTCGCACTGAGCATGCGCGAGGGGATCTTCCGATGCCCTGAATGGGCCTGTCTTTGGGATGCCGGGGAGACGACAATGGGTAGCCGAAAATGTTTCAGGCGCGAAGGCGGAACTGCGGGAAAGGTTGCCCCGGTGCCGAAAAAATCAGTGCGCGATCGCGGTAGACTAAGTTCGCGAGCGAGTGTCGGGAGCATGTTGCTGGAGGTTGCCAAACCGATTGCGTTGGCATTATGCGTGTTCTCGCTGTGCGCCGTTTTCTGTCATGCGTTCCTTGTGCCGGCAAGCGATCCGGAACAAAGGATTTGGGATTCTGTGATTCTGCTCTCGCTGGCGGCTGGAATCTGTTTGACCAGCGGAGTGATCTTTCGCGAGTCGACGCAAAAAGGCAGCGAACCGGTAATACGCACGCTGCCGGTTCGGATGTTCTGTTGGGCGGTGGGCGTGATGCTGGTGATTTTTCTTGCATCCTGGTACCTGGAAACCTACTGCATTTTTTACAAGGACGTGCGGCGCTTCTGAGGCCATCCCGGATGCTAATCGAAACGACAGAAGCAGATTCCTTGCGGGAATGACAAGCAAGAGGAATGACAAACAAAAGGATGGCATGACCAGATCTGTAGCGAATGAGGTAGTGGGGAAGGGCTGGACGGCGGCAGACATTCCCAACCAGGCGGGTAAGCGCGCTCTGGTTACTGGGGCGAACAGCGGCATCGGCTACTATGCGGCGGTTGAGTTGGCGCGCAAGCGGGCTCGTGTGTTGCTGGCGTGCCGGGACAAGGCGAAGGGTGATGCGGCGTTGGCGCGGTTGCGTGCCGAGGTTGCCGATGCGAGCGCGGAGGTTGTGCTGCTCGATCTGGCGTCGCTCGAATCGGTCCGCGCGTTTGCCGCGACGGAGCTGGCGCTGGGAGTTCCGCTCGACCTGCTGATCAACAACGCTGGGGTGTACGCGCCGAAGACACGGCTGGAGACTGCCGACGGTTTTGAGATTCAGTTCGGCACGAATATGCTGGGCCATTTCGCGCTGACGGCGCTGCTGCTGCCGGCGCTGGAGCGTGCGGCCGCGAGCCAGCCGCAGAGACCACGCGTGGTTACGCTGGCCTCGATTGCGCACAAGCGGGCGCGGCTGAACTTCGACGATCTGCAATCGACGAAGAGCTATAGCCCGAGCGGTTCGTATGGCCAGTCGAAGCTTGCGGACCTGATGTTTGCGTTCGAGCTGGACCGCAGATTGCGCGCGGCGGCCTCAGGCGTGATGAGTGTGGCTGCTCATCCCGGCGTGGCCAACACCAACCTTTTCGTGGTGGGCGAGTTTAGTCCGATGGAGAGAATGGTGCGGCGCGGCTTCAGCGTTGCGATTGGCGCGCTGCTGAACACGGAGGCGCAGGGAGCGATGCCCACGTTGTTCGCGGCCACTTCGCCGGACGTGGTGGGCGGCGGATACTACGGGCCGCAGGGCTTCCAGGAGATGCGCGGAGGTGATGTGGGACCGGCGCAGGTGGCGGCTCAGGCGCTTGATAAGGCGGCTGCGGCTCGGCTGTGGGGCGAGTGCGAGCGGCTCACCGGCATCTCGTTTCTCTAGGTTTTCAGCCGATCCTCCGGTCGGCCAACTGACCTGATTCCTGTGGCTTCCGGCGCAATGGGTGGGCTGCTTCCGCCGGCCTCATTAATTGGTTGCGTAGAGGCGAGACAGGCGACCTGCCGGAGGGATACAATCCCCGGCACTGGTTGGCTGCTGGTTGCGGCTCACCGCCAATTTCACTTCGAAGGAGAATTCATTCATGTCGACGACTATGCTCGCAGTTCAGCCTGGCGCCTATGGGTTCCCGATTTCGCTCAAGAAGCGTTATGACAACTACATTGGCGGCAAGTGGACGCCTCCGGTTGCCGGTGAGTACTTCGACAACGTAACCCCGGTGACGGGGCAGGTGATGTGCCAGATCGCGCGGTCTAAAGCCGCCGACATTGACAAGGCGCTGGACGCGGCGCATGCGGCCAAGGCAGCGTGGGGCAAAACGTCGGCGGCCGATCGCGGGCGTCTGCTGGAGCGGATCGCGCAGCGGATCGAGGACAACCTGGAGATGCTGGCCACGATCGAGACGTGGGACAACGGCAAGCCGATTCGCGAGACCATGGCCGCGGATATGCCGCTGGCGGTCGACCATTTCCGCTACTTTGCCGGCGTTGTGCGCGCGCAGGAAGGCTCGATCGGCCAGATCGATTCGACCACTGTGGCTTATCACTATCACGAGCCGCTGGGCGTGGTTGGCCTGATCATTCCGTGGAACTTCCCGATCCTGATGGCGTCGTGGAAGCTGGCGCCGGCGCTGGCCGCGGGCAACTGCGTGGTGCTGAAGCCGGCCGAGCAGACGCCGATGTCGATCATGTGCCTGATGGAGCTGATCGAGGACATTCTTCCTCCGGGAGTGCTGAACGTGGTCAACGGCTTTGGCCTGGAAGCGGGCAAACCGTTGGCGTCGAGCCCGCGCGTGAACAAGGTTGCGTTCACGGGCGAGACGACGACGGGGCGGCTGATCATGCAGTATGCGTCGCAGAACATTATTCCGGTGACGCTGGAACTGGGCGGCAAGTCGGCGAACATCTTCTTCGCGGACGTGATGGCGGAGGACGACGCGTTTTTCGACAAGTCGCTCGAAGGCTTCACGCTGTTCGCGCTGAACCAGGGCGAGGTGTGTACGTGTCCGTCGCGCGCGCTGATCCAGGAATCGATCTACGACCGGTTCATGGAGCGGGCGCTGAAGCGGGTGCAGGCGATCAAGCAGGGCAATCCGCTGGATGCGTCAACCATGCTTGGCGCGCAGGCTTCGAGCGAGCAGATGGAGAAGATTCTTTCGTATCTCGACATCGGCAAGCAGGAGGGCGCGGAGGTACTGACCGGCGGCAAGCAGGCGAAGATGACTGGCGATTTGAAGGACGGCTACTACATCGAGCCGACTGTCTTCAAGGGCCATAACAAGATGCGCATCTTCCAGGAGGAGATCTTCGGACCGGTGGTTTCGGTGACGACGTTCAAGACGGAAGATGAGGCGCTTGAGATCGCCAACGACACGCTGTACGGACTGGGCGCGGGCGTCTGGACGCGGGATATGAATCGCGCGTACAAGTTCGGCCATGGCATCCAGGCGGGACGCGTGTGGACGAACTGCTATCACCTGTATCCGGCGGGCGCTGCGTTTGGCGGATACAAACAGTCGGGCGTCGGACGTGAGACGCACAAGATGATGCTCGACCACTATCAACAGACCAAGAACGTGCTTGTCAGCTTCAGCCCGAACGCCATGGGGTTCTTCTAACCATGGGCGTACTGGAGACGGCTGCAGCTGATTCGACTGTTGCGGCGGCGCCCGGGACTGGTGTCCTCGTTACTGGGGCGCTGCCGCAGCAGGTATTGACGACTCCGGCGGCGGTTGCGCTGATGGCGACGCTGAAGGCGAAGCATGGTCCGCTGATGTTTCACCAGTCGGGCGGGTGCTGCGATGGCTCGTCGCCGATGTGCTATCCGCTGGGCGAGTTCATGACTGGCGACAGCGATGTTCTGCTGGCGACGATTGGGGTGACGGACGATTCGCCGGGCGTGCCTTTCTACATGAGCAAGCCGCAGTTCGAATACTGGAAGCATACCCAGTTGATCCTGGATGTAGTTCCGGGGCGCGGCGGGATGTTCTCGCTGGATGGGCCGGAGGGAGTGCGGTTTCTGATCCGGTCGCGGGTGTTTACGGATGCGGAGATCGCGGCGCTGCGGGCGGCAGGGCGGATTTAGTGGTACCCCCCCCCGGGGGGGGTGGTGGTCTTAAGTCTTGCGTTTGCAGCGAGATGGCAAAATGCCTCCTTGTAAATATTTGATTTTGCGCTCCGAGGTCTTATCTTCAACTAAACGCAAGATGTCAGCACTGCCGATGTCATCGAACCTGACCGGAAGCATACGCTTGTCCTCGTACAGCGATGGTAGCTCCAAGCGGCTGTGGAAGACAGGCAGTGTTCGGGTTCCACGGCTGGCCTTAACCCACCCTTTCGCAAAGTGCGCGAAAGGATGGGCCACCCGGCCGATAAAGCGTCATAACTCGATCCTGAATAGTTGATGGCGCGGCGGAGGAGAAGCGGATTCCTCCGCTGCGCTACGGAATGACAAACAAGAAAAGCAATGGCAAAGGCCAATACAGGGGTCCTTCACTTCGTTCAGGATGACGAGCGATGAGGAGGACAGCTCCGCGTTGGTCAGGCTTTGGCGGCTAGTTGGCGGAGGACGTATTGGAGGATGCCGCCGTGCTGGTAGTAGAGGATCTCCTGGGGGGTGTCGATGCGGAGGGTGGCGGAGAACTCGATGGTTTTGCCCTTGTCGTTCTCGGCGAGGATGGGGAGGATGCGACCGTCGGCGAACTTGGAGTCGAGCATGGCTTTGAGCTGGCCGGGGTGGTCGCCGATGGAGAAGATCTCTTCGCCGGTGAGGCCGAG
>PKWK01000349.1:0-6569 GCA_003133205.1 Granulicella sp. | reverse complement strand
AGGTTGGAGCGGTGGATGCGCTCGTAGCTCTCGGCGATGACGAAGCGGATGCCGAGCAGGCGCGGACCTTTGGCGGCCCAGTCGCGGCTGCTGCCTGAGCCGTACTCCTTGCCGGCGAGAATGCAGAGCGGGGTGCCGCGCTCGGCGTAGATGACCGATGCGTCGTAGATGGACATGTCGGTGGCTTCGGGGAGCAGGCGGGTTACGCCGCCTTCGGTGCCGGGCGCGAGTTTATTGCGCAGGCGGACGTTGGCGAACGTTCCGCGGACCATGACTTCGTGATTGCCGCGGCGCGAGCCGTAGNNGGGCCGTTCTTCTTGATGGAGCCGGCGGGAGAGATGTGGTCGGTGGTGACAGAATCGCCGAGGACTGCGAGGCAGCGTGCGGCGCGGATGTCTTCGACGGGGACAGGGGCGGCGGTCATGCCGTCGAAGTACGGGGCTTTGCGGATGTAGGTTGAGTCGGGCTCCCAGCCGTAGGTATCGCCGGAGGGGAACTTGAGGTTCTGCCAGTTCTGGTCGCCGTCCGAGACGGTGGCGTACTGGTGGCGGAACATCTCGGAGTCGATGCAGGCGGCGACGGTGGAGGATACCTCGGCCTGGGTGGGCCAGATGTCCTTGAGATAGACGGGCTGGCCGGACTTGTCCTTGCCGAGGGGATCGCTCTCGAAGTTGTGGCTGATGTGGCCGGCGAGCGCGTAGGCGACGACCAGCGGGGGGCTCATTAGATAATTCGCGCGGACTTCGGGGGAGATGCGGCCCTCGAAGTTGCGGTTGCCGGAGAGGACACTGACGGCGACGAGGGAGTGGTCTTCGATGGCTTTGCTGACGTCGGTGGGCAGAGGGCCGGAGTTGCCGATGCAGGTGGTGCAGCCGTAGCCGACGGTCTGGAAGCGGAGCGCGTCGAGGTACTTGGTGAGGCCGGACTTGTTGTAGTAGTCGGTGACGACGCGGGAGCCGGGGGCGAGTGAGGTCTTGACCCAGGGCGGCGTGGAGAGACCCTTTTCGACGGCCTTCTTGGCGAGCAGGCCGGCGGCGACCATGACGTAGGGGTTGGAGGTGTTGGTGCAGGAGGTGATGGCGGCGATGACGATGGACCCGTGGTTGAGGTAGGGGTCGGGGTCGACGCCGAAGCGGGCTTTCACGCTGGAGGGTGCGGCGGTGACTGTGTCGGTGTGGGCGAGGGTGGCGACGGGGATGTCGCCGCTGGGGGCTGCGACGAGTACGGGCGCTCCTTTGCTGCTGGTGAGGTTGCCATTGCCGGAATGGTGGCCGCCTTCTCCCTCCCATCGGACCATCTGGCGTGCGGATTCCTGGTTGCCGTTGGGGCCGAGGAGCTGGGGAAGCTGCTTCTCGAAGCTGGCGGCTGCCTGGGAGAGCAGGACGCGGTCTTGAGGGCGCTTGGGGCCGGCTACGGAGGGTTCTACCGTGGCGAGGTCGAGCGAGAGGGTGGAGGAGTACACGGCTTCGGGGGCGCCGGCGGTGTGGAAGAGGCCCTGCTCGCGGAAGTAGGTCTCGACGAGGGCGATGTGGGCTTCGGTGCGGCCAGTGAGGCGGAGGTACTTGAGGGTCTCGTTATCGACGGGGAAGATGCCGCAGGTGGCGCCGTACTCGGGAGCCATGTTGGCGATGGTGGCGCGGTCGGCGAGAGGGAGTTCGGCGATGCCGGGGCCGTAGAACTCGACGAACTTGCCGACGACGCCGTGCTTGCGGAGAGCTTCGGTGACGGTGAGTACGAGGTCGGTGGCGGTGGTGCCTTCCTTCAGCTTGCCGGTGAGACGGAAGCCGACGACCTGGGGGACGAGCATGGAGACGGGCTGGCCGAGCATGGCGGCCTCAGCCTCGATGCCGCCGACGCCCCAGCCGAGGACGCCGAGGCCGTTGACCATGGTGGTGTGGGAATCGGTGCCGACGAGGGTGTCGGGGTAGGCGGTGACTTTGCCGTCGGGACCGGGCTGCGTGGTGAAGACTACGCGGGCGAGGTATTCGAGGTTGACCTGGTGGCAGATGCCCATGCCNNACTTGAGGAAGGCGTAGCGCTCTCGGTTGCGGGAGAATTCGAGGGCGGCGTTGAGGTCGTAGGCGTTGACGGAGCCGAATTCGTCGACCTGGACGGAGTGGTCGATGACGAGCTCGGCGGGTTGGAGCGGATTGATCTTTTCGGGATTGCCGCCGAGGGCGCGCATGGCGTCGCGCATGGCGGCGAGATCGACGACGGCGGGGACGCCGGTGAAGTCCTGCATGAGGACGCGGGCGGGCATGTAGGCGATCTCGCGGGAGGGTTCGGCCTTGGGGTCCCAGTTGGCGAGGAAGGTGATGTCGTCAGCGGTGACGGAGTGGCCGTCTTCGTGGCGGAGGAGGTTTTCGAGCAGGATGCGGTGGGAGAAGGGAAGGCGGGAGAGGTTGGTTTTGGCGGCGGATTCGGCGAGGGCGTTGAGGCGGAAGATGTTGACGGTGGTCCCGCCGCAGGTGAGGGTTGCGGCGCTGTGGAAGGAATCGGGATTCTTGTCGGTCATGTGTTTTCTCCGTTTATCGTCATCGGGGCGCGAGGCCTAGAGGGGCACCCGGCGCGAAATTTGAGGCCGGCAACGCATTGGGCGCGAGTCGGCGGGAAGGAAAAGCCTATCAAAAATTATGGGTGTGCGTGGAATTCAGGTCAGGAATGACCCAGGATTTGGATCAAGACCGACCGCGCGCTGGATGAGGACCGACCGCGGTCTCGGCGGCCGTGACGGAAGCGCTTGAGGAGGCTCGTAGGACGAGAGGAGCGCGGACTCATACAGTATTTTACTGCCTGGACGGGCCGGTGTGTATGGATTTTTGGGTCGGGCGGCTGGTGGGATTCGATGGATAAATCCGTGGGCGCTGGCGAAGCGTTTGCATCTTACTGATAGAAGGATTTCGAGGTGAAGCACTTGCGAACGATTGGGACAGGTACTGCGGTTGTGGTTGGATTGATACTTTTGGCGGGCGCGGGTGGATGCAAGAAGGCGCCGCCGGCGGATCCGGCCGATGTGAATATGGCTCCGGTGAACGGGCAGGCGCAGCCCGCACAGGTTCTGGGCCAGCAGGATGCGGCTCAGCAAACCCAGCAGGGCGAGCAGTATCCCGATGCTGGGCAGCAGGGTTCGAATCAGGCGGGCGCGTATGAGGCGGATCAGGCGCCTCCGCCGTTGCCTGATTACGCGCAGCCGGTAGCGACGCGGCCGAACACGATCTGGACGCCGGGATATTGGCAGTACGGGCAGGGGGGATACTACTGGGTTCCGGGCGCGTGGGTTGCGCCTCCGTACGTGGGCGGGTTGTGGACTCCGGGGTATTGGGGCGCGGATGGTTCGCGGTTCCGGTTTCATAACGGGTACTGGGGGCGGCACGTCGGATTCTACGGTGGGATTCCGTATGGCGGCGGCTATGTGGGGACGGGATATCGCGGAGGATACTGGCGCGGTGACCAGTTCTATTACAACCAGGCGGTGAACCGGGTTGATCCGAACTCGATTCGCTTTGTGTACAACCAGCCGGAGCCGGCGTATGTGGGCGTTCGCGTGAGCTATAACGGCGGGCGCGGCGGGATTTCGATTGGGCCAATGGCGGCGGAGATTTATGCGCTGCACGAGCAGCATGAGAGGCCATTGCGGTATCAGTACGACCTGGAGCGCGAGTCTTCGATGAGGCATGGGCAGTTCTATGAGGTGAATCGGGGACGGCCGGAGGTGTTCATCGCTACGGACGGGTTTGAGCTTGGCGTGGGACGGCCGGTGATCGTCGAGCAGAGAGAAGGGCCTCCGGGACACGCGTACGGGCTCTACAAGGACCATGGCGATGAGGGCAGAGGCCACGATGGCGACCGCGGGCGTGATGGTGGCGATCGTGGGAATGGTCATGGCAATGAAGGGAAAGGTCATGGCGACAACGGGAATGGGCATGGGCACGACGAAGGGCATGGGCACAACAAATAGACGCCCGAATACAGATTTGCGCGACAGTGCGGCCAGCGATGGCCGCCTTTGCGTTTCTGTCGCCGAACGCCGCGACGGCTAGTTTTCCGAGGGCATCTCGACGTGGTCGATGACGAGGATGTCGACCGGACCTTTGGAGGGCTGGAGCTTGAGGCCAAGCTGCTCTTCGAGGGCGGTGAAGATGGAGATCGCGTTCGCGTCGCCCTGCGTGAGCGCCACATCGTCGGACCATCTGAGGGTGATGTCGGCGTGGTCCGAGAGGCCGGTTTTGTCGATGACCTTGCGGCCGGCTACGTCGGAGAGAACGTCGGCAAGATTGTCGATGGAGGCACTTTTGCCGGTGAGTAGCTTTTCGGTGCTGGTGCTTTTGATGTTCCAGTCGCCACCGCCTTGTTCAGACTGGTCGATTTTAATCTTCGCGCCTCCTTTGGCGACGACTAGATCGTAGACGGGGGCGATCTTCGGTTGGACGTGCGCCTTGAGACGGAAGCGGTCGGCGAGCAGAGGAATCATCATCGCCGATAGCTGAAGGTCGGTGAATTTGGGTTCAATGCCGTCGGTGGAGGGTAGAACCTTGGCCGTCACGTCGAAGTTCAGCGAGGCGACCGGGCCGGTGAGGCCGGTGATCCGGTCGCCATTGATGTCGTAGACGTACGAGAGAATGGCTATTAGCGAGGCGTGGGTTGCGGTGAAGACGTTGTCGCGTAGATCCAAGCGCCATGCTTGTTCTTCCGATTTGTTCTGCTTGACGAAGCTGATGTCGTAGGGGGCGAGCGTCTTTGAGAGCGCGATGGCTGCGGCGGGGCCTTTGTGCGCGAGCTGGGCGTGTGCTGCCGGGGCGCAGAGGAGGATTGCGACGGCGAGCGGCAATAGCCTGCCTGATATGCGTACGGGGTTTGCTGGGGTCATCTCAGTCATTCTCAAACCAGGGCGCGATTTGTCCTTGGGGCGGTTCGGGAAGTATACGCCGGCGCACGATCCGGGCGTTGGCGTTCCGCAGAGGCTGCCCTAGTTTTCCGAGGGCATTTCTACGTGGTCGACGACGAGGGTGTCGACTGGGCCCTTGGAGGATTGGAGCTTCAGGCCGAGTTGCTCCTCGAGAGCGGTGAAGATTGAGATGACGTTGCTGCCGCCCTGCTCGGCGGCTACATCGTCGGACCACTTGAGGGTGATGTCGGCGGCGCCCTGCAGCCCGGTTTTGTCGATGACCTCGCGATGCACCTCGTCGGAGAGCGCCTGCGCGAGGTCGGCCATGGAGGCGCTTTTTGCGGTGAGGACCTTGTCGGTGTTCACTCCGTTGACGTTCCAGGAAGTGTCCGTGCGTTCGGCTTGGGAGAGCTGGATCTTCGGGCCGCCGCGCTGGACGACGAGATCGTAGACAGGAAGAGTTTTGGGCAGCAGATGTGCCTTGAGGTGGAAGCGGTCGGCGAGCAGGGGGATGATCATGGCCTCCATCTGGGTATCGGTGAGCTTGGGGGGCTTGCCGCCGTCCGGCGCGAGGATCTTGGCTTCGATGTTGAAGTGCGCCGAGCTTACGGGGCCGGAGAGCCCGGAAATCAGGTCCTCCTTGATGTCGTAGGCGAACTCGATGATCATCTGCAGCGGCATGTTGGTTGCGGTGAATGTGTCATCGTGGATGGTCATGTTGGCGGACTGGTCGTCGGTGTTGTTCTGCTTGACGGAGACGACGTCGTACGGAGGCAGCTTGGCGGCGAGGGCGATGGCATTGACTGGGCCCTTGTGCTCCAGTTGGCCGTGCGCCGGCGTGACGGAGAGTAGCATCGGGGCGGCCAAGAGTAAAAGCAAGCTCGGTCTGCACGTCGAGTTTCGGGCCTTCTCGTGGATCATGGCTTCTCCTGGCGGCGGACAGTGGGAAGTATACGACGGCGGATGTTGTGATCGGGAGAGCGCCTCGGTACGCAAGCTGCTTTTTGTGAATCAGCTATGAGCTATGAGCCGTGAGCTGTGGGCGAGGAGTGGTGGGCTATGTTTTTGTGGCTTCGAGGTGCGATGATTCCAACGTTGGCAGGTATACAGCGGCGATTGCTGCAAGAGCGAGGGGAATCATGCGTATAGGGAAGCTTTGGAGTGTGGGGTTAGTGGCGATGTTTGCGGTGAGTGTGGCTGGGTGGGCGCAGGGTAGCGGAGGGCATCGAGGCCCGACGGGCGGGCCGCAAAGTGGCCACGGTGATTTGCAGGTTTACTTCGTCGATGTGGAGGGTGGGCAATCGACGCTGTTCGTTGCGCCGGATGGAGAGAGCTTGCTAGTGGATACGGGATCGGCGGGGGCTACGGCGCGCGATGCGACGCGGATCGCGGCGATGTGCAAGCAGGCGGGCGTGACGAAGATCGACAACCTGGTGGTGACGCATTATCACTCCGACCATGTGGGCGGATTGCCGCAACTGGTGGGGATGGTTCCGGTGGGGCGGTTCATCGATCATGGCATCAATCGCGAGAGCGAGGCGGTGCAGGGAGGCGGGGCGACGGTTGCGGGATGGACCGCATACCAGAAGGTGCTGGCGGATGGGCATGCGGAGCACCTGGTGGTGAAGCCGGGCGATGTGCTGCCGGTGAAGGCGATGCGGGTGGAGGTGGTGAGCGGGGACGG